>CAJOJG010000024.1 GCA_905234655.1 uncultured Bacteroidales bacterium
ATTTATCAGAGATTTAGTTGAGAATATTAAGAAACAATTAAACGATTGCAAGGATACTTTACTTATTGATTTAGTCATTGAAAATCAATTGGTTAAAAATTCAATAAAGTTGGAATGATTTGATTGATAACGTGTTATGACACTTGCGAAAGTTTAGTAATATAATTCCAGGCAGTAGCAAGGCCGAAATCGTATTGCGACGCATGGCGAATGGCGTCAGGACGTTTGTCTTTTTGCATATAAAGCATAGGTATATCAAATGTTCCGGTTTTTTGAGGATTCCATTTGCCACAAAAATATGGTCGCCGCACAAAGATATTACGTTTGGACACCACGTCCAGTTCGGGCAAAACGTTACCATTCAATGCGATATTGAATTTGGAAATTATGTGCTTGTGGCGGGAAATGTATCCTTTGTCGGGAAAGATGACCACAAGTACGATTTGGTCGGGAAGCCGATTTGGAACAGTGGGCGTGGCGACAATTATAAGACACATATAGGCAATGATGTTTGGATAGGATTCGGCTCTATTATAGTTGCAGGGGTTAAAATTGGCGATGGCTCTATTGTTGGTGCCGGGTCGGTAATAACGCATGACATACCGCCTTGTAGCATTGCCGCCGGCGTCCCCGCAAAAATTATAAAGAATCGGTTCCCTTCCGAACAAAACGTTCAGGAACACCTACAATTACTCAATGAGTGGTTATAATATGTTATCTCTTAGCGACATATCCATCCTTCCATCCCGCGCCGCACTCGTCGTCATCCCGTCCGGAAAAATCCTCATCAACACCATCAACGCACATTCCTACAATGTAGCGCAGAAGGACGAAGCCTTTGCCGACGCGCTCAGGAACGGCGATTTTCTTATTCCTGACGGGGCGAGCATACCGTGTGCCCGCCGATTTCTTAAAGCGAAATCACAACCCATAAAGCGCGTTGCGGGTTGGGATTTGTTTGAGTTTGAGATGCGGAAACTCAACGAAACTGGCGGCAAATGTTTCTTTATGGGCAGTAGCGAAAAAGTACTGTCGCTCATAAAACAACGCGCCGCCACCGCATATCCAAACATCGAAGTCGTTACATATTCGCCGCCCTACAAGCCCGAATTTTCCGACGAAGACAACGCCGCCATCATCAACGCAATCAACGCCGCGACCCCTGACTTATTGTGGATTGGCATGACCGCGCCCAAACAGGAAAAATGGGCTTATAGACATTGGAACGAATTGAAAATCAACTGCCATTGCGGGACAATAGGCGCGGTTTTCGACTTCTTCGCCGGCACATCGCGACGCGCCCCGGATTGGTGTCAGCGTCATTTGTTGGAATGGCTCTACCGCCTGATAAAAGAACCCAAACGCATGTGGCGGCGTTATGTAAAAATTTTCATCTGCATTACGCCGACATGTCCGATTCTATGTCGCTCGTAAAACTCGTCGGCAAAGTGCAACCGACCGAGATTTACAACCTCGCCGCGCAGAGCCACGTGCAGGTAAGTTTTGACGCGCCCGAATTTACGGCGGACGTTGATGCAGTCGGCGTATTGAGGATTTTGGAAGCCGTCAGGACCAACCACCTCGAAAAAACCTGCAAAATCTATCAGGCTTCCACGTCCGAACTTTATGGCAAGGTTGAGGAAGTGCCCCAAAACGAAAACACACCGTTCCATCCGTATTCGCCCTATGCCGTCGCGAAGTTGTACGGCTATTGGATAATCAAAGAATACCGCGAGGCGTATGATATGTTTTGCTGTTCGGGAATCTTGTTCAACCACGAGAGCGAGCGGCGCGGCGAGACATTCGTAACGCGCAAAATCACCCTCGCCGCCGCCCGCATCGCACAAGGCAAACAAGATAAACTCTACCTCGGCAACCTTTCCTCACTTCGTGATTGGGGCTACGCAAAAGATTACGTGGAATGTATGTGGCTCATCCTTCAACAAGAAAAGCCCGAAGATTTCGTAATCGCCACAGGCGTACAACATTCCGTCCGCGAATTTGCCTACCACGCATTCAAAGCCGCCGGCATGGAATTGAAATTCGAAGGCGAAGGCATCGACGAAAAGGGCATCTGCGTCGCCGGTCCCGCGAACCTCGTCGGAAAAACGTTGATTGAAGTCAGCGAGGATTTCTACCGCCCGACAGATGTCGTCAACCTCTGGGGCGACCCGACGAAAGCCCGCGAACACCTCGGCTGGAATCCGCAAAAGACATCTTTCGAGCAACTTGTCGCCATCATGGTAAAACACGACATGGAAAAAGTAGCCGCCGAACACGTCGCAAGCGTCATGCGGACAAACTTGGCGGAATACTTGGAAAAAGGCGTGGTGAAATAACACACGCATACCCAAAACCGACATAAACAATCCCCCGGTTTAGAATCAAGGAAAAACATTCTAAACCGGGGGATTTTATTTGCTACAACGGTTCGCCAAACAAATGCCTCAAAAAAGTTTTTCACATAGGAAAATCTTTTGTTACTTTGCACCTCGAACCCAAGACAACGAAACAAAATGAAAAAAACACTCACAGCCATAGCGATTGCAGCGGCAACGATGATGTCATGCGGAGAGCCTTTGCCAGAAATCCCGGAAGACAAATGCGCGGAAATCATATTCCAGATGCACCGCGCAGACGCAATACTGTCTATTAAGGGGCTTAACGACAACGCTCTGCACAACGACTCGCTGTCATACTACAACGACGTATTCATTAAGGAAGGAATCACACGAAAACAGTTCATCGAAACCATCGACTGGTACGTCAACCATCCGAAACAATACCGCGACCTGTACGACAAAGTAATCAAGAAAGTGTCGCAATTCGAGCAGGACGAAAACCGCCGTTACGAAGTCAAAGCCGAGCGCGACAGTAACGACGTATGGAACATGCGCAGCGACTGGAACCTGCCGCTCGACGGCGAGACAAACCCGATAGCATTCAACATCGACGTAGACAGCAGTGGCACATACACCCTCACATGCGACGTAACATATTACGAGGACGACCTCTCGGACAACCCGCGCACAACACTCATCGCCGTATACACCGACGACACGACAGACGAAAACTCCGTCTATGGCGTTGTAAAGGACGGCAAGGAGCGTCAAGTCAGCGTCATGCTAAAGACAAACCCGAACAAAAAACTCAAACAATTAAAAGGCTGGGTGCTCGACCACTCAAACGAAACAATAAAAAAACACATCGACTGCTACAACATCCAACTAAAACGCACCGACGACTGACACCATGGAAAAAACAGAGGCTATAATGCTCAGCACAGCAAAATATGGCGACAACAAACTCATCATCAACACCTACACACGCGAATGTGGGCGCATGGCGTTTGCTGTTACCATACCTGCAACGCGCAACAAAGCCTCCGCACTCCCCTACTGCCAGCCGCTATTCCAAAACGAAATAGAATACACTGGCACAAGCACACCGACCGGCATACACCGCGCAAGCAGGATAACGCCAGGACATACATACATGACCATACCGTTTGACCAAGCCAAAATGTCAGTTGTCATGTTTTTGGCAGAAATACTGACAAAGACACTGACATACTCCGAGAAAAACGACGACATGTATGACTACATAGCCACAAGCCTCAGGCTTCTCGACGACCGCGACTTCAAAGGCTCCAACTTCCACATCAAATTCCTCATGCAACTCGCCAAGTACATGGGCTTCTACCCGGCAAACCGATACTCGGAGTACCGTCCATGCTTCGACCTGTCAAGGTCAATGTTCGTCGAGAACAAACTTGGAGTAAAACATCTGATAACACCACCATACGGGCTTATCTTCAGCCAGATGCTTGACAAAGATTTTATTTCATGCGAAGCCATCACGCTTAACGGAAACAGCCGCAGCTACCTGTTAGAAAAAGTACTCGACTATTACCGCTACCACTTCGAGACGCTTGACAACATAAAAAGCCTCGAAGTACTACAACAAATATTTCACTAACCAAACATAAAACAAAAAGAAAATGAGCAAAATCGGAACATTAGTAATCGGCCAAGGCTTTGGCCCAGCAAGATTCGGCATGACCGAAGAAGAAATCACAGACCTGTTCGGCAAACCGGACGAAAGGGAACAGGAGACGTTTGAAGGCGAGGACACCCCCACCCTGACGCTCTACTACGACACACTACAGACAGACTTCTCGTTCGACCTCGACGAGGACGAAGACGGCAAGGACGTCTACAAGCTCAGCTCAATCCTATGCACAAACCCCGAATTTAACCTCGACAACAAAGTCCACTTCGGAGATTCGGAAGAAAAACTAATCAAATACACCAACAGCCTCAAGGCCGCCGACCCGGACATACAAATCGACCCGGACACAAAGGAGCGCATCCTCGACTTCGACGACCTCAACCTCCTCGTCATAATCGGCGACGAAGGCATAAACGCAATCGAAATCGGCTATTGGGACGACGAAGACACCGAAGAATGATGTCGTTAAAAGACTGCAAGTAAAAGTTGAAATAAAAAGTAATAAATACAATGAAAATCAAAAAATTCACTAAACCTAAAATAATTGTGCTAATCGTAGCGGTCAGTACAATTATCCCACTGATGTCATTCGTCAGGAGCGACGACGACGACTTCGAGCTGATAAAAAACCTCGAAATCTTCCACACGCTCATGCGCGACATCCGCACAATGTACGTCGAAGAGACATCGAGCGGCGAGCTCATCAAGACCGCCATCGACAAGATGCTCGAAACCCTCGACCCGTACACCGTCTACTACCCTGAATCACTCGTTGAAGACGTTAGGATGATGAACACCGGCGAATATGCCGGCATAGGCGCAAACTTTGACAAGAGCGGTGAACAGTACATAATATCCACCATCTACAAAGACTCGCCAGCCGACAAAGCCGGACTCATCATCGGCGACATCATCCTGAAAATCAACGACAAAGACATCACAGGCAAGTCATACGACGAACTTGAGCTGATACTGAAAGGCGAACCCGGCACACCCGTCAACATCCAGTACAGCCGTAACGGCGAGAAGAAGTCTATGTCGATGAAACGCGCCATGATTGACATACCTGACATTCCATATTACGGCGAGATTGCGCCACAGACCGGATACATTAACCTGTCAGGTTTCACACAAAACTGTAGCAAACAATTCCGCGACGCATTCATAAAACTCAAGAACGACAATAAAATCAAAAAGTTGATAATCGACCTGCGGTACAATCCTGGCGGACTTCTTGTCGAAGCGGTCAACATCGTGAACATCTTCGTCCCACAGGGAGAAAAGATAGTGGAAATGAAAGGCCGCATCGAAGAATGGAACAACACATTCAAAGCCGAGAATGTACCGTTGGACACTGACATTCCGATAGTTGTACTCGTCAACGGCAACTCCGCCTCCGCAGCGGAAATTGTATCCGGCGCGCTCCAAGACCTCGACCGCGCTGTCATAATCGGCGAAAAGACATACGGAAAAGGACTTGTACAGACCACGAAAGAACTTGTGTTCAAGTCGACAATGAAAGTAACAACAGCCAAATACTACATACCCTCGGGACGTTGCATCCAAAAGTTGGACTACGGACATAAGGACTCCACAGGCAAAGCTACAAGGATTACCGAATCGGAATACAAGACCTTCAAGACCAAAAACGGACGCACAGTAAAGGACGCTGGCGGAATAATGCCCGACATTACCGTCAACAGCGACACAATGTCTTACATTTTGGAAAATTTGATTGATAACAACATCGTGTTTGACTTTGCGACCCAGTACCACCGCAAACATGCCAGCGTCCCGTCCCCGGAACAGTTCGAAATTTCAGATAGCGAAATTGCTGAGCTTAAGCAGTTTGCAGGCGATAAGCTCTACAAATACGAGACCATGGTCGACGAAGACATCAGCGACCTTACGCAGGACATACAGTCAGAGTATCCCAACACCACAATCTCTGCCACGCTCGCCGCGCTCAAAAAGCAAATAGAGACAGAGAAACGCAAGGAATACGACAAAAACAAGGCTCAAATACGCACTGCGCTCGGCTCTGAAATAATCCGAAGGTATTATTACGACGAAGGAATGATACGCTACACGCTTAAGCACGACCAGTTCATAAAAAAAGCCGAAGAAGTGCTTGACGATGCAATTCTCTATCGTAAAACGCTCGGAACAAAATAGAGAAACACGATTAGGCACGGATTTTGATACTGTTAAACCGACAATTTTAAATGAAGTGCCAAAATTCCCAAAGAAATCAATAAATTGCCTACAATAGTCTAAAATGCAGAAATAAAATTTTTTTGAAAAAAAGTTGCTTAAAGTTTTGCTTTATATGAAAAATAATTCATATATTTGAACCGTGAAATAAAAAACGGTTCACATAAGACTATGAAAGCAAATATACTGATTCTACTATTGACGATTGTGGTAGTAACAACGGCAAGCAGAATCAATACTGAAATGCTAACATTGGACACCCCGAGCATCTCGATAAAGGACGTCAATGTTATCACTTCAGATAATTGCAAAGTTTTCTGCTACACAATCGATCTGTATTCGCCTTCAAGACTTAGTGAGTTTGTTGCTATTCCAGAAGTTACCGACACGGACACTGTCACTAAGATAGCGTTCTGCGAGCATACAAGGCGCGCGACGGTAACATACTACTATGTAGCGCCACTCGACATGGAGTGTGACCACATCGACGTCAAGTTTTTCCTCAACAACTGTGAGGACGACAAGGTCGTTGCTCATGTGACCCATTCCATGCAAACTCCGCAAAAAAGTGCGAAGGGCGAATTTTAATGTGAAAAATGCATAGTTTGGCATAATTTTTATTACAAGTATGTGTAAAAATGATGCTATAATACGACAAAACTCATAAAGCCATGATAGAACATTTGATATTAGAACAGTCGGTTGACACACCGGGGGTTGATATGGATCCCACGACCGGTGTGTGCGAATTTACAGGAAAGTCATTCCCATCCGACGTGACGGCGTTCTACAAGCCCGTCATCGACTGGATTGAGGAATACAGCAAGAATCCATGCGTCAAGACGGTAGTCAACCTCAAGTTGGACTACTTCAACACTGCGTCCTCCAAAATCCTGTTGGAAATGTTCAACAGGTGGGAAACTCTGTACAAGAACGGAAAGGACGTGGAAATCAATTGGTACTACCCTGACGACGACGACGACATGCAACAGACTGGTGAAGAATACTCCGAACTGTTGATTCTCCCGTTCAACAAGATCGGTTTTTCCGTGCAGTTTATTTAACAGATAAGATATTTTTTGTTTTTCCTTGTACGTTTGATTTTTGAGTAGTAAGACCGGCCATCTGTTGCCGGTCTTTTTTTGCAGTTCTCACACCACCACTTCCACAATCTCTTTATCACTGATTTTCAGAACCTTTGTGCCAGGGACTTTGTTTTTTTTTCGAAATTGTGCAAATATTTTTTACTTGCACAATCCAATCTGTTAAAAAACCTTAACGCACCGAAAATTCCCCCCCAAAAAATTTGCACAATCAAAATTTCCGCCATACTTTTGTACTGTACTATTAAAGTATCACACTATAACAGAAATTATTATGATACAGGTCAATAAAATAGAATACTCTAACAGCGACAAAGCCATCTACCTGCAAATCGCCGACCGAATTTGCGACGAGATAATTTCGGGCAAATACAAGGACGACGACCGCATCCCGTCGGTGCGAGAGTTTTCTGTATTTTTGGAAGTCAACACCAACACCGTAGTCAAGGCCTACGACTTCCTGAACCGTGAGAATGTCATCTACAACAAGCGCGGCCTCGGCTTTTTCGTAACGCCCGGCGCGAAGTCCCAAATCATCAAGTACCGCCGCGACGAGTTCATGCAGCACACACTTCCAGAAGTATTCAGGCAGATGCGGATGTTGGGTATTGGGATTGAGGAAGTGGTGTCCAAGTATGAAAATTGAAAATTGAATGTTGAAAATTGAAAATCCAATATAATGGCAAACAACGAGATACAAAAAGCAAACACAGAGATGCAGATTGCAACGACAAAACTTCATTGATTTCTATCAAGGACACCCTGATTTCTTTCTAATGGAATGAATTACAGAACAAAAATCAATTGCAGAAATTTTGCAATCACTGACTGCAAAATTCCCCATACGTCTGTCGTGGACCCATTACAGCATTATACTTCAAGAACTTACCGACGAAGGGCGTGCATGGTACGAGAACGAGGCGGCCAACGAGATGTGGAGTACGCGCACATTGCAACGGAATGTTTCGTCGCAGTATTACCACCGGCTGTTGAAATCGCAGGACAAAAAGGTAGTGCGCGACGAAATGCACACGCTCACAGCACCTTTGCAGGACAAACTTGAATACCTCAAAAACCCCGTCGTGGCGGAGTTTCTTGGTTTTAAAAACAACTGCAACTACACCGAAAGCAACTTGGAACAGAGCATTATCGACCATTTGATTCCTTTTTTTGATGGAATTAGGAATGAATAATGTTCACCACACCCAACGATATTTCGGCGAATAAAAATCACATTCACCGAAATATCGTTTTCGATTTGAAAAATCCCCATTTTAACGCCCAAAATCTTGCCGACCATCACCACTACCATTTTTACATTTGACGCGGGAAATGGGGTAATTTTTGGCGTTATAATATCCCAAAATCTTTCACGCATCCGACCACCAAACCGCGCAAAAATCCACCATCAAAAGGAAATCGCGATATTTTTCAGCACAAAAAAAATATAACAATCTGACAATCAGACACTTTCTTTATTCTCTACGGAATCGTCCTTTTTCGGCAAAACAGACGTGATTTGCTCGTCAGGGTGAAAATGTTGGTAAATTTTAAGCGCACGGTCGAGATTGACCACCTTTTTGAGCTCAATGATGGAAAGCTCGGCGATTTTGTTGACTGAGCCAAAAGTGGTGAGAAGTTTTCCGATGGTCTTGTCGCCGATGCCCGGTATGTCTTCGAGAATTGAATGAATCATTCCCTTCGACCTCTTGTTCCTGTGGAACGTAATGCCAAAGCGATGCGCCTCGTCGCGAAGATGCTGGATTACCTTCAACGTCGGCGAAGTCCTATCGAGGTAGAGCGGAATCGGGTCGTTGGGATAGAAAATCTCTTCCAACCTCTTTGCCAATCCGACCACGGCAATCTTGCCGTCGAGACCCAAAGCTTGCAGAGTTTCATACGCGCAGCGCAACTGACCTTTGCCACCGTCGATGACAATCAACTGCGGCAGTTCCTTGCCTTCTTCGCTCAACCTTTTGTAACGACGATACACCACCTCGCGCATCGTCGCAAAGTCGTCCGCACCAACCACAGTTTTCACGTTAAACAGACGGTAATCTTTTTTGAAAGGTTTGCCGTTCCTGAATACGACGCACGACGAAACGGGATTGGTGCCCTGAATGTTTGAATTGTCAAAACACTCGATATGCCTCGGCTCAACGTCGAGTTGCAGGTCGTCTTTCATCTTTTTCATCAGATTGTTGACGGACGCATCGGGATCCACGAGCGAGCGTTGCCGTTGTTGTTCCGCCATATACAGACGGCAATTTCTGAGCGACCAGTCCAAAAGTTGTTTTCTGTCGCCGGATTTCGGGACGGTGATTTTGATGTTGTCGATGTCAAAATCAATCTCAAACGGCAAGATAAATTCCTTTGCGTCGTCGCCAATATTGAACTCTGAAAAATGAATGTCGGTAATAGTGGTGGTGAGAATGTCCTCGGGCGATTCGTCGGCGCGGTCTTTGATTTCGCGGGTGAAAGAGCGGATGATGACGCTGTTGCTCACTTTCATAAAATTGACGTAATAAAAATCGTCCCGTTCGTCCTTGAGAATCGAATACACTTCCACCGTGTTTGACACGTGGACAGAGATTACATTCTTGGCGTGATAATTGTCGAGGATGTCGTATTTTTCCTTGATGATTTGCGCCTTTTCAAATTCGAGATTTTCGGAAAGAGCCATCATCTGTTCGCGCAAAATCGCAAGAACCTCGTTGGTGCGGCCGTTGAGGATTTTGCGGACATTGTTGAGGCTGTTGGCGTATTCTTCCTTGCTTACGTCGCCAATGCACGGCGCGCAACAATTTTTGATGTGGTAGTCGAGGCACACTTCATACTTGCCCGCCTTGACTTTTTCGTCGCTCAATACCGTGCGGCAAGTCCTCAGCGAAAACAGCCGCCTAATCATTTCCAACACCTCGCGCATCGCATATATCGACGTGTATGGACCGAAATATTGCGTGCCGTCGTTGACCTTTTTCCTCGTGAAAAACACCCTCGGAAAATCCTCGTTGGTGATGCAAATCCACGGATAAGTCTTGTCGTCTTTCAAGAGGATATTGTATCGCGGCTGAAATTTTTTTATCAATTTGTTTTCCAAGAGCAACGCATCCGTCTCGGTATCGACACAGATATGCAGCAAGTCGTGGATATGCTTGACGAGAATCGCCGTCTTCCCCACTTGGTTTTTCTCGCGGAAATACGACGAAACCCTGTTCCTCAAATTCTTCGCCTTGCCGACATAAATCACCGTCCCGTTCTCGTCGAGGAAATTATAGACCCCCGGCGACAGCGGCAGGGTCTTTACTTTGTATTCCAAATCCGTCATTTCCTCAAATCTTTTTTATTGATTGCGTCCTTGCAAAGATAAATATATGTCGTATTGAGTCTCATAAAATCTTCCGACATATACCAAATTCCATTATTACCGCAATTCCTGCCCCACGAATTTTTCACCATATAGTATTTTTTGCCTGACGCATCTTTTGCGATACCGTAAATCAGCATCACGTGGTCGTATGTAAAAGTCCAGTTGTCCCATTGTTTCTGACGCAACTCTTGGGTTACCTTTGGACTTCCAGGCAATTTTGCAATACCATAATAACTAAAATTACCCGTAACATCGCCGCCCCAAGCCACGCAAAACCCATTTTCAAGAGCCGTGTCGAGGATTTTCATCATCTTGTCGAGCGGCAAATTGTAGCTTGGCAGCGACCGCCACTTGTGCACAGCCTCAATCACAAAATTCTCGTAAAACGGATGGTGGGTGAAACTTGTGATGCACATATAATTGTCCCAATCGAGGCCGAGGCTTGCGGCGAAAGTATTGGGCGTGTATGTCTTGCCCTCATACTCGAAACTTGTCGGACACTTGCCGATATATTTGTCAAGTATATTTTGGATTGAATCCTGCCAACCATTGATAGTTCTCACATAATTGTAAACTGGATTGTCAACGTCATAATTCTCATTACCGCCGCGAGCGAAGTGCTGCAATTTAGGTTTGAAGACAGATGCAAATTCATCAAAATTGCAAAGCGAATCGCCGACAAGACTGCCCGGCGCGGGCATCGCATCTTCGGGACAAATGCCGTGTCTTTTTATGATTTCAAACACATCCGCCGCTTCGCCGCCCTGGCAAAACTGTGCGTGTCCGTGCATTCTCACAATATACACGGCGCGTTCCATATAATTCTTGTTGGCTACAAACATTTCGCAAAGGTCGTATGTCTTGCCTGTCTTCCGCAAAATCTCGCTTTCCACAAATCCAATCGTCGCAAAATTCCAGCAAGTGCCGCTCTTGTATTGGTCTTTGACGCTTGTAATTGGATTCTCAATCACAGTTTCAAAGTCCCCCTGCCCTACCGAAATCAGCGGCAACAGAATCATCAAAAATGCAAACAACGATTTCATCATAATTATCTTCCTAAATGTATCAAAATTGTATTGATGTCCGACGGACTTACGCCGGGAATCCTCGACGCTTGGCCGATGTTGGCGGGACGGATTCGGGCGAGTTTTTGACGCGCTTCGATTGAGAGCGACTGCAATTTTTCGTAGTCGAAACCGTCGGGGATTTTTACGTAATCGAGCCGCGAAAGTTTTTCGGCGGTCTGTTCTTCACGCTCGATGTAGCCTTGGTACTTCAATTTGATTTCCGCCGATTCTATTTCGTAGCGGTTGAATAGTTTCAAGAATGGGAAAATATCCTTCAGTTCCGCCAATTCTACTTCCGTCCGCAAAACTATCGCCGCGAGTCTGTTGCCTTGCGAGAGCGGTTTGCCGCCTTTGGATTCGATGTAAGGATTAATCTTTTCACGTGAAACAGACGTTTCCTTGCAATAGTCGAGAATCTTCGCGACGTTTGCAGCCTTAGATTTGTATGCGTCGAGCCGTTCTTGGGACGCCAATCCGATGTCAAAACCTCGTTGAGTTAAGCGTTCATCTGCGTTGTCCTGACGCAGAAGGATGCGGTATTCCGACCGCGACGTGAACATTCTGTACGGCTCGTCAACGCCCTTTGTAACCAAATCATCTATCAAAACACCGATGTAAGCGTCCTTTCTCGAAAGCGTAAATTCGTCCTTACCGAGGAACGACAAAGCCGCGTTGACACCAGCCATCAATCCCTGACAAGCCGCTTCCTCGTAGCCCGTCGTGCCGTTGACTTGCCCGGCGAAATAGCAACCTTTCACAACCTTAGATTCCAACGTGTGCAGCAACTGCGTCGGGTCAAAATAATCATATTCGATGGCGTATCCCGGACGAAAAATCTTGCAATTTTCGAGGCCAGGAATCTTGCGGATTGCGGCGTATTGCACCTCAAAAGGCAGCGACGACGAAAAACCATTCAGGTAATATTCGCAAGTTTCAGTGCCTTCTGGTTCGAGAAAAACGGGGTGCGATTGCTTGTCGGCGAAGGTTACAATCTTGGTTTCAACGGACGGGCAATACCTCGGGCCAGTGGATTTAATCGTACCGTTGAACAGCGGCGAGCGGTCAAAACCCTTCCGCAATTCGTCGTGGACAGCCGGATTTGTGTATGAAATATAACAATCCCGCTGTGGCAATCTCTCGATTTTGTCGCCAAAAAACGAAAAACTGTCGGGGTTTTCGTCGCCCGATTGGGGTGTCATTTTGCCAAAATCAATCGTCCTGCCGTCGATTCGAGCGGGCGTTCCTGTCTTCATTCTACTGGTTTTGACACCGGCGGCGAGCAAAGTTTCCGTCAATCCGTGGCTCGGAATTTCGCCAATCCTGCCGCCTTCATAGCGGTTGGTGCCAACGTGCATCAAGCCGTTGAGGAAAGTTCCGGCAGTAACGACCACTTTTGCGCACTTGAACTTCACGCCAAAAACGGTCTCGATGCCCACTACCCTACCATCTTCCACGTCGATACTTTTCACGGAATCTTGCCAAAAATACAGGTTCGGAATCTTTTCGAGTTCGTTGCGCCAATTCACGGAAAACTTCACGCGGTCGCATTGCGCACGTGGCGACCACATCGCGGGACCTTTGGAACGGTTAAGCATACGGAATTGGATGGCGCTCATATCCGTTATAATTCCTGTCAAGCCGCCAAGCGCATCCACTTCACGGACAATCTGCCCTTTTGCAATGCCGCCAATCGCAGGGTTGCACGACATCTGGGCGAATTTAAACATATCCATCGTGATGAGCAAAGTCCTCACGCCGAGCCTTGCCGACGCTGCCGCCGCCTCGCACCCGGCGTGTCCCGCCCCTATCACAATAACATCGTATTCTTCAATCATTGTTTCCTGAATTGTTGGTTGAAAACGTCAATATAAAAATCTTCCATCCTGTGGATTTCAGCTTCCTGTTCGTCGGTCTGGTCGTCATAGCCGACAAGGTGAAGAACGCCGTGAATCATTACGCGCAGTAACTCTGTTTCACGCGAAACATTGAACTTTTCGGCATTGTCGTACACCCTGTCGTAACTGATGAACATATCGCCGCTAACATACCTATCTTCCACATAGTCAAACGTGATGATGTCGGTGTAGTAATCATGCCCGAGATATTGCTTGTTCATGTTCCAAAGATACTCGTCGGAACAGAAGATGTACGACAAGTTTCCCGTGAAACAATGCTCGTTTTTCACGGCGTAGTCTATCCAATCAACCAAAGATTGCTCATCGGGAAGTGGGAATCCGACATCCTCAAAATTAAAACTAATGTTCATCGTCTTGCTTTTTAGTCAAATCAAAATACATATTTACAAGAGTTCCGCCCTCAAGGAACTCGACCTTATCACAAAGTTCGCGCATAAGGAACACTCCCCTGCCGCTAAACTTCTGCACGTTGTCAGGGTCAGTCGGATCTGGCAATGAATTTGGATCGAAGCCAAGACCTTCGTCCTTGACAGACAACAGAAGAAAATTGTCACGAATCTCAGTGTTGATAAAGACATACTTCGTAGGGTCACAATGATTGCCATGCGTGATGGCATTGGTCACGGACTCGAGCGCAGACACGAGGAGATTGCCGTACAAGTATTCGTTGATCTTGTACTCAACGCCCAACTGGTCGACGAATTCCTCCAGTACCTTGATATTTTCGATTTCCGATTTTATGGTGATAAATGTTTTCATGTGAAACAATTAGTCAATGTTTTGTATATAGTCGTTATATATGTTCTGGTAAAACAGATTGAGATTGATAGGCGAAAGATTGATAAATTCTTTCGTTCCAAAATCTTTCAACTTCAAATTTAGATTCTGATTGTTATTAATTTGAATATCTGTCCCTTGTTTACTCTCACGTTTTTCGTCTAAATCCTTCGATTTCTCTGCCTTTTCGAGGTCAAGAAGCTTATTAAAGAGTACATCTTGACGGTCAATAAGACGACGGTCAAAGTTACGATTAATAATATCAGACTTGTTCTGCTCCATCATCTGCTGGATTTGGTTCATAAGTTTTTGCTCATCAGACGACAATCCGTGCGAGTTTTTCATTTCTTGAAGTTTTTGCATCATCATTTCCTGCATCTTCAAGCTCTCAGCCAACTGCTGTGCAGAAGGTTTGCCGCCGTTTTGCAGTCGCTGAAGCATCTTCTGCAAACTCTCTTTTAACGACTGTTGTGTAGATTTCATCTGTTGGGTATTTTGTTCACGCTGTTGCATTTCCTTCTTGTTACGTGAAGTATTTTCTTGCTGTTGCTGGGTATCATTACCCTGCTGACCAGACTGATTCTGCATCTGGTCAGCAATCTCATTGAACAGCAAAGCCAACTCATTAACATTCGTGAGCAACAACTGCTGGTTATTAGCCACAGATGAACGAGAATTTGAATTAATACCGCTGATTATCTTATTAGAATAATCATTAATATTGTCAATCTTATCATAGACAGCATGACCAAGTTTAGGCTCACGTTTTGCAAGAGCATAAATAGAGTCTTTCACAAGTGAAAAATCCTTTGAAATTGAGTTTTGAGACCGTAGCAAATCGGTTGACATAAAAGAATTTTGACGGTTGTTCTTCAACTGTTCAATTAAGGCCTCTTGATTAAAAGAAATTGTCAACAAATTGTCCAAAATCTGCCTAATATCGTTAAGGTTTTCCTTGTTTTTTTGTTCTTTACTTTGCTGATTCATCCCCTGCAACTTATCGGACAACTCCTCCATTTCCACGGCAGTCTCATCCATCATTTGTGAAAGATTTTCACGTGACTGACGAGAATTATTATTTTGCTGACCATTATTTTGTGAATTAGACTTGTTTGAATCAGACTTGTTTGAATCAGACTTGTTTGAATCAGACTTGTTTGAATCAGACTTGTTTGAATCAGACTTGTTTGAATCAGACTTGTTTGAATCAGACCTTTCGCCATCATTATCTTTATTCGAATCAGACTTATCGGCATTTTTATCCTTATTCAAATCTGATTTTCCACCATTATTATCCTTATTCGAACCTGACTTGTTACTATTTTTATCCTTGTTCGAATCAGTATTTTCACTTTTTCCACCTTCATCAGAATCAGATTTTTTTTCATGTTTGTCGGATTCATTGTCAATGTTTTCACGTGAAACAATCTTAGAATTGTCCTTGTTGTCAAGTTTGTTCTCTAATTTTTTCATTTCATTAAGTTGGTACTCGAGATTATTTTTCAAATTTTGAAACTCTTTACTGAGGTCACGAATGTCAAGTTTGTTCTCTCCCAACTCCTCATTTTGTTTCTTTAAATCGTTATAATCGGCTAACTTTTGGTCAAATTGTTTCTTCAATTCTTCCATTTTGTCAGACAAATCTTTATTAGGACTATCCTCAAAGTTCGGAGAATTTGCATTTAACTCATTCTTTCGAGCATTAGTTTTGCCGTCTTTAGCATTATTTTGAGATTTGTTATTCTTCACTTCCTTGGAAACTTCACGGTACTCGGACGCAATTTTGTCTAAATCTTTGGAGAGATTTTGAAGTTTTGAGTCAACATTATACAACTTCATAAGTTCATTATTACGGTCTAACTGCTCAGAAATTTGATTAAAATCAAACTTTAAATCTTGCAAATTTTCACGCAAAGATTTTTCATTAAAAGACTGCGCCATCTCATTAATCTTGTCCAAAAGTTCCTTAATATCATCGGTCAAAAGGTTGTCCCAAAGTTCTTGAAGTTGCTTTTGCTTCTCCAAAAGTTCTTCGGACATTTCGGGTGAAAGTTGGTTTTCAAACGCATTTTTGGACATATTTTCTTGTGAAAGTTCATTCATCAACTGCTGCAATCGGTTCTGTTTGTCCATCAAATTGTTCAACTTTAACTGTTTTTCCCAGTCTGAAACCTTGTCATTAGACGATATTGACTTCTGAAAATCGTTCAAATCACTGTTCAACTCGTTCAAAAGACGTTGCCCCTGCTCAATTTTGTCCATTATTGAGTTGTTAAGATTATTAACACGCTCCTGTTTTTCATCATTTGTAATGGTCGTGTAGACAGAAATTGGAGTTTTTGACGACTTAAAACCAGAAATCGCATCGTTGTCCCTGACCTCAAAATAGTATGAAATCGACTTCGGCATGTTATTAAAATCGAAGTAAAAATAGAAATCTTGCGACACGGCAGGCGCAATTTCAATGGCTTGAGACTTGACGGACTGTGGAGCCTGTGAGTCATAATAACAGAAATTCAATGAATGAAATCCATAATCATCCACAATATGCCCGGAGAAGAACACAGCGTTTGCCGCCGAGGAATCGACCGCCGACACAACCTGAATCTGTGGGTAATAATCCGGCACAATATTCACGTGAAACATATTCGACGAAGACCTAAAACCATTGTCACCGACAGCATCATAATGGTAGTCAAACGACTTTAGCGCAGTCTTTCTTGTAGTGACATTTTCAACACTCAAAACCGATTCTATACGTGTAGAATCGACATAGAAATCGAAATCCTTACAATTATCGACATCAAAATTCCACGTAATCTGAGCCCCAAACGGGACTGTGAAATCTCCCGAATTAGCAAACTCATCGGCACTTATTTTAGTGTATGACGGCGGCGTAACTGACACCGTGACACCTAAAATTTGCGGTTTTTGGAACACAGAAATGCTATATTCATCGGTCTGAAAATCCAAATATCCAACCGAAAAATCAATATCATCAGTCAAATTTCTAAATGTATACGAATAATGATTGGCAGAATCGACATTCATTCGCACATTCAAAACCGAGTTTTTGATGAAAACATCCTGCGGTGACGACGGGCCGTCAACCTCCAACATCACTGTAAAATCATCCCCAGACGCGCATCGCAAGGAATCATTAAAAATCTTGACAGAATAAGGATTGTCAGGCTGATAATAAACCGAATAATTCATAAAACGCGATGCTGCAGACGACATTTTTGCTCTAAAAAGATAACTTACAAACAGTAAAAACGCCAATATACCACCCGAAACATACAAAAACTTAAGCGTCTTGCTGAAATTAATGGCATGTGTGAAATTCCACGGGGAAATTTTGTCAATCTTTTGGTTAATAGCCGCGACAAGAAAATCATTGCTCTCTCCCCTATTCAACTGAATGACGTTCAAAAGCATGTCATTTGAATCTGAAAAATACTCCGAAATAATCCCCGCAGCCTCTTCGTATGAGATGTATGGAACGATTTTCAACAGTTTTCCAAACGGAATTGCGATAAAAAACACGAAAATCGACAAGAAAACAAACATCAAAAAAAAGAACAATACCGTCTTTACAGCAGGCGGCATGAATGCAAAAGACTCAATCATAAAGACTGTGAACAACGAAACCGCCGCCACCACCACCAACAACAACACGCCGACAACGATTCTATTGGAATAAAATTTCCTGATAAAATCGTCCAATTTGACTTCTATGACTGAATAATTCGACTGCATCATTTCTTTGAATATTTAATTAACCATTTGTAAGGGTCAAGACATTGTGTTCCTTTCCAAATCTGGAAGTTAAAATTAGCGTGTTGATTGTCAGTTTCGAATGTGCCGATGACACCGCCACGCTCAACCTCGTCGCCAGTAGCAACTTTAATATGGTCGAGACCATTATAAACCGTGAAATAACTGCCATGACGGACAATCACAACATACTTATTACGAGGCAAAAGTGTGATTTTTGCAACGACTCCATGGTAAACACACTTGACTTCGGACGAGGACGGAACACAAAAATCAAGTCCATCATTTTTAATCTTGACATCGGCAAAAACAGGATGTTGCTTCTCGCCAAAATAATTGATAATTACCGCCTTATGTACCGGCCACATCAAGTACCCTTCCTGAAGTTGGAATAAGGTCGACGAGTCGGACTGGTTGTCAGAGTTTCGTGTGATTTTTATCGAATCGAGATTGTCACGACGAATCTCATTATTGACCACATCGTCATTTGTGAGATTCTTGAGCAATGCCGAGCGGCGGGATTTGTATTGCTTTTTCAGGTCTTCCTGAACGCCCAATTCCTCAGATTTCTTCTCATGCTCGTTCTTTTGATGCTCAAGGTCAACGACCACACGGACAATATCACGCTTCAAATTGTTAATACGTAAAATCTTTTTCTTACGATAATCTGTCAACCACTTGACATACAGGAACTGACGATATGTGGTATAAAGATTGTCAAAACTGAAAATATCGAAGTTCTCATACATCATGCTGCGAAGACGGTGAGCCTTCACAATCAAGTCTGAATAGATATTCTTCTCATAATCGAGTTGCGCATTCAACCGATCATAATAAATCTCGTTGTTATATATGTCCTTGTCAATCTGCTTGATTGAATCGAGGAGATTTTTCGTCACAATGTCCTTAAGATTAACCTGCTGGTCGAGAATCGAATAGTCAATCTCGGCATTAGACGAATTTGGCAAATCATGCTTAATGACATTATCCAAAAACGCACTCTCCTCATGCTTTGACATCTGCGCGTAACTATCTGCGCAACAAAGCATGACAAACACAACTACAAATATTTTACTTACAGTATTCATCTAAAATTGAAACGGTTTATAACTCGATGGTATTGTCAAAGGGTAATTCAAATTTTTGTTAAACGTAACCTTGGTCGTCGTGAATGTCACGGTAGATTCGTCCATCTTTATCTTCAAAACCTTTGGCAAAAGATGCTCCGAAAATGTCTCATAATCGGAGTACGAAATGTCAACTTTCTTTTGCGTCTGAGGCATCTCGACAGTCGCAAGATTAATACGCCTGTTAGATTTATCGACGTTGCACAAATAGTTGAATCCGAATATCTTAGCATAGTCAGGATGATTTTCTGAACTAAGTCTTAACGAAGCATCGTCATCAGAAAAACTGAAATACGCGAGGTTCTCGACTTTATTCTCCGGAAAGATGAAAAACTCGTTCAAGAAAATACTTTGAAGAACACTATAATCGACCGCAACAGGAATGTAACTTTTCATCGCGTCGTATGTGCCCTTATAATAACTGTTCTTCAACTTCACGACAGCAGCCACGGAATCTTGAGTGAACTTAGCACGTGCGACTTCAAAGCCCAAAGCTTTCACATACAGCCAAATCACAGAATCATTAGCGATGCGTAACTGCCCTGATGCAGAAAGATTTCGCTCGGGTGACTCCAACTTGAGGTTGAAGGCAATTTCAACTGTTGAAAACTTGTCATTTTCCTCAAACAATTTCTTTGCATCATTTAGCAAAGCCGGATTGGAGTTCGCTATGACTTCAACTTTCTGCTTATCATCAACATCATTCTTGTGCTTCTTCTTATTGCCACACGCGCCAAGGAGAACCACCAAAGCCAAAAGTCCGAATAATAATTTTGTTTTCATATTCACTTGCAATTTTGTATTTTCTTGTTAATAATCATGGAGTTTCCTCCCCTACTCTGTGCCTCTTGCCAATGTTTGACAGCCGAGGCACAATCGTTATTGTTTTTATAAATGTCACCCGCAAGGTCATGCAAGATGGATTTGTCATTCTTAAGCGAAATTGCTTTTTCTATATCGGAAACAGCATCAGCAATATTTCCCTTGACAAGATTGTAATAAGCCCTGACATAATAGAAATAGTAATAATTCCGCTGTTCCTTTTCTACTTTTATAAGTAAATTGCCTGCCAAAGTCATATTCTTTTTGGAATCTACAAGGCAATACACATATCTCGTCAGAAGGTACGAATCAAGTTGGTTATTGTTATAATATTTGTCAAAATAATCAAACGCAACTTCCTTATTTCCGAGTAAATAGTTATAAAGCCCATAATAAAACCAATAGTTGTGCACTACGGGCGAAACATCAATCCCAAAATCCATCGCAGTCGCGAACTCATCCTCGGCAGAATTGAATTTACCAAGGCACATATCGGCAACCGCCGAGTACAAATAAACCTCGGCGACATCAGGATAGAGTTCCAAAGCCTCGTCAACAAACTTCCGCAATCCTTCATAATTCTCAGTTATGAAATACAACTGGAAAATATTGTGGTAATTTTTGAAATCCGACTGATTGTGTTTGACGGCGAGTTCAAGTTGCTCGAGAGATTTTTCGGGTTTGTTAATGTAAAGATAAAAATCCGAAAAGTTGGTATGCACCAAAGACGATTCCGGGAAAAAGTCATTCAATGTCTGGAAAAGATTTTCAACACACGCAACATCAAAAAATTTCGGATCTTTGAAAATGTCGGCAATAATCAGAAGTTTGTCCTGAATTGTGATTTTGTCGCTCTTGAAAGACTCGACGAGATTTTGATAAAAACAATCGACCTGACCATTCGAGCGACACAGCATAGCCTGAGAGAGTTGTGAAAGCGGATTATTGGGGTCAATTTTCTTAATTCGGTTTTGAACTTCTTGTGCCTCAGCGAGTTTGCCGTGAGAATAATACAATTCTTCGAGCAAACCGTATGCACTCAAATTTGTGGAATCTGTACGAATTATGCGTTTGTACTCCTCGGCAGCAGAATTAATGTCATTTTTTTGGACGTAAAGTTCGGCGCGTTGAAGAGAATACAAAGTTTGGTAGCCAAAAATATTTTCCATCTTGTTGAGCGTCGCGATTGCATCGTTGGTTTTCTGAAAATGTAACTGAAAATCCAAAAAAGATTCGTAATCGCTGTAAGACGGATTTTCACTGAGATAAATTTCATAAAATTTCGACGCATTTTTATAATCGCCCAACTTTTCATAGACAGCACCGAGGAAATTGGAATACCAACGGTTGGAAGAGTTGAGATTATAAGCCTGAAGACCATACGAAAGCGCAGCATCAAAATCGCCGTTGCTGAAATACAGCCTCGCGATTTCAAAATTGCAGACCGACGACGACGGATTGACCTTCAAAGCCGCCCGCAGCGACGACATCGCCTTCTCGTTTTCGCCTTTCAACAACTGAATGTTTGCCTGCGAAAACAAGCCATTGAACTCGACAACCGGCGGCACAGACTTTTGAGCCTGTTGTGCAACGGCGGACACCGAGCAAATCACGCTTAATAATATGACCCCAAACCACCTCATACGCCTGTATGGCCGAAACCGCCGTCGGCACGTACCGAATCACTTAACACTTCAACTTGCTGCAAATCAGCGTGTTCGTATTTTGCAATCACCATCTGGCAAATGCGGTCGCCTTGGTGGACGGTGAAATCCTGGTCGGAAAGGTTCACCAAAATCACTTTGATTTCGCCACGGTAATCGCTGTCGATGGTGCCGGGCGTATTGAGAACGGTGATGCCAGACTTGATGGCAAGCCCGGAACGCGGACGTATCTGCGCCTCGTGGCCGTCGGGCAATTCGATGAACAATCCCGTCGGTACCAAGACACGTTGCAACGGCTTGATTGTCAAGTCGTTGTCGAGGTTTGCGCGCAAGTCCATGCCTGCCGAAAATTCAGTGGAATACTGCGGCAGAGGATTGTTGCTTTTGTTTATAATCTTTACCAACATAACGCTTATATAATTATTAATTGACAAAATTAATCAAAAATCACCGCTTTAACAATTTATTCGCGAGATTTTTTAACGGCTGAGCCAAGTTTTCAACTTTTATAACAATTCCCGCAAACATTATGATAATCAGTGAGTTGATTGCAAGTTTCGGAACGAGCGAAAGATTGTCGGTGAATGTCATCATGAAATAACAAGCACCACTTAACACCACGAAAATCAGTATGTTACGGAAGTCGTAATCGCACGGCAGGTAGTTCTTTCCCCAAAAATACGTAACGACGAGCATCACAAACGAACTCACCATATTGGTGAACGCGCAGGCGATGTAGCCGTAACGCGGAACGAGAATGTAATCCAAAACGATAGTCAACACACTGCCAATCAGGAAGATATAAACGCCGTAAATCGTCTTTGCGGACAGTTTGTACCAAAACGATTGAAGATAGACCATCCCGACGAGAAGATGTCCGATGAGCAACAGCGGAACTACCTTTAAGCCAGACCAATACGACTCGGCGATGAAATATTTTACAATGTCCATGAATCCCATGATGCCGAGGAAAATGAACGCGCCAAAGAGAATCAGGTATTTGTTGACTTTTGCAAAAAGCGGATTGAAGTCGGCGTTGCCCTTCTGCGAGAAGAAAAACGGGTCGGCGGCGTACCTGAAACATTGTATGAACAGCGTCATCAGCACGGCAATCTTGGCGTTGGCACCATAGATACCCATCTCGCTGAGAATGAACGTGTTGCCGTCGGCCATGCCGTCAGGGACAGTGTAGAAAAACTTGATTGCGATACGGTCGAAAAAGTCGTTGATCATTCCTGCCAATCCCGACACGACAAGCGGCAACGAATAGATGAGCATCCGACTCAGCAAATTTCCGTCAAAACGGAACTTAACTTTCAGATATTCAGGGACAAATAGAATCATCTCGACCAAATTGGCAGAAAGGTTTGCAATAAAAATATACCCCACACCAAAATCTTTTGAGTAAATTGACGAGAAAATATCGTAACTTTGCGCCAAATTCGGAAGCCAAAGTATGAAAAAGAGGTTGAGGAAAATGTTTACAAAAATGCCAATCAACTTGAACACGGCAAACTTGATAGCCTTGTTTTGTTGGCGAAGGCGGGCGTATGGCAACGCTGTAAGTACATCAGTACCAAGTATTAAGACCACAAACACGACGAAATTGACGTGATGGTCGTAGTCGAGGACGTGGGCGATGTCGGGCGCAAAGAGCAACCCCAGCAACATGAACAGCGAACTCGTTGTGAATAAGGAAGTTGAAGACGTAGTGAAGACAAGGTCGGGGTTGTTTTCCGACTTTGAGAAATTGAAATAGCCAGTTTCCATTCCATACGTCAAAATAATGCGCAAAAATGCAATATAAGTGAACATTTCGACTACTATACCATACTCTGACGACGGAAAACAGTGGGTATATAACGGCACAAGAAAGTAGTTGAGGATGCGTCCCACGATAGAACTCATCCCATAGATAAACGTTTGGCCAGCAAGTTGTTTCAGTTTGCCCATTGCAATTTTAGTTTAAAGTTCAAAAAGTGAAGATTAAAGTATATAAACCAAGTACAAAAATACAAAATAAATGAAAACAAAGCAACTGATAATTACAGTGTTGATGGCAATGACGGCGGCGGCGGCAACGGCTCAAAACAAATGGAACTTCGAGTTTGGCGCAGGCGCGTCCGACAATTCGGGCAATGTCGATAACCTGAGCCTCAAAAACAACAGTAGCCTCTATTACGAGGACTCAACTCTCTGTTTCAGTACGAGTTACAAGTTTATTTACCAACTCGAAAACGGCCGCGAGAGCAACAAGGGAATCAATAGCGGGCTGAATTTTGATTTTTACAAGTTCGGCAACTGGTCCACTTTTGTGGCGGTAGATTTGACAAGCAACCATTACAAGGGCTACGATTTCAAGTCGAGTTCGCTGACTGGCGCGAAATACTATTTCCTCTCAAAACCAGACACTTGCGAGTATTCGCTGAGCGCGGCGATTGTCTATGACAATGTGAATTACACCGACGAGGCCACTAACCTCAACAAGGAAATATGGCGGCTTTCGGTCCGTCCAAAAATAAAACAGCGAATCGGACAGACGCTAATGTTCACATTGATAGCGTTTTACCAGCCGTCGATAAAGGATTTTGGCGACTACATCACAAACACGATGGTACACCTCGAAAACAAAATCGGTAAACGTGTGTATCTCGACCTGAGTTTCAACTACGAGTACCGTTCCGAAATCCCGTCCGACCAGTACAGCCACTACGACGCCGCCACAGAACTAACGTTCAAAATTAAACTGTAATTGGACAAACGCCTTGCGGCGTTTTCTTAGACCATAAATTAAAAGAATGACAAAGAATTAAAAGAATTAATCTTTAATGATTCAGAATAAGAATAAAAATTCTTTTAATTCTTTTTATTCTTTACATTTTGGTATCCAAGACCGCCGTAGGCGGTCGTCGGTCAGACGAAGAACTCGGATATGATGTAATCGGATATGAAAACTCCATTAATGTTGAGCCTTACATGACGGTCATTAATCTCAAAATAATCAATCAAATCTCTACGGCGAAGGATTTTTTCGAAATGTTTGAGATAATTGGCGAAATGCAACGTCAAATACTCTTTGTCGATGCCTTCGCGGGTGCGCAGACGAAGCATGATATACTCGTTGAAGAGGTCGTCGGGCGTGAGGATTTCGCGGTCGGAATAGGGGCGGTTTTCTGAGATTTGGCGGTGATAATCAGAGAGTTTGCGCTCGTTCCAACTGCGGCCGCCGTCGTAAAAAGAATGCGCCGAGGGTCCAAAACCAAGATAAGGCACTGAGTTCCAATAGTTTGAATTGTGGCGGGAATGTCGTCCGGGCAGCGAATAATTGGAAATTTCGTAATGATTGTAGCCGTCGGATTCAAGGATTTCGTGGATTAGACGGAATTGGCGAAGGTAAAAATCATCGTCCATCTTATGGATTTCGCCTTTGCGAAGTCTGAGCATGAACGGCGTATTTTCCTCAAAACCAAGCGAATACGCCGAAATGTGCGGGATTCCCTCGTCAATGAAAAAACGGAACGCGTCCTCAATCTGGAAGTCGTCGAGGGTCTCGTAACCAAAGATGTAATCCACAGAAAAATTATCGAAACCATATTTTCGGCAAAGTTCAAGGTATCGGTAATTGTCTGAAACAGAATGGTTTCGACCAAGATAGCGCAGACCGCCGTCCGTCATGGACTGAAAGCCGGTGCTGAGCCTGTTGATGAAGCCAAGCCGTTGAAGATGAGAGAAATAATCGTCGGTGGCGTGTTCGGGATTGAGTTCGAGAGTAACTTCAAGCGAGGATTGCGGAACGAGGGATGAGGAACGGGGAATGTTAGGGGCAAGGTTGTAATTGTCGCAGATTGTCCGGTAGATGCGTTCAAGCGCGTCGGGCGGCAAAATCGACGGCGTGCCACCGCCAAAATAGACCGTCGTAACTTCTTGATTATGAAAAAGATATGATTTTTGCGCGATTTCCGTACATATAGAATCGAGGAAATCTTGCACATTATCACTATCTTTGCAGAGTTTTACGGAATAGAAGTCGCAATAGCCGCACTTCTTGGAGCAAAACGGAATATGAACGTAAATACCTGACATAGTGTTAATTACAAAAAAATGGACTTTATAAAGAAATACAAACTCAGCATCATCTGGGCGGTGATAATGCTCTTGGCGACCACGATGAAGTCGGGCGACGAGATGCCAAAATTCGACATCCCGTATATGGACAAAATCGTGCATTTCGGCATTTTTGGGGTGTTAGGATTCCTCATCACCTACGAAAAACGCCGCGCCGACTGGCTCACGCTCGCCCTCTGCGCCGGTTTTGGAATCGCAATCGAGATTATACAATCATTCCTGCCGTGGCGCAGTTTTGAGGTGGCCGACATGGTGGCTGATACGCTCGGCGCGGCGGCAGGAATATTGGTAGCCAAATACTTGATTGGGTTTGCTAAAAACCTGAAATAGAGTTATTTGACTGGCATTTTCTCGATGCGGCGCTGATGGCGTCCGCCCTCAAACTCGGTGTTCAAGAACATTTCGAGAATCTTGATCGCCTCGTCCTGCGAGATGAAGCGTGCAGGCATCGAGAGCACGTTGGCGTTGTTGTGGGAACGTGCGAGGCGCGAGATTTCCTCGTTCCAACAGAGGGCGGCGCGGATGCCCTGGTGCTTGTTTGCGGTCATTGCGATGCCGTTGCCGCTGCCGCAGATTGTGATGCCGTAGTAGTCGGGCGACTTCTCGACTTCCACAGCCAATGGGTGGGCATAGTCGGCGTAGTCGCAACTTTCGGCGGAATTGGTGCCGAGATCCGTCACGTCAAAACCCTTCTTCTTGAGGTAGTCCTTGACGAAGAGTTTGAGTTCGTAGCCAGCGTGGTCCGAGGCTATGAATAATTTGCTGATTTTCATAATATTAACTATAAAAAAGTATTAAAAATGTTTGTTATAATTCACAGTGTTGATAACTTTTATACAGCAAAGTTAACCAAAATGTTGAAATCGAGCGCATTAGCGTTATCAAAAAATATCACAAAAACCGCCCTAACGCTCTCAAAACCAGCATTTCGGCGAAGTTTTCCACAACCAGTGTTGAAAAAGCTGTTGAAAAATGTGGATTGCTTGTTGAAAAAACACGAAATCCGCCACAAAGTTAAAAATTATCAACAAAACAAACTTTTTTTCCACAAAATATCAACCGAAAATCAACATTTTTGTAACTTAGAACGCTGAAACAGTTAGCAAGTGTAAAATTTGCGTAACAAAATTTCGCCGATTGTTGATAAACTTCGCAAGCCGCTAATCCAAAACGGTTTGCAAAGTGGAAAACAAAAACGCCGAAAAAAGTTACGGTGTTGAAAACTTTTGTAGCAAAGGTAGCGAAAATTGAGTTATCAACACTATCAACAGCCATTAAAAATCATAATAAATTTAAAAATTAAAAAAAAAATATAATAATGAATACCGACAACGCAATGGAACAGACACTGAAACCGACTTTGAAAAACGGGCATCTCGACATGCCGATACCCGACGGCATCGACCTCAGAGCCGAAATCGCCCGCATGAAAAAGGAAAAGAACGCCGTAATCCTCGCCCACTATTATACTACGGCGGAAGTGCAGGAAATCGCGGACTACACCGGCGACAGCCTCGGACTGAGCCAGCAAGCCGCCAAGACCGACGCCGACATCATCGTATTCGCCGGGGTGCATTTCATGGCCGAGACGGCGAAGGTATTGTCGCCAAAGAAGAAGGTGCTTATTCCCGATTTGCTGACGAGTTGCTCGCTCGCGGATTCTGTCAACGAAAAGTCGCTCGCCGAGTTCATCAAGATGTACCCGGGGCACACGGTGATTTCGTATGTCAACACCACGGCCGAGGTCAAGGCGTTGACGGACATCGTTGTAACGTCGTCAAACGCCGTCAAAATCGTGTCGCAACTGCCTAAGGACGAGCCGATTATCTTTGGCCCAGACCGCAACCTCGGCAATTACGTCAAGAAGGTAACCGGCCGCGAAAACATGGTGATTTGGGACGGCGGCTGCCATGTACACGACCATTTTGATGCGAACAGGCTCGCCGAACTCAAAAAACAGCACCCGTCGGCTAAGGTACTCGCCCACCCCGAGTGTCCAGAGGCGATTTTGGCGCAGGCGGACGTGATTGGCGCGACGTCGGCGTTGTTGAAGGCGACTGTTGAACTGCCCGAGACAGAGTTTATCGTCGCCACCGAGCCGGGTATCTTCTACGAGATGGGTCGCCGCAGCCCCGGCAAGACTTTCATCCCCGTGCCCAACGAAAACGGCCATCCGCTCAACGTCTGCATCAACATGAAGCGCAACAACCTTCGCAAGATTTACCTGACGCTGAAGTATGAGTTTCCCGAAGTTGACATCCCTGCCGCCCTCGGCGAAAAGGCGAAAGTCTGCATCGAGAGGATGATGGCGATGTCGTAATTCGTACTACGGACGTTTTTTAATATGTGCGTCCTGACGGACGGAAATAATACAAATCTTTTCAAATCACACAAATCTTTTTGTTATAATTTGTAAGATTTGAAAAGATTTGTAAGATTTCCCGCGAAGCGGCTAAGCAAAAGTCGCGTTGGCGACAAAACGATAAATGATTGAAAATTAGAAAATTATGAAAAGAGTAATTTGGTTGATTTCTGTGGTATTGATTTCGATAATGCAATCCAACGCCCAGGACGTCAACCCCAACGGCTTCAACAAGTTTTATTACCCTGACGGCAGCATCTCGTCCGAAGGCAACCTTCGCGACGGCAAGCCCGACGGGATGTGGAAGACTTATTACCCCAACGGCCAACTCAAATCAATCGGCCGCCGCACGGAATTCATGCTCGACAGCACGTGGCTTTTCTTCGACGAGAAGGGCGACACGACGAGCCTTGTCAACTACAATTTTGACAAGAAAAACGGATTTTCCTGCACCTACGAATCCTACAACGATTCCGTCCACCACAACGTCGTGAAGTCGCGCGAACTTTACCGCGACGACAAACGCCAGGGATTTGCGTATTACTACGAAAAAGGCGTACTCGACACCGAAATCCCCTTTAAGGACGACCGGAAACACGGCGACGGGTACCAGTACGACAAGAATGGCACCGTCGTCGCACTGTTGACCTACAAATACGGCCAACTCATCGACAAGAACCTCATCAACCGCATCGACGACAAAGGCCGCAAACAGGGCGTTTTTCGCGGCTATTATCCCGACAAAAAGGTCAAGTGGGAATGTTATTACAAAGACGACTACATGAACGGCTATTACCGCGAATTTGACCAGCGCGGCAAGGAAACCAAGGTGGCGCGCTACATCATGGGCGAATTGCAGAACGAGGACAAGAACTCTCTCGCCGCCAACAAGGACGCCGTGAAACTCAAAAGCGAGTATTACCCCAACGGCGGCGTCAAGAGCACCGGCGGCTTCAAGGATTCCATTCCCGTGGGCGTCCACCGCCTCTACAACGAGGCTGGCAAAATCAAGGGTGGCATCACTTACGACAATTCGGGCCGCAAGATAGCCGACGGCATCGTCGATGGCAAGGGACGCGAACAGGGCAAATGGACGCTCTACGACACTATTGGCGTGGCAAGCGCGAAGGGCAGTTACAAGAACGGCAAGCGCGAGGGGCAGTGGTATTTTTATTTTGCCGACGGCAAGGTAGAGCAAGAGGGCGTTTATAAGGACGGCAAGCCCGACGGCAAATGGCAGTGGTACTACCCCGACGGCAAGATACGCCGCGTAGAGAATTTTGCGAAGGGCAAGGAAGACGGCGACTATTATGAACTCACCAACGCCGGCGACACCATTCAATCCGGCCAGTACCTCACGGGCGAGAAGGACGGCCTCTGGCTCACCAACACCGGCGATGCGTTGGTCATAGAGAAGTTCAACGACGGCTCTCTGCACGGCGATTACATGGTATATTACATGCCCGACCGCAAACTCAAAATCGCCGCTAAGTATCTTTCGGGCAGTCTTCACGGCGACTACAAGCAATATTACCCCGACGGCAAGGTTGCTGTCGATGGTGTGTATGCCGCCGGCAACGAGAACGGCACCTGGCATTTCTACACCGAGGACGGGCTTCTTGAATCCACGTTGGACTACGCCCAAGGCGAGGTGGTGAAAGTGGACGGAAATGCGATGCCGAAAAGGTGAGGGATGGATTTTGATGTTTCGCGAAAATTTGCTATTTTTGCGCATTGTTAATTAAAACAATTATTATCATGGAACCGACAATGACAACGGCCGCCGAGCCGAAAAAACGGATTTCGAAGACGATGAAGTGGGCAAGGGACCATGTTGGCGTCATCTATGAAGTAACCGACCCCGAACCGAGGGCTTTGCTCTGCAATTACAGGGATAAGGACAAACAACATCAAGAGGAACAAGTAGAGGTTGAGGAATGTGAAACGGTTGATGCAATCATCATTGTTCGGGTTAGGCTTTCTACCATTGGCTCATAGTTATGTTGAACTTTGATAACTTTATAAAGCAATCGTTTTGTTGTTAATTAACATCGCAAAGTTATGCAGTTGATACCTAATGATACTTGTAAATTTGTGACAAAATTCTTTCGCACCGATAGATTTTTGTCACAAATTTACAACTTGAAATCTTGTCGTCAATAAAGAATATCGTTGCTTCTTGTTCTGAAAACCGTTTAATTGACGAAGTTGACAAGTATTTGACAGATTACTTGTTGCCCTATATGCAAAATAGGGATTGTAATTCCGAATTGCCTGTGATGATGGATGAGATTTCTGCAAATCCGTTTGCAGTGGACTTTGCTGTGTTGACTGAAAAGATGTGCATGGGCAAAAGGTCTTTTCAGAGCCTTTTTTGGCAGCATACAGGCTTGACGCCGAGGGATTTCATCGGAATCACGAAGATTGACAAAGTGTTGGATATGATGAAGTTGCATAAAGAATGTAGCCTTGTCGAGATATTAGAGATGAGCGGATATTACGATTATGCGCACATCAACCGCGATTTCAAGATTATCGGCGGGCTGCCGACGGCGTTGGTGTTTAAGAATATCCGCGACCATTTGTCAAAAACGTCGATTCCTTTTTGTGTCAATTATCCACGTGATGGTATTTGTGCGGTGAATTTGATGGTGTGAATATACGTGCAAAATTTTTTCTCAAAATATTTTTGTAGAGTCGATAATCTTTTTTATACTTGCACTGAAAAACTGCATATAATGGATGACAGCAAGATAGAAGAAATCAATCTTCCGAAGTTCAGGCAGATGCTGCCCGAAAGTTGCAGGACTGGATTTGATTGTTGGTTGTTTATAATTTCAAATATCAAGAAGATGAAAGAGATGCCATTCTTAGAAAGGAAACCGATTTTCCGGGGTGTTAAATCGATGACGGAACTTGCCGCTATGTCCAAAAAGGACAGGTCGGCGTATATGCTCGAATATGATGCATATCGAACTGATGCCGCGACGTATGATTGGGATATGAGGACAAGCCGTGCGGAATGTCGTGCGGAATGTCGTGCGGAAGGCGAAAAATCCAAGGCCATAGAGACAGCGTCGAAAATGAAGCAAAGGGGGTATCCAATAGATGTAATCAGCGACATCACCGGCCTGAGCCCCGACGAGATCGAAAAAATTTAGCCCCGCGATGTTGCAAATATGATTTTGTATTGCTAACTTTGCGGCGTAGTATTAACAATAAAAACTATTACACAAGAAACAGAAAATCACATAGTTAACATATTATAAACCATAGCGTTTACGAATTATTCAGGGGTATTCCTAAAATTTGGCGATTTGATGTTGCTTGCCGGCATCGCGTTGAAAAGACTTGCGCCGAAGGTGTTTGCGGTTTTGACGGGCGGAAGGTAAGAGTTTGGCAGTTTTGTTCCCAAAACACTGCATATTTGTAGATTTTTGGAATCAAAATCAAAAAAATGGAAAGAATCTCTATGCGAAATTCTTTCCATTTTTGGTGTTTTTGGGGAAGTGGCGTTATTTCATCGCCTTTACCATGCTGTCGCGTATGGCGTTTTCGATGACGCCTTTGAGGGGCAGCGCGAAGAATGGGACTTTGCCGTCCACTATCACTTCGTCGTCCTTGACGTCGATTTTTGCGGCGAACTTCATGCCGTTGAAGGTGCAAGAATAGTTGCCGGTGCTGCCGTCCCAGGTTTCTTTGAGGTTGGATACACGCGAGCCGTTTTCTTCTTTGAGTTTCTGGAGGAATTTTTTTGCGCGCTCTGTGGCCTCCTCCTTGCTGTGGTTGTGTTTTACTTTTACTATCATTGTCTTTGATTTTTTAGTTTTTATGTGGCAAAGATAAATGTATTTGGCGTTTGTTGCAAATTTTTTGGCGGGTGTTTTTCAAATAATACGTCCATTTTTTCAATATTTTGTGCTTTTTGCGGAAAGCAATTTTGATAGAGAATTGCTTTTTGCGGAAAGCAAAATTATACAAATATTGCTTTTTACAGAAAGCAATATTACACAAAAATTGCTTTATGCGGAAAGCATTTTGAATTTTTTTTTGCATTTGTCCTCAAAAATTTTTTCACCTCATCTCTCGTTCCAGCCAGTCTGCAAATTCTTCCATCTTATCTTTTGACATCGGGATTGCGTCGTTGATGGCGTCGGGGTATGTGCGGGCGAGGCTGTAATAGAGAAATGCGTCCAACATATTGTCGCTGAGTAGTTTGCTGTAAAAATCGACGTAATATTCCTCATAAAATCCTTCGCGGTTCTCTATCGACTGGCAGACCGATGTGAGTAGCCGCCGCGAGTTTTCCACAAAGTTATCAACATCGGGAAGCCCTGATTCTGAATCAGTTGCGCAGTTTTTCAACTCTGTTGTCAACAGCATCGCCCAGATGAGGTCGGCTTCCTCTTTTGTGAGGCGGGTGTCGTTGGCGGTCTTTTCGTCGATGACGGTATTGACGTCGCGGCGGTTCATAATCTCGGCGAGCGCGGCTACGGTTTCCTTGCCGTTGGCGGGGGCGGTGAAGAGGTGCATGTAATACGCGAGGAAGGCGTGGATGTAGAGCTTGCGGTCGTTGTTGAGGGTGGCGATGAGAAGGTGGATTGAGGGCGTGGCCTTCGATTCCGTCGGGAAGGCTTTGGCAAGGCGTTCGAGAAGTGCAAGTTGCTCGGCGGATTGATGGCGGATACCGAGGCACATCGCCTTGATAATGCCCGCCTGCAATACATATTTGCTGCCCTCGCCCATCGCCTCGCCCGCAAAACGTTCCGCCTTCTTGATGTCGCCGATGCGGTAATAATTGTTCGCCAACTGCCAGCACACGAAGTCTTCCATGAAGTGAAGCGCGTAGAGGTCGGTGAGTTTTTGGTTGCTTTCGTCTAAGTTTCCCGCGCTTTGCAGGGCGATTGCCTCTTTGATGGTCTGTGCGTTTTCCTTTTGGATTTTTGACGGCTCTTGCGCGGCGGCGGCGAGCGTCGAGAGCGTTATTAGAATTACTATGAAAACCGATTTCATTTCAATAAATCTTGCAATTCTTTATACAAATCGCCGTTTTGGGGCAGGTTGATTGTCTGGAAGCCGAGCGAAAGTCCCATTTGGGCATTGTCGGCGCGGTCGTCGATGTAGAGGGTTTCTGCCGGGTCCATTTTGGAATCGTTGATGACATACTCGTAACATTCGCGGTCTGGCTTGCGGTAGTGGATTTCGTTGGAATAGTATTTCTTAACGAACAGGTTTTCAGGCCATTGCGCGAGTTTTTCGACGTACTGGACGTGAAGTTCGTTGATGTTGCTGAGGATGTAGAGATTGTAGCCGTTGTTGCGCAGAGTATTGAGCAATTCGGCGTGTCGGGCGGGGTAGCCGAGTATCATCTCGTTCCAACAATGGTCGAATGTCGCGTCATCGAGTTTGGTGGGGCTGATGGCGTTGAACCCATTGCGAAATTCAGCCGTCGAGCATCTGCCGGTCTCGTAACGGTAACACAAATCGTTGTCTTCCAGCCAGTTGTCCAACTGCCTTGTGGTAACGCCCGATGCGTCTCTGAAAGCGTCCAATGTCGCCTGAATCGACAGCGGAAACAGCACGCCGCCGAGGTCGAAGAGTATGTTTTTAATTTTTTTCATAAAATTGTCCAAAAATATTTTGTTAATTCAAAATTCTGTCTTACCTTTGCAGTCGCAAAACCGAAATGGTTTTCGGACCCATAGCTCAGTTGGTTAGAGCACCTGACTCATAATCAGGGAGTCCCAGGTTCAAGCCCTGGTGGGTCCACCCCCATAACCTAAGTTTTTTTTCCGCAAAACCTTTTTCCCTTTTTTTGGTTTTGCGGTTTTTTTATGTAATTATCGTTCGTTTAAGGCTTTGGGAGAGTGTTTTCTCCAAATCTTTAAGTTGTTTTATCCGTTCCATTGTTTCTTTGATGTCCTCGGGCTTTGCGGTTTTCAGGCTTTCGAGCAACTCCTTTGTGGCGGTGCGCACGATTTTGAGCTTATAACTGTTTATTGTTTTGGGGATGTCGGTCCTGAATGTGTCTTCCGGCGTAAGGCACTCAGTACCACGGCGTTTCCATATTGCGCTCAGTGTGTCGCGTGGGATTGTGAGTTCTACGGCTACTTCCCTGACCTTTTCATCGGCGTTGTTAATGAAGTACGACGTGTCTATGGTCTTGCCTTCCTCCAAGTGCTTGCGGTAATCGTCAAATATGTTCTTGTAAACCAAGTTGTTAAGTTCCATTTCTTCATTGATGATTTCGCCGATTATGTATGTTGCGACATTAATGCTGCCCTGAAGTCCTGTCGCTGGGTCTTCAAAAGTTTCAAATTCTTCGTTTCCATAGTTGATGAGGTAGTTTATGATTTCTTTTTCCTCGACTTCTGCATATATATTTTTCACAAAAGCCGGGACAGACATCTCCCCTACCCCACTTATAACTGACTGTTGTTCAGGATTTTCGCTATCAGATTTAACGACGGAGAGATTTGATTGGGCGGTGCCTTGCCTGAGCCGCTGTTTCATCTCCTCGTCGTGGTTTTTCTTTATAGTCCGGCCGGTCTCGGCGTATAGCGCGTCTTCCTTTACGTCGAGAAGACGGCTACATTCTTTAATGTAGACCGATCGTGTAATAGCGTTGGAAATCTTTGATATTGAGCCAATTATGCTGTTGATAACTTCAGATTTCTTGAGCGGGTCCTCGGCATCTTTAAGCAGGATTCTTGTCTTGAACTTTATAAAATCTTCCTCGTGGCTGTCGATGTAGTCCTGAAGTTCTTTGGGCGTGTGGCTTCGTGCGAAAGAGTCCGGGTCTTCCGGCTCGGGCAGCAGCACGACTTTTACGTTAATGTCTTGTGCGAGAATGAGGTCAATGCCTCGCAAAGATGCTTTTATGCCCGCCCAGTCGCCGTCGTATATGACTGTGAGATTGTTTGTAAAACGCTTTATCACAGATATTTGACCAGGAGTCAGCGATGTTCCGGAACTTGCCACGGTATTCATCACTCCCGACTGGTACATGGAAATCACGTCACAATATCCTTCGCATAGGTAGCATTTGTCGCGTTTGACGATTTCGCCCTTTGCCTGGTAGATTCCGTATAGGACGCTGCTCTTGTGGTAGACCTCCGACTCCGGCGAGTTCACGTACTTCGCCATTTTCTTGTCGTTGGTCATTATGCGGCCGCCAAAAGCCACGACTTTGCCTGCTACCGAGTGGATTGGGAATATCACACGCCCGGCGAACCTGTCGAATTTGTAGCCGTCTTCCTTGACGATTGTCAGGCCGGTCTTTTCGAGGAACTTTAGTTTGTAGCCTTTGCTAAGTGCTTCATTAGTAAGCGATTGTCTATTTGCGGGAGAATAGCCGAGCTGGAACTTCTCTATGGTTTCGGGACGGAAGCCACGGTGCTGGAAGTATGAAAGCCCGATTGCTTTACCCTCCTCGTCTTGAAGAAGTTTGTTGTGGAAGTATTGAGCGGCATATTCGTTGACGATTCCCATGCTTTCGCGATCCTCGTGCTGCTCAATTTCCTCTTTTGAAAGGTCTTTTTCCTTTATGACAATTCCGTATTTTGTGGCGAGGTACTTCAACGCCTCCGGGTATGTCATGTTTTCATGACGCATTACGAACGTGATAGGCGAACCCGCCGCGCCACAGCCGAAACATTTGAAGATGTTTTTGGACGGCGACACGGAGAACGACGGTGTTTTCTCGTTGTGGAACGGGCAGTTGCCGATGTAGTTGGAGCCACGTCGGCGCAGCGTCATGAAATCCTGGACAACTTCGAGAATCTGGGCACTGTCTATGATTCGTTGTACTGTCTGTTCGTCAATCATGGATTTTTTTCACTAAAAATCGACTGCAAAGTTAAAATAATTTTCGATTTTGGTTTATAAGAATTATTTTTGTGTCTGAATTTTTGAACAAAACAATAGTAAAAATGAAGAAAGGAAAATACATCCGAGGGACTGACCTGTCCCTCTCCCCTACCCTACAGGTATCTGAGGGCGGGTTTCATAGTCCGTTGGCGGACAAGAACGAGGATTTCTTGTCGCGGTATGCGCCTATGTTAATAATTATTATCGTCACTGCGTTTCTTTATTCGTTCAGCCTTGGCAATCATGCTACGAATTGGGACGATGACAAGTATACTCACCAAAGTACCCTGTTGCAGACGTTGGACAAAGAGACCGTCTGGCGGATGTTTGCCTCGGACGACCCTGACGAGAGGTACTGTATGGGCAACTACCACCCCCTGACGATGCTGACTTTGAATATTGACTACCAGTTCTCGGACAAGCAGCCTAATGGCAAGGTCTACCCTATCCGATTCATTGTCGTCAATGTAATTCTCCATCTGATGAGTTGTGCGTTGTTGTACCTGATTTGTCTACAGCTTTTCCACAAGAAACTCTACCCTATCGTGGTAACTTTACTTTTTGGAATCCACACTCTACACGTCGAATCTGTCACCTGGATTTCAGAAAGAAAAGACGTTTTGTATACGATGTTTTACTTTTTGTCACTTTATTTATATATTCTTTATCGACGACGAACAAAAGTAACGTTTTATATACTTTCTGTTATAGTGTTCATTCTCAGTGCGTTATCTAAAGGTCAGGCAGTTTTCTTGACGGTTTCGCTTTTTTTGGTTGACTACCTGATTCTCGAAAATTATTTGGATTGGAAAAAACATCTCAACAAGATCCCGTTTATCGTGATTTCCATTATATTCGGTCTGATTTCAATACACGCCCAGGAGGTCTCGACGGCTAAGGCAGAGACCGACCAGTACGAGATATGGCAGAGGATTGCGTTCGGCAGTAATGGCTTTTTCCAGTATATCTGGCGGTTCATCCTCCCTGTCCATCTTGCCAATCTCTATCCTTATCCTGACATCATACACCGCACTGTACCAGTGTTGTACTGGTTCACAGTGCCGTTGTTCGTTGCCGCAATCGCTGTTAACTTGTTCATTTACAAGAAGAACAAGATTGTGACATTTGGCTCACTGTTCTTCATCGGCAATATCTTCATGCTTCTCCAGTTCATTCCTGTCGGCAGTGCGATGTACTCTGACCGTTATATCTACATTCCCAGTGTCGGGCTGTCGGTCTTGCTTGCATACGTGTTGGATTTGCTCTTAGAGAAATACTCGAAGTATCGTCATGTATTTTACATAATCTTTTCTATGTATTGTGTACTTTTGTCATATTTAACTGTACAACGTGAAAAAATTTGGCATGATAGCATTACATTATGGACAGATTGCGTGTCAAAATATCCAGAAGCCGTGATTGGTTGGAACAATTTGGGTTCCCAGTATAATCTTTTGGCAGACTCTTTGTACAAAAAAGTTGACAATAGCAAATTCATTGAGTACAAGAAAACTGCGATCGACTGTTTTACAGAGGGAATTAAATATAAGCCGGATTATACAAACGCATTTTTCAATAGGGGAAAGACCGCCCAGGACATTTTCGAGAATAACCATGATTCGACGTACTTGAAGATGGCGTTTGACGACTTCAACACTGCGATTATCAGCAACTTGAATTTTGCACCGGCGTTCCAGAGCCGTGCGTTGCTGTATGACGGTAGGGCAGAGGCGTTCATGGGTGTCAATGAGGATTCTGCACGGTTCTATACTGGTCAGGCTATCTTTGACTTTGACCGTGCGCTTACGCTCGATCCGTCGCTTCACGAAGTGTACATAAATCGTGGCACAACTTACGGCAAGTCCGGCAACTTTGCGCGGTCTGTGCAGGATTTTGATACGTATGAGTCGCTCGGACACCGTTCTGCCGCGCTGTATTCGAATAGGGGATTGGCGTATAATGGATTGCGTGATTTTGACAAGGCTCTCGCGGACTATTCGCGGTGCTTGGAAATCGATTCTCTATATGAAGGCGCGCTGTTCAACCGGTCGATTACGTACCGTGTCATGGGCGATTCGCTTGCCGACAAGAAGTACTACAGGCTCGCAGCCGCCGACTTGAGCAAGTGCATACAGATTTCGCCGCAGAAGTCTTATTATTACTATCAGCGCGGAATCTGCAATCTCGTCAGCGACGATAGGGTAGGGGCGTGCTCCGACTTCCACGAGGCTCAAAACATGAACTATGCGCCTGCTGCGGAAATGATTCGCCAGTATTGCGGCAATACTGGACGGTAGTTTCATGTCGCGAATGTTAAAAATAAAAAAAAATTTGTATTCTAAGGATACAATATGTAATTTTGCCGAATAACTCGAAGATACCTATGTGCTATGCAATAAGACATTTGGCAACGTTGATTATCATTGGACTTGTAGCGACGAGTGCAATGTCCCAAACGAGCATTACATTTGAGGGGCATACAGTCAACGTCATAGACCACGACAGTTTGAAACAGGGTAGATGGTATTATTTCTATGACAGTTTGCAGACGATGGTGTCGTGTACTGGTATCTATGTAGACAATAACCGGCAGGGTGTGTGGACGGAGTATTACCGCAACGGGAATAAAAGGAGCGAGATTTCGTATGTTGACAACCGGAAGTTCGGCCTTATGAAGTCCTACTATGAGAATGGCAATATTGCCGAAGAAGGTTCTTGGGACGGGCAACATTGGGTAGGGAAGTACAAGTTCTATTTCTCTACCGGCAGGGTTGCATACGACTGGAACTATGGCGACGAAGGAAACCGCGAGGGGCAGCAGGAGTATTATTATGAAAATGGCAAGCTCATGCGCACCGGGACTTGGGTCGGGGGTTATGCCGACGGACTTGTGGCGGAATATTATGACAGTGGAAACCTTCGGAGCGAGAGCCAGTGGAAGATGGGGCGTGTCGACGGTGTTATGAAGGAGTATTATAACAGCGGCAGCCTTAGCGCGAGGCGGGTGTTCAATGACGGTGTATATGACGACGGCGCGTCGCGAGTGTACCGTGACCGTGCGGAACAGATTCCGACTGATGTCATAAAAGACACTACAAAAACCCAAGGTCAAGGTGATGTACCTATTGTTGTCGAGCAGGACAATAATGACCCCGAGTTGTTCACTGGTACTGGCTACCATAAGGTGCTCAATGCCGACAAGAAAGTGGATCGTGAGGGCGATTTTGTGAACGGTACGCTGATGAACGGCAAACGCTATTATTACAACTCTTCCGGCAAGCTCATCAGGATTGCAATCTACGAGAATGGTCGAGTTGTCAGCGTTGTGGACAGATAAAAATGGTGATTGGTTTATCTATTATTGATTGATATAATTTTGGAATATTTTGATTTTAAGTTGTTATTTGTATTTGGCTGTCGGTAGTAGTGATACTGCCGGCAGTTTTTTTTTGCCGTTTCAAAAATATTTGCTATAATTGCAAGTCTAATTGTTACTTAAATAAACGCAATAATGAACGCTAACTTATTGGTATATAACTCGTTGAGTAGGACGATGCAGAAGTTCGAGCCTATCAACCCGCCGTATGTGGGCATGTACGTATGCGGCCCCACGGTCTATGGTCCGGCTCACCTTGGACACGCACGTCCCGCCATTACTTTCGACTTGATTTTCAGATACTTGAAATATTTAGGATATAAAGTTCGCTATGTCCGCAACATCACCGATGTCGGGCATTTGGAACAGGATTCCGACACTGGCGACGACAAAATCGCCAAGAAAGCCAAGTTGGAGAACCTCGAACCGATGGAGATTGTGCAGATGTACACCGAGGACTACCATAAGAACATGCGCCTCCTCAATGTCATGCCGCCGTCCATCGAGCCTCACGCATCAGGTCATATCATCGAGCAACAGCAACTCGTCAATAAAATCCTCGACAATGGCTATGCTTACGAGAGCAATGGTTCTGTGTATTTCGACATAAAGAAATACGCCGAGAAGTACCGCTACGGCAAGTTGTCAGGCAGGAATGTTGATGATCTTCTCGAAAAAACCCGTACTCTCGACGGTCAGGACGAGAAACGCAATCAGTGTGACTTTGCGCTGTGGAAGAAGGCGTCGCCGACTCATTTGATGCATTGGCCGAGTCCGTGGAGCGAAGGTTTCCCGGGCTGGCATTTGGAATGTACTGCAATGGGTGTCAAGTATTTAGGCGAGACGTTCGACATTCACGGCGGCGGCATAGACCTCCAATTCCCGCATCACGAGTGCGAGATTGCGCAGGCTGTCGGCGCGCTTGGACACGACACTGTTAAGTATTGGCTGCACAACAATATGATTACCATCAACGGCAAGAAGATGGGCAAGTCTTTGGGCAATGCAATGAGCCTCGAACAGTTTTTTGCCGGCGACCACGAGCTCCTCGATCAGCCCTACACGCC
>CAJOJG010000025.1 GCA_905234655.1 uncultured Bacteroidales bacterium
GCCAAAATCCACGCGCCCCGCAATCGTCGTCGAATTGAAGCACAACAAATCCGCCGTCGGCGCAATCCAACAAATCAAGGACAAGAACTACCCCGAGGCGTTGAAAGGCTTTTCAAAAAGGATAATCTTGGTGGGCATCAACTGGAGCAAGCGCAAGTCAAAACACGACGTGAAAATCGAGGTGGTCAATGGCGAATGAAACTTTGTTGTTTCACTTTTCCACCTTCCATTCCGTAATCGTGCGGACGTGCTTCTTGTCTGAGATGTTCACGCCGGTTTTGACGATTTCGCGGCCGTCGTATTTGTAGGGTATTGAATAGTTTTTTGAGTTGATTTGAGCCAGTGCGGCGATGTCTTTTGGCGACATATCCTTGTACGACGACATGTCGAATTTCATGACCGGATATTTGGTCCAATTCTTTTCCAACTCGTATGTTTTGAGGCCTTTGAAGAGTTCCTTCTTGCCCTCGAAATATGCGTGCAACGTATTTACCAACAGCGACTTGCCAAAACGCCTCGGACGGGCGAGAAACACAAATTTACGGTCGCCGATCATTTCGTACATGCGCTCGGTCTTGTCAACATAAAGGAATCCTTCGTTGATTATCGACTCAAAAGTCAATACCCCACCCAGTTTTTCAGTTTTGCCTTCACTTCGGCCTGTTGGGCGTCGGAAAGGGTGCGGATGCGGGCGAGGTGTGAACCGTCTTTTTGGACATAGACCTTCATGTTGGATTTTTTCTTGCAGTTGAGCCAGTGAGCCACACCCGACGATGTCCACGGGTCGTTTTCGCCATATATAAAAAGGTGTGTCGGGTCGTTCTTCTTGAGGTACTTGCAGGTGGTCTTGTAGACGGTGTTGTCGAAGGCGACGTTGCGCATGTCGGCGGGCACCATGACGGCTTTCAGGTAGTTTTCGGCGGTGGGGATAGAGCGGTTTTGCTTGCCGAGGCGGCGGGTGTCGTAGCCATAATATCCGAGTTCGCGCATCGCCTGGTAGTAAAACGGCAGGTAGTCGCTCGGACACGCGAAATAGTCGGGGTCCACCTCGTCAACAAGGAACTGGAACCACTGCACGTCGCTGTCGTAATTCTTGGGCAGCAAATTCACCGACCTGCCCCACTGCCACATCGAAAATTCGAGTTCCAGCACCTCGTAGTCGTAGACCTGGTCGATGGGAATGTTGAAATGGTAGTTGCGGGCGGTGCAGAAGGTGTCGAGCATCCCGACAATTTTGGGCTTGCGGCGCATGTATTCGAGTTGCATGGCCTTCATCTTCTCGCGGTCGTCCTTCGAGCCTACTTTTTTGTTGAGGAACTTTTCGTGGCGGCCGTCTTCGAGGGCGCGGCTTATCGGCGCGACGTATGCCACCGACGCGTCAACGTCGTCAGGATATGCCGCACGGTAATATGTGCAGGTGCTGCCGCCCTTAGAGATGCCCGTCGAAACCCATTTTTGGGTGAAAACTTTTCCGAGGGTCTGGCGGATGTGGTGCAGGTCGGCGTTGGCGTTGGCGACGGTCATGTACTGCCAGTCACAGGGTTCGGGCGTCGATTCCTTGAAATAGCGGTGCTCGCAGAATACGAGGTTGGCGTTCATCAGTTCCGAAAGTTCCTCGTGGTACGATGCGTATGTGGCGTATCCCGCGCCGTAGCCTTCGGTTTCCATCACGGTGGGGCGGTCGAGGCCTTTGAAGCCGACGATTATGCGCTGCCTGAACGTGCCGGCGGCGGGGTTGCCGTGGTCGACTTCCTGAGTGATAAAGAGTTGGTACTTCTCTTCATAATACCTTGACGGCAATGTTGTGATGTCGCTCACGCCCGGCAGCGCGGCGAGTTGCTGGTAAAAATCTGATTCTTGGGCATTTGCGGTTGCGATGCACAGCGCTGCCACTAAGAGTTGGAGTATTAAGTTTTTCATTGTATCTTTAATAATTTTTGATGGTTTATGGAATGCAAATTTAAAAAAATATCCTTTTTCGTTTGCAAATAAGCCACAAAAAAGTTTAATTTACATATTTAAAATAGATTATCCATGAAGAAACTACTCACTACCATCGCCGCCATATTGTTGCAAATGAGCATGTTGGCGGCTCAGCCAAAGACCACGCCGCTGTATGTTGACTCTGACGGCGTGATGAGGCGCACTTCTGACGACAAGGAAGTGTCATATTGCGGCGTTAATTACACCATGCCGTTCGCACATTCGTACAGGATGGCGGATAAGTTTAACATCGACCGTTTTAAGGCTATCGACAATGACGTTTACCACTTTGCGCGGCTCGGATTTAATGCGTTCAGGCTTCATATATGGGACGTGGAAATCTCTGACGCACAGGGCAATCTGCTCGAAAACGACCATCTCCGCACCCTCGACTACCTTATCCAAAAACTTGAAGAACGCCACATCGACATTATCCTCACCGCACAGACTAATTTTGGCAACGGCTACCCCGAGCGCAACATCATTACTGATGGTTTTACCTATCATTATGACAAGTGTCGTGTACATTCCGAACCCGAGGCTGTGAAAGCCCAGCAGAATTACATCAAGCAACTTGCACTTCACCGCAACGCATTCACCGGCAAGACTTACAGCGACGACGAAGGCATTGTTGCTTTCGAAATCAACAACGAGCCGTGCCATTCGGTTTCCAAGGACGACACCCGCGACTACATAGTGAAAATGGTCGACGCGCTTAAGTCGACCGGCTTCAACAAGACAATATTATATAATGTGTCGCACAACCATGATTTTGTCGAGGCGTATTTCCAGTCGCCAATCGACGGCGGCACCTACCAATGGTATCCGACAGGCCTGGTCTCGGGTCGCACGTTGTCGATGAACTTTTTGCCGTATGTAGATGATTATGAAATTGATTTTAAGGATGTTGCAGGTTTCAGGGACAAGGCAAAGGTCGTGTATGAGTTTGACCCGGGCGACGTGATTGACAGTTACCTTTATCCGGCGGTGATGAGGACATTCAGGACGGCGGGTTTCCAATGGGTGACGCAGTTTGCATATGACGCAACGTTTTTGGCGGAGTACAATACTGATTATCAGACACATTACCTCAACTTGGCATACACTCCAGGCAAGGCTGTGGGCATGAAGATAGCGTGTGAGGTCGCCAAGGAAGTGCCGATGTACGCCAAGTTCCCGAAATATCCCAACGACACTGTATTCAACAGCACCACAGTTAGTTACAAGCGGAATTTGGCACTGTTCAATAATGGCAGGAAGTATTTTTACACTAATGATTGTAATGTCAAACCTGTTGATTATAAAAAACTTACGGAAATATGTGGGGTAGGGGAGTCGCCGGTCGTCAAGTACAGTGGCACTGGTGCGTATTTCGTTGACAAAATCGCTGACGGCGTGTGGCGGCTCGAAGTGATGCCGGATTATGTGGCGTTGGCAGACCCATTCGCCAAGCCGTCGCTCGCACGGAAGACCGGCGTTACCGTCCACTGTTTCAACGCTATATCAATCGACATTCCAAATCTTGGCGCGGATTTTGCAGTGGTGGATTTCAGCCATGATGCCGCGCACAATGTTGACAATGGCGTTCTGTCCGTGAAGCCTGGCGTGTACATCCTCCGTTCCTCGAAGTCGAAGTACAAGGGCGACTATAACGTCACGTTCAACAACATCAAATCCTCTGAGTATTACGCGCCTAAGTCCGTCATTGACAAAGTATACGTCAGCCACCACGCATCGCCAATCGCCGAGCGCGACAAGGATTTGGAGTTGGATTTGACTCTTGTCGCTCCGGGCGCGGTGGATTCCGTGGTCGTCCTGCCGTCAACAGCGTCATTTTGGAGCAGCCACAATAAGAGCGCACGGATGACGAGCGACGGGAAATATGGCTACCGTTGCAATATTCCCCATAACTGGTTCAGGGGCAATGTTTTTGGCTATTATGTCCTCGTGTACCGTGACGGCGGTTGCACGACCTTTCCGTCGGGGCGCAAGGGTACGCCGCTCGACTGGGATTCCGATGACAGGGATTTTTACAGGACGGAATTGACAGACCCACAGTCGCCGGTTGTGCTTGTTGCGTCCGCTGCCGGCGATGAGGCTGTGATAGCCGCAGTACAGCCCTCGTGGGGACGCTCACAGGTTCAAAAGAAGTTCGACATGCCGTTTTCACAAAATTCGTTGTCCGTCGCGAGCAATGGCAGCAAGAACGCCGTCCGCGCGATTATATATAAAGACGTGACCAAAATTGCCAAAATCCGCGCCGCCCGAATCGCGGCCGCAAAGACGTTGTGCGTGGAGTTTGAACCGGCGGAGCACGACATGGAACTTTCGGCAGGATTTGTCGACGCCGATGGATTGACGTTCACAAAATCGTTCAGTGTAAAGTCCGGCGAACATCAGGTCAGGATTCCGCTTTCAGAATTGACAGTTTCGTCCACATTTTTTGTCCGTGAGACCTATCCGTCGTTCTGCAAACAATCCTTCGAACCCGAGGGCAATTTCACTCTCGACATGTCACAAATCGCAGTATTCGAGATAGTTACAAAAGCGACCACAGAACCGTTCAAATTCGGGTTTGTAGGCGCGTGGATTGAGTAAAATCAAAAAAATGTTAAAACCGGTTTTCCCCGTGAAAAAAGTGTCCAAAAAATTTGGAGATTTAGTTTTTACGCTTTAACTTTGTGACATCAAAAAAGATAAAACATTTCATGTTGATTGAATAATTTGAATGTTAAAATTTTTTGAGTTAATAGTTTGATTTTAGGTTGTTATTTGTATTGGAATTGCGTTGTGAAACGCAATTCCATTTTTGAGAATCAAAATTGACTGTAAAAATGGTTTTTAACATGATGGTTATCAACAGAAATCAAGATATTTTTGATATGGAAATAATCACTTTTTATTTTCATAGTTTTGTTAGGTTAATTAGTTTGTTTTAGGTTAATTTTTGGTTTTAAGGAGAGTTCGAAAGTTCCTTTCGGCTCTCTTTTTTTGTTGTGTGTGTCGTAATTTTTTCCTACCTTGCGCCAAAATTAAAAACACACTCACAATGCCATCAAAAGAATACTCGCGCCGTGGAACGAAGAATGAATCCTTCAAAAACGGCGATTACAACAAAAAAACCGCACACGAGTCTGCGCCGGTTACGGATTTTAAAGATTTTGACGTCGATCAGTTCCTGTTCGACCATAGGGTTCCTATCGTCGTCAACATCGTGATTTGCTTGTTGTTGTACGCGGCGGCGATTGCGGTCTGGTTTTTGATTTTCAGATACAGCGGATACTCGTTTAGCGGGTTTCTGTACGGGGCGGTTGTCGGCCATGTCACTTTCGCTATATGTTATGGAATAGATACCACCATATACAAAAAATTGATAAAAAAATCCGTAGAATCCATCAAGGAAATCATTGCGTTCGGATATGAACCCAAGCGTTTCATATATGGCAAATATTTGTCCCTAAGCAAAAAGGGGATTTTTTCGCTGTCCACAGAAGATGCCACGACAATCAAAATCGGCGACATAAAGACAGTGGAATATGAATTTGAGATTTCACAAAATAGCCGTTGACGTGCAAGAAACGAAACAAGTTGACTTGTTTGCCGGGATTTTCATGAAAGTAAAGCCCGACGAGCCATTCGCCGACAACATCATGATTGTAAAGGGCAATATGCCATACAAACCCATGCCGGTAAGATACAAGGACAACATCTACGCCATGTCGCAAAACGACATAGAAATCAGCGACATAGAGCGCGCCGAAAATATCGCCGAAAACCTCTCGTCATACATGAAATATAATTTTATACTATTGTTTCGCGGCGGTGAAGTCCTTCTGTTCATAAAAGGGACGATAAGGAAAATTTTCGACAGCGGCGTTAATTCGAAGTCATCGCGGCTCAAGAACGATGCCGCCGCCGTCGCCCACCGTATGCAGATTGCGCACATTCTCGCTGAACAATGACACGTTAAATTTTCCCTCGTTTTTGTCAAAAATAATCATTATATTTGCCGAAAATAATTCGGGAAGATTATGAAAAGTTTCAATACCACCGGCATTTGCTACCCCCACAAGCATTACATGGTTGACGTGGAAGACCGCATCAACCAGATAGAGCAACTCGTCGCGGACGGCAAGTACCTCACCATCAACCGTGGCCGTCAATATGGCAAGACGACCACCCTGTACCACCTTGCCAACAAACTGAGGGAAAAATACGTGGTGTTTTCGATAAGTTTCGAGAGCATGACAGCCACGGAATTCAAGTCGGTGGATTCGTTGTCATTCTACATTTTGAGCACGATTAATTCGATGTCAAAGTTCATAAAAATCAACAACTTGACCGAATCCGTCAAAAAATTGATTACTGAAAAGAAACAGTTGTATGACGAAAAAAAAGAAATACCATTAGATGACTTTTCTGATTTTGTGTCGGAACTTTGCGCCGAGTCGCCAAAGCCCATCGTGCTGGTAATCGACGAGGTGGACAACGCGAGCAACTACGAGTCGTTCATAAGTTTTTTGCGGTTCCTTCGCAACAAGTACCTCAACCGCGAACAGCTGCCGACGTTCCTGTCGGTAATCCTCGCCGGCGTCTACGACATCAAAAACCTGAAACTCAAAGTGCGCCCCGACAGCGAACACCAGTACAATTCGCCGTGGAACATCGCGACGGCCTTCACGGAAGACATGTCGCTGCACACCGACGGCATCGAGAAGATGCTTCAAGAATACGACGCCGACCACCACGCGGGAATGGACACTCACTCGATGGCGCAGATGATAACCGACTACACCGCCGGCTACCCGTTTTTCGTGTCGAGGGTGTGCCAACTGATTGACGAACAGAAGTTTAGCTGGAACAAGGAAGGCATGCTCGACGCTGTGAAAATCCTCTTGGCGGAAAAGAACACCTTCTTTGACGACCTTGCCAAAAAAATCGACGACTTCCCGCAGCTGAAGACTTTCCTGAAAGAGATCCTCTACAACGGCTACGAGGAAAGTTTCAACATCTACTACAAGCACATCGAAATCGCCGCGATGTTCAATTACATCAAAAACGACAACGGCAAAGTCAAGATTTCAAACCGGATAATCGAGACCTGGCTGTACAACCTGTTCACGACCGAGGCAAATTTTGACAAGCGGCTTTACGACAAGGGCAGCATCGAAAAGAGCCAGTTCATCGACGGCAAGACCCTCAAAATGGACCTGATACTCGAAAAATTCGCGTTGCACTTCCGCGACATTTACGGCGGCAACGACCTGACATTCAAGGAAGAAGAAGGCCGTCGGTTTTTCATGCTCTACATCCGCCCCATCATCAACGGCTGCGGCAATTATTACATCGAGGCGCAGACCCGCGACCGCTCGCGCACCGACATGGTCATCGACTATTACGGCACCCAATACGTAATCGAGATGAAAATCTGGCGCGGCGAGTCGTACAACGAGCGCGGCGAAAAGCAACTTCTTGACTACCTCGACTTTTACCACATCGACAAGGGCTACCTGTTGAGTTTTTGCTTCAACAAAAAATCCAAGCCCAAGGCAAAGACCATCAAACTTGGCGACAAAGAGGTAGTGGAAGTCATTGTATAAAAACATTTTATTGAAAACACCATGGCACGAAACGAATATTCACGCCGCACGAAGAAAGACATCTTTTGGGGCGACGACGACAACAAGGAAATCCCCGACGAAGGAAACCAGCTCGACTTCGACAAGCCGTCCGAAGCCGACCTTGTCCCCGAACCCACGCCTGAACCGCCAAAGTACGAGCCTGTCCAAAAGCCCACGCCGCCAAAGTACGAGCCGCCGAAGCCGTCCCAAAGCGCAGACGGCATCCTCGGCGACCTAAACATCGACAAGTTTGGACGACGCAAAAGACTGCACCCGCCGCGACATCCGCGAAATGGCCAAGAGGGTGAAGATAGCGCGGGCGTTGGCGGGATATTGACCCCAACCTGCGCTTAAAACTCAGCGAAATTGACGATTTTTTGCCCTGTTTCGCTGACTTTTAAGTCAGTGTTTCTGATGTTAATATATTGATTTATAACATATTGACACTTTAAAAACCGTCAAATTTAACATATTTTAACGTGATAAAAATTAGGTGGTTTTGCGCAAAACTTTTATCTTTGGGGCGTGATAATTACAATTTGGTCGTAATATGAAAAACACATTCATAATTGGCAGACAGAGGGAAATCGAAACGCTCGAAAGGTGCTACAAGTCCAAAAAGTCCGAATTTATAGCGATTTACGGGCGGCGGCGCGTCGGTAAGTCGTTTCTTGTAAGCGAGGTTTTCGACGGCAAAATCGCGTTTTCAACCGTCGGGACGAACATCAAGGACGGCAACAAGAATTTTGAGACATACCGCCGCCTTCAACTCGACCATTTCTATGATTCTCTGATACTTGCAGGGCTCGACGGCAGAGAGTGCCAACGTCCGTCGTGCTGGCGCGAGGCGTTGTTGCTGTTGCGGAAACTTTTGGAAAGCGTCAAGACACGCCGCAAGGTGGTCTTCATCGACGAACTGCCGTGGCTCGCCGGCCCGCAGTCGGCTGAAATGGTGGCTGAACTCGGATTTTTTTGGAACTCGTGGGCAGGCCGTCAGCGAAACATCGTACTCGTGGTCTGCGGCTCGGCGACGAGTTGGATGCTCGACAACGTAATCCACGACTACGGCGGTCTGCACGGCCGATTGACAGAGACAATCAGGCTCTCGCCGTTCACATTGGCGGAATGTGAAATGTATTACAAGAAAAACGGCTTCCGCCTGTCGCATTACGAAATGTGCGTGGCGTATATGGTGTTTGGCGGCATTCCGTATTATCTCGACAAACTTCGCAACGGCCTGACACTCAACGACAATATCGACAACATCTTTTTCGCCGACGACCAAATCCGCCAAGAGTTCAAGGACGTGTATACCGGGCTATACGCGAGCAAAGAGCGGTATGTTGACATCGTGAAGGCGTTGGGCGGGCATTTTTACGGAATGACGCAGGTCGAAATCGCCACTGCGCTCAAACTAAAAAGCGGCGGCACTCTCAGCGGCTTGATTTCCAACCTGATAGAATCCGGAATTATCCGCGAATATCCCCGTTACGGCAAATCGAGGGTGGAAACCGTCTATCAGTTGAAAGATTTTTTCTCGCTGTTTTTCCTGCGCTTTGTGGAAGGCCGTCAGGTGAAAAAAGGCGCGTGGAACACCCTCAGCGGCTCGGCGGCGTTTTTCACGTGGGCGGGCGAGAGTTTTGAACTCTTGTGCGCCGAGCATCTGACGCAGATTCAGAATGCCTTGCGGTTGCCGTCGATAGACAGAAATTATTGTTGGGCAGGCAAGAGCGCAGACGGCAACGGCGCACAAATCGACTTGGTGTTGGAAAGCCGCCCGGCGCGTACCGATTATATCTGCGAAATGAAGTTCATCGGCAGCAAATTCGCTGTTTCCCAGGACGATGAATCTAATTTTCTCAACAAGATTTCGGCTTTCCTGACGAGCAAGATGCACAACCGAATCCACAGCATACAATTTGTGTTGATAACGACGTTAGGCCTCGCGAAAGGCAGCCATTCGTCCGTCGTCAACAGTTGTGTTACGTTGGACGACCTTTTCCGAACTTAAAAGTCAGCGAAATTGACGTTTTTTTGCCCGGTTTCGCTGACTTTTAAGGCGGTGATTTTGAGGTTAATTTATTAATTTACAATGATTTAATATTTTTAAAACTGCCGAATTTAACATATTTTAATGTGATGTTTTTTGCAATTTTTACCCTCCCCCCCTCAAAAAAAAATTAACAATAACTTTACCCAAATATTTTGAAGTCTCAATAATTTTGCATACATTTGCGACGTTATAAAATGTTTTAACCGCGCAATAAGATGAAGGCTTACACCCGCACAATCTCGCTTGACAGCATCCTTATTATACTTCCTGGGCTTATTGGCTAAGGGGGGTGAGAGGCGTAGATATTGGCGGACAAGCATTCGACGAGACACCGCAAAAGGTAAAAAAGAAACCCTTTCACACCCAACAAAAACGGATTGGGGGTGGAAGGGTTTTTAATTGTTTTGACTATAAAAATACAAAACCAGACAAGAATATTATGGACAAAAACAGAGTTTACATCTTCGACACAACGCTTCGCGACGGCGAGCAAGTACCCGGCTGCCAGCTCAACACCGTGGAAAAAATCCAGGTGGCCAAACAGTTGGAACTTCTCGGCGTTGACATCATCGAAGCCGGCTTCCCGGTATCCAGCCCCGGCGACTTCAAGTCAGTGGTGGAAATCGGCAAGGCGACCTCTACGCCCGTCATCTGTGCGCTCACACGCGCCGTCGAGAAGGACATCGACGTCGCCGCCGACGCGCTCAAAGCCCTTCCAATGAACCGCAGGCGCATCCACACCGGCATCGGCACGTCGGATTCCCACATCAAATACAAGTTCAACTCGACACGCGAGGAAATCATCGAACGAGCCGTCCGCGCCGTCAAACACGCCCGCAAGTACGTAGAGGACGTGGAATTTTACGCCGAAGACGCAGGCCGCACCGACAATGAATACCTCGCCCGCGTCGTCGAAGCCGTCATCAACGCCGGCGCAACCGTAGTCAACATCCCCGACACCAACGGCTACTGCCTGCCCGCTGAATACGGCGAAAAAATCAAGTACCTCTTCGACAACGTGCCCAACATCCAAAACGCCATAATATCCACCCACTGCCACAACGACCTCGGAATGGCCACCGCCAACACCATGTCGGGCGTACTCAACGGCGCACGCCAAGTGGAAGTAACCATCAACGGCATCGGCGAGCGCGCGGGCAACACCGCCCTCGAAGAAGTGGTGATGATAATGAAATGCCACCACAACCTCGGCCTGCACACCAACATCGACAGCCACAAAATCTACCCGACGTCGCGCATGGTGCGCACATTGATGAACATGCCCGTCCAGCCCAACAAGGCCATCGTGGGCCGCAACGCATTCGCACACTCGTCGGGCATCCACCAGGACGGCGTGTTGAAAAACAAAGGCACATACGAGATAATGGACCCGCAGGACATCGGCATCGACAAGAACGCGATCGTGCTGACCGCCCGCAGCGGACGCGCCGCCCTCAAATACCGCCTTTCGGTGCTCGGCATCAAGATGGAAGGCGAGGAACTCGACGCGCTCTACGCCAAATTCCTCGACCTCGCCGACAAGAAGAAGGAAATCCACGACGACGACCTCTTGTTGCTCGCCAGCGGCCACAACACCAAGCAACAGTACATCAAGATAAAAAACTTCCAGGTAACATCAGGAAAAGACCTGAAGGCGGCAGCCGTATTGCAAATACAAACAGCCGGTAATATGGACTGGGATGTCAAAGCCGAAACTGGAAACGGTCCCGTGGATGCTGCAATAAAAGCCCTGAAAAAGTTTTTTGACAAGTACAACATGGAACTCAAAGAGTTCACGCTACAAAGCATCAACAAGGGCAGCGACGACACATGCAAGGTTCACGTCCAGGTAGAAGTAAAGCACAAAGACGAACAGCAAGGCATGCTGTGCTACGGCTTTGCCTCAAACACCGACATCGTGCTTGCATCCGTGGAAGCGTACATCGACGCCGTCAACAAGTATTTCGCTATAAAAAGCAAGGACGACACCAACGATGCTGACGCAACGGAAAAAGAAATTTGAAAGATTTGAAAAGATTTGTAAGATTTCTGTCCGCAAGGACACTCAAAATAATAAAACAAACGATCAATGAACACACTGTTTGACAAGATTTGGGACTCGCACGTGGTGCAGGTAATCCCCGACGGCCCGACGCAACTCTACATCGACCGCCTCTACGCGCACGAAGTAACATCGCCGCAAGCCTTCGACACCCTTCGCGACAAGGGAATCAAAGCATTCCGCCCCAATCAGATATTCGCAATGCCCGACCACAACACGCCGTCGGACCAGCAAGAAGTAATCAACGACCCCATCGGCCGCAAGCAAGTGGAAACCCTCAAAAGGAATTGCGAGGAATTTGGCATCCGCCACTTTGCGATGGGCACCAAAGACAACGGCATCATCCACGTCGTCGGCCCTGAAAAAGGACTTTCGCTGCCCGGAATGACCATCGTCTGCGGCGACTCGCACACATCTACGCATGGCGCGGTAGGCGCATTGGCGATGGGCATAGGCACGAGCGAAGTGGCAGAAGTGTTGGCGAGCCAGTGCATATTGCAGAGCAAGCCCAAGTCGATGAGAATCAACATCGAAGGCACACTGCAAAAAGGCGTCACAGCCAAAGACGTCGCCCTCTACATCATGGCAAAACTCACCACATCGGGCGCGACGGGCTACGCCGTGGAATACGCCGGAAGCACAATCCGCAACATGAGCATGGAAGGCCGCCTGACGCTATCCAACCTCTCTATCGAGATGGGTTCACGCGCCGGCATCATCGCCCCCGACGAGACCACTTTCGCATACCTCAAAGGCCGCGAATACGCCCCCAAAGGCGCGGATTGGGACAAGGCCGTTGCATATTGGAAGACATTGAAGAGCGGCGACGACGCAGTTTTTGACAAGGAAGTCGACATCGACGCCGCCGACATCAAGCCGCGCATCACCTACGGCACCAACCCCGGCGCAGGCATCGCCATCGACGGCACAATACCCACCTTCGACGGCCTGGACGACGCGGCAAAGGCGCAGTTGGAATCGCAGTTGAAATACATGCAGTTCCAACCCGGACAAAAACTCGAAGGACTGCCCGTCGATTATTGTTTCCTCGGCGCCTGCACCAACGGCCGCATCGAGGACTTCCGCGCCTTTGCGTCCATCGTCAAGGGCAAGAAGAAAGCCGCCAACGTAGTCGCATGGCTCGTTCCCGGCTCGTGGCTCGTCCGTCAGCAAATCATCGACGAAGGCATCGACAAGATTTTGGAAGAAGCCGGATTTGAACTCAGGCTGCCGTCCTGTTCGTCGTGCCTGGCGATGAACCCCGACAAAGTCCCCGCCGGCAAGTTGTCCATCTCGACATCCAACCGCAACTTTGTCGGCCGTCAGGGCCCTGGCGCGCGCACCGTCCTCGCCTCGCCCCTCGTCGTCGCCGCCAGCGCAATCACCGGCCGCATCACCGACCCACGGACAATGATGTGACTGGTTTTTATAAACACAAATTAAAACGAATTTAAATGAATTAAAACGAATACTTATTTCTAAAATTCGTTTTAATTCGTTCTAATTCGTTTAATTAACGTTTAAAGAGAACGCCGCCGCAAGGCGGCAAAAATCAATGTAAAATGAAACAGAAATTCAACGTTATAAAATCGACGTGCATTCCGATTGCCATCGACAACTGCAACACCGACCTAATCATCCCGGCGCGTTACTTGGCGAGCACCACACGCGACCCGAAGTTTTTTGGCGACGCCTTCATGCACGACCTGCGTTTTGACGGCGCGGGCAATCCCGTCAAAGACTTCGTGATGAACAAACCCGAATTTTCAGAGCCGCCCCGCGAAGGCGTCCACGAGATAATCGTCGGCGGACAAAACTGGGGTTCAGGATCGAGCCGCGAACACGCCGCCTGGGCAATCTCTGGCTACGGTGTCCGCGTGGTGATTTCGTCGTCATTCGCCGACATCCACCGCAACAACTTGCTCAACTGTTTTGTACTGCCGGTAGTCGTCAGCCAGCAATTCCAACAGGAACTTTTCGACACCATCGCCAAGAACCCCGAGGCAGTCGTTACCGTTGACGTTCCCAACCAGACCGTCACCAACGAGACCACCGGCCACAGCGAGCATTTCGACATCAACGGCTACAAGAAGCACTGCCTGATGAACGCCCTCGACGACATCGACTACCTTCTCACCGTCCAGGACAAGACCGTCGAATACGAAAACAACAGAAAACACTAAAAACGTTTTTCTAAACAAAAATTAAACGAATCAGAACGAATTAAAACGAATTGATTAAACAAAAAATTCGTTTTAATTCATTTAAATTCGTTTTAATTTGTGTTTAAAAAAAGAAAAGCCGCGCCAGCGGCGACTTCCGTGTTTTTCGTGTTTTCCGTGGTTAATAAAAAAAATATTGTTTATGCTTGAAATATTAGACACCACGCTGCGCGACGGCGAACAGACGGCGGGCGTGAGTTTCAACGCCAACGAGAAACTCACCATCGCCCGCCAACTTCTCGACGACGTGCAGGTGGACCGCATAGAGATTGCCTCGGCGCGAGTCAGCGACGGCGAGCGCAAGGCAGTGGAATCCATCTGCCAGTGGGCGGAAGACAACGGCCTGATAGACCGTGTGGAAGTGTTGGGATTCGTTGACAACGGCGTTTCAATCGACTGGATACGCAACGCCGGCGGCCGTGTCCTCAACCTTCTCACCAAAGGCTCGCTGCGCCACGTAACGATGCAACTCAAAAAAACGCCCGAGGAACACCTCACCGACATCCGCCGCAACATCGAAATGGCCGTTGAACAGGGCCTCTCGGTCAACATATACCTCGAAGACTGGTCCAACGGCATGATACATTCCAAGGATTACGTAATGTATATGCTTGACAATCTGAAAGATATGCCCATCAAGCATTATATGCTGCCCGACACCCTCGGCGTGTTGACGCCAGACCTGACCAAGAATTTTTGCCGCGAAATCGTGCAGCGTTACCCAGACCTGCGCTTCGACTTCCACGCACACAACGACTACGACATGGCGACCGCAAACGTCTATTCGGCTGTCAAGGCTGGCATCACGGGCATACACACCACAGTCAACGGCCTGGGCGAGCGAGCCGGCAACGCGCCACTCGCGTCGGTGGTAGGCATCCTCAACGACCACCTGAAAGTCGAAAACAACATCAACGAGCACCGCCTCACCAACATCTGCCGCCTTGTAGAGACCTTTTCGGGCATCCGCATCCCCGACAACAAGCCCATCGTCGGCGAATCGGTGTTCACGCAGTGCAGCGGTGTCCACGCCGACGGCGACAACAAGGACAACCTGTATTTCAACAAGTTGCTGCCGGAACGCTTTGGGCGCGTCCGCAAGTACGCCCTCGGCAAGATGTCGGGCAAAGCCAACATCGCCAAAAACCTCGAGGAACTCGGCATCCACCTCACCCCCGAACAGACCAAACTCGTCACCAAGCGCATCATCGAGCTCGGCGACAAGAAGGAAAACGTTACCACAGAGGACTTGCCGTTCATCATTTCCGACGTATTGAAAAGCAACATTTTCCAAGAGGAAGAGCACATCCAAATCGTCAATTACAGCCTCAACCTCGTGCGCGGCATGAAGCCCGTGGCTACCCTTCGCATCTCGATCCACGGCACGGAATACGAGGAAACCTCGCCAGGCGACGGCCAGTACGACGCGTTCATGAAAGCGTTGTGGAAGATATACGACCGCCTCGGCAAGACCCACCCCGTCCTCACCGACTACAAGGTCTCAATCCCGCCCGGCGGCAAGACCGACGCCCTCGTGGAAACCGTCATTTCCTGGAACCACAACGGCCAAATCCTTCACACCCGCGGACTCGACGCCGACCAGACCGAGGCAGCCATAAAGGCGACGATAAAGATGCTGAATATGATAAAAGAGTAAAGTCGAATCAAAAAAAAATCCCTCGTGGCAGGATGCCGCGAGGGATTTTTTGTTTATGATTTTTGGTTGGTTTAGTCACCTAATTGAGCCTCGATTTGTTGGGCCTCGGTGATGTGGATTTGCACGCCGTTGTTGAAGCAAACGATGAAGGATTCCTTGAGGTGCATGCTCTGTTCTGCGGCTTGTGCCTCCGCGTATGTGCGGAAACATCCAATCCAATATTTGTAGAAGCCTTCACGCTCTGTCTCGTCGATTTTGAGTTCGCCCTTGTAAAGGCGTTGGAGTTTGCGCGGGGTCCATTGTTTCTTGTCGGCGAGGATTTGGATGCGGTATGCAAGTCCTTCGTCGGGGTTGTTGGAGGTCACGCGCCTTGGCATTGCCGATGCGTATGTCTCCTGGAGGTTGGCGATTCGCTTTTTTGCGTCGGAAACGTAGCGTCCTGACGGATAGCGTGAGATGTAGCCGTTGTACGAGTCGACGGTGTTTGTCTGGACGGCGGAGTTCCAGTAGTTCTGTTCTGCGGCGGCCTCGCGGTTTTTCTTTTCGGTCTGTTCGGCGTAGAGTTTCAGAGCCTCGTAGCAGTTGTTGCCGGCGGAGACATATTTCTGCTTGCATGCCGCCATGTCGCTCTTGAGGGTGTTGTAAGGCTTGGTCTCAAGGCTCTTTGCGCCGAGTTTTCCGTAAGGGTCGAATTTTGTCGAGCCTTCCTGGATCAGGGTCTCTGCCTGTACCATGTAGTCCTCCGCGCTTGCCTGGTCGGCCTGGAACTCGAATGTCGCCTCGTCAAGGATGGCCTTGTAGATGTCATAAAGAGCCGAGTATGATTTTTCGTAGTATTTAGTGGCCTTTATGCGCAATGATTTCTGTTCGACGGATTTTTTCTCGCCTTTCTTCTGTTTGCCTTTCTTGCTCGAGTCGAAGAGTTTTTGGGTTGTCTTGTCCATTGTCTCGGCCTGCGAGACGAGTTTCTCGCCCTTTGCGATGTCTTCCTGGAGGCGGGTGAGTGCTGTGTTTTGGTCTTCTGTCACGTAGTCAAGGAGAATGTCGAACATGTCTGTCCCCTCTTGAGCCAGAGTAGGTGCCGTGCTGGCCGCCAACAATGCCGTGATCGCTGCCAAATGTCTGAAGATTCTTTTCATTTCGTTTGTTTCGTTTATGGTACGTAATTTATTTTTCACTTGTTGTTTTACAAAATTGTTGCCAAAAGTTGCGCTTTGCTTTACGCGGCAAAGATACTCATAAAAATAATGCGCGGTTTGCAGTTTTTATAATAAAAATTGTTAATGTGGTTAATATTTGGAGCAGATTGTGCGTCAAAATGAGTAATTTTGCGTTAACTATTTCAAATAAAAGTTTTGTCAGATGAAAAATAAGATTTTAGTTACGGCGGTTATGATGCTGGGATGGCTCGCCTCATTAGCGCAGGAGGATCTCGGCCCGATAGAATGGATGACGTTTGAGGAGGCCGAGAAGAAGGATTCTGTCGAGAACCGTCCGTTCCTCATCGACGTCTACACTGACTGGTGTGGATGGTGCAAGAGGATGATGGCCACTACGTTCCATAACCCGCAACTCGCCTCATATATAAACAAGAATTTCTATTGTGTCAGGTTCGACGCCGAGACTAAGGACACTGTCATGTTCCACGGCAAGGAGTGGGTTTCAGACGGCCGTGTCAATAAACTCGCTTACCATCTTTTGAGCAACCGCCTGTCGTACCCCACGATTGTGTATATCGACCGCGACAAGCACATTTTCCCCGTTCCGGGCTATATGCAGACGAAGGACATCGAGCCGATATTGGTATATTTTGCTGAGAATATGACAGATAATGCGTCGCTCGAAGGCTTTACGAACCTCTACATGAACAGTTTTCCCGAGGTCTATGCCGACGACATCAAAAAGATAAAAAAGGACGACGTGGACACGTTGGGCAAGGTCTCATGGCTGACTGTCAAGGAGATGCGTGAAAAGTATGACAAGGAGCCAAAGCCAATCCTCATCGATGTCTATGTCGATGACAAGTACCGTGGCTATGTGCCTTATATAACCATGAACTCCATGGTGCATGAGCGTGCAGTCCTTAAAGACAGCGCGTTATGCAGTTACATCAACGAGCATTACTATCCCGTAAGAATCGAGGCGACGACGACGGATTCGATATACTGGTTCGGGAACGACGAGCCGTTTGTAAGCACGGGCAAGGGTATGCCAAACGGCTTTACCAACGCGCTGATGAACGGTAATTACAAGTTCCCGGCGATGTTCTTCTTCGACAAGGAGCATAAATATGTCGCCAATGTGTCCGAGTTTTTCGAGCCGGCGTTCTGGAATGTCGTCCTGAGGTTCTACGCCGAGGAGATTTATAAGAAGGAAAAGTTTGAGAGTTTTTACCACAAGACCGTTAAAAACAAGTAGCCCGATGAACACCACACCACTTTTTGGCATGACGCTCGCGGAACTCCAACAGGTCGCCGCTGAGAATGGACTGCCGAAATTCGCCGCCAAACAGATTGCAGACTGGCTGTATAAAAAGAAGGTCGAGTCAATCGACCAGATGACCAACTTGTCCAAGAAGGCAAGGGAAACCCTCACTGAAAAATATTGTGTCGGGCTTGCCGCGCCGGTGAAGGAAACTGTGTCCGTCGATGGAACTAAGAAATACCTTTTCAGCACCGCAAATTCAAAATCCGTCGAGGCGGCGTACATTCCCGACCGCGACAGGGCGACGCTGTGCGTGTCGTGTCAGGCGGGCTGCAAGATGGGCTGCAAATTCTGCAACACCGGGCTTCAAGGTTTTGGCGGAAATCTCACTACAAACGAAATCTTGAACCAAATAAAGTCGTTGCCGGAGTTTGACACGCTCACGAATATTGTCTTCATGGGCATGGGCGAGCCTATCGACAACCTCCAAAACATCCTGAAAGCCATTGAGATACTCACAGCCGACCATGGTTTTGCGATGTCGCCGCACAGGATGACGCTTTCCACGGTCGGAATCCTGCCCGGCTTGGAGGAGTTCCTGAAAAAAACCGACGTGCATCTTGCAATTTCAGTCCACAATCCGTTTCCCAACGAGCGCGCGCAGATAATGCCAATCGAAAATGCGCAGCCGTTAATGAAAACTTTGCAACTCGTTAAACGTTACGATTTTAGCCATCAGCGGCGTTTTTCGGCGGAATATACGATGGTTAAGGGTGTGAACGACAGCCCGCGCCATGCGCGTCAACTCGTCAACATTCTTCGCGGAATCCCGGCGCGCGTCAACATAATCCGTTACCATGCGCATCCCGGCAGCGATTTTGAGCCGTCGCCGGAGATTCGTGTGCGTGAATTTCAAGAAATCCTCACCTCGGCGGGAATTATCGCCACTGTCAGGGCATCGCGAGGCGAGGATATATATGCTGCGTGTGGTTTGTTAAGTACAAAAGCCGCTAAATCAGATATTTAGACGTTATTTTGCCAATCCAAGAAACTCCTCGAACAATTTTATCGTCTTTTCAATGCCGTCGGTGATTTCGTCAAGTTTGATGTACTCGTCGGCGGTGTGGGAGCGGTTGCTGTCGCCGGGTCCGACCTTGACACTTGCGTATGGCATCACGGCGCGGTCGGAGGTTGTCGGCGAGCCGAACAACTTGAATCCCTGCGACTTGGCAACCTTGATGAACGGATGCTCGAAGTCGATTTGTGACGATTTGAGTTTGAACGAGCGGGGCTTGACCTCGGTGTCCTTGTTTGGAATGTTGGCTTTGATGATGTCCAAAACCTCCTGATGGGTGTATTTTTCAGTAATGCGGACATCGACCATGAACATGCAACTGTCGGGAATGACATTGTGGAGCGTACCAGCATTGACACCTGTAACGGTGCATTTGACCTCGCCAAGCCACGGCGAAACTTTCTCGAATTTGTAGTTCCTGAACCAGTTGATGTCATCGACCGCCTTGTAAATCGCATTGATGCCGGTGTTCCGTGCGGCGTGGCCAGTCTTGCCCTGCGCGGTGCAATCAAGCACGAGAATGCCTTTTTCCGCCACTGAAATCTCCATGCACGTCGGCTCGCCAACTACTGCGAACTCGATTGGCGGAAGTTTTGGCAGAATGCTCATCACGCCATTTTCGCCTGAATTTTCCTCCTCGGCTGTGGGCGCAATGATGAAATTGTACGGCAAGTCCGTGCGGTCATAGAAATACAAAAAAGTGGTAATCAGGTTGATGAGCGGGCCGCCGGCGTCGTTGCTGCCAAGTCCGTACAATACGCCGTCCTCAACGTCGGGGCTGAACGGGTCGCGTGTGTAACTCTTGGCGGGCAACACCGTGTCATGGTGGGAGTTAAGCAGAATGGTCGGCTTGTTTGGGTCGAAATGCTTGTTCTGTGCCCAGACGTTGTTAAGGTGTCGGTTGACATTCTCAACTCCGTGATTTTCAAGATATCCGACGAGGATTGCCGCCGTCTTGTCCTCGTTTCGCGATGTGGAAGGCGTGCGGATTAGGTTTTTCAGAAGTTCGATGCCCTCGGCAGTGAGGACAGATAGTTTCGATTGGTTCATATTTTTTTATGGTGTTAAATGTTTACAATCCAGTGGCCATTTTTCTTTGCACCTATTCTTTCAATGATGCCTTTTTTACGTAAAGAATACAGTATCTTATTTATGCCCGCTTCTGAAAGATTAGATTCGGAACACAAGGCTTTAGTTGTAATATACGCATCTTTTTGGAGCAATATGATAATTTTTTGTTCTGATGGTGTTATTCTCTTATTCTCTACTTTATTCTCTACTTTATTGGCTACTTTATTGGCTACTTTTGGACGTTTGAAAATTATGGGATTGTGGCGTTACACCAAAAATCAGCCATCCGCCCTCGGTGTTCAGAAGGGCACACGCCGTGTGCATGGCGTCCTTCAACTCGCCAGTGGATTTCTTCAACTCCAATGTGCGGGTCTCGCCTGTACCGATTAGTTTTTGTATTTCGCTGAGGGTCATAATGTTGGTGTCGGTGGATTATTTGCAAATTAACGTTCCTGCATGGTTTTCGTCAAAAAATTGTTCAATGTCGTTTGAATTGCCGATAATCACTTTGTTGACACCTTGGTTGATTGTGCGGAAGGCGTTTTCGAGTTTTGGAATCATGCCGTCGGAGAAGATGCCTTTGGCAGAAAGTTCGGGATAGTTTTTGGTGTCGAGTTGCTTAATTACCGAATTGTCGTCGTCAGCGTCCATCAGCACGCCTTTTTTCTCAAAACAGAAATAGAGGTTTGTCTTTGCGACTTTGGCAAGAGCAGCCGCCAATGTCGATGCCACGGTGTCGGCGTTGATGTTGAGCAATTGGGCGTTGCGGTCGGCGGCGATTGTGGCGATGACGGGCGTGTAGCCTTCGGAGACTAACGAAAGCAACAAGTTTGCATTAACGCCCTCTGGCGTGATGTCGCCCGCAAAACCATAGTCGATGTCCTTCACGGGACGTTTGACGGCATCCAAAAGTGTTCCGTCCACGCCCGAAAGTCCCACAGCCTTGCGTCCCGACGAGTTTAGTTTTGCTGTGATGGTCTTGTTGATAAGTCCGGCATATACCATCGTGACGACCTTGAGGGTTTCGGCATCGGTGATGCGCCTGCCATTGACCATTTTGGGTTCGATTCCCATGTCGGACAGCACAGTGTTCGCGACCTTTCCGCCGCCGTGCACGAGGATTATGTTTCCTTCCACATTCGACAGCCGCGCGAGGAACTCATTGCGAGCGTCCTCATTGTCAATTACTTTGCCGCCGATTTTTACGATGTTGATTTCTTGCATTGTGTTATGTTTTTTTCTTATTCCGCAAAAGTACGATTTTTTTTGATGCCGCGCCAATTTTAACGGTGATTTTTTGTACTTTTGTGGTGCTAAAAACAACAACTGCAAGATTCTTCACATTATGTATTCACACATTCCATTGATATTGGTTTTATTAGTTTTGACAGTCCAAGCCGCTCATTCTCAATCGGTTTCGGATTCAGTTACCGTGACCATCGAGGGCGACTACTGCGACATACGCGAAACTAAACTGCCGGTAAATATTTTCAACGGCGGACAAGAGGACATCGAGATTGTGCGTTACGAAATTTGTAGGTTGAAACGCTGGTTCAGAGAGGATTACACCATAGACAGCGCACTCGGCGAGCCGTTTATCGTAAGAGATTTCAAAAAAACTATCAAGCCGAAAGCCGGTTTCAAAAAGAAATTCGATTTGGAAATTTTCAAAGTCCTCGAATACAGAGGGGAATATTGTTTCATGATATTTTATAAAAAACAGGACGGCATGATAAAATCTGCGGCTCATCGGTTTATAACCCCGCCGATGTATATCATCCAAGTGCACTCCGACGACAATTCGCCATGGGAAGAAGGCGTTTTCATAGAGGATTTGGGATACGATTGCCACTCCAACGAAGAATCTTCACGCATAAGACGTAGCGCGGACAGCACCGCCGCAGATTATTGGCTGCAACACCAGCGCAAATACCTTTACCGCAAAGGCGGCGAACCCGAACATCCCGATTCGGCATACGCAAGAGTCCGCCGCAACTATTCCGGCACTCAAACCGGCATGGATTTTTTCTTTGAGAAATATGGCGAGGCATACGCCGACACCGCCAATAACCAGACAATCAATATTTTACGCGAATTAATAACCATAATGCAAGACCTCTCGTGCGGAAACATTAAAATGAAGAGACGCGAATAACGGCGTCTCCTCAATAATTATCTGAAAATCATTTACTTCGTCACCTTGTCGAATGCCTCCACAAACCGATTGATTTCCTTTTCGGTGATGCAGAGCGGCGGAATGAGGCGGATTGTGTTGACACCGCCGGAGAAGCCGGTGAAGATGTGCTCGTCGAAAAGCAGGCGGTTGCGGATTTCGGAAGCGTTTCCTACTGTCTCGATGCCAACCATCAAGCCACGTCCGCGAAGGTCTTTTATAGCCTTGTGGCCACGGAGTTTGCCCATCAGGATTGCGCCCATCTTGGCAGCGTTTTCGGTGTAATTGTACTTAGCCATCACGTCGGCGGTGGCGATTGCAGCGGCACAGCCGAGGTGGTTGCCGCCGAATGTGGTGCCCAACATTCCGAATTTTGCGGGGATTGCGGGGTCTATCATCACAGCACCGACAGGGAAACCGTTGGCGATGCCTTTTGCCATTGTTATGATGTCGGCCTTGACGCCGGAATATTGGTGGGCGAAGAACTTGCCGGAGCGTCCGTAGCCGCATTGAATCTCGTCGATGATGAGCATCGTGCCGTTTTGGGTGCAAAGTTCGCGGAGTTGTTTCAAGAACTCGTCACTGGCAATCTGAACGCCGCCAACGCCTTGTATGCCTTCCACGATGACCGCCGCTACATCGCTGTCTATCACTTTCTTGACCGATTCGATGTCGTTGAGGGTCGCCCAAAGCACCTTGTCGGTTTTGTTGATGGGAGCCTGGATTGCGGGATTGTCGGTAACGGCGACAGCGAGCGATGTCCTGCCGAAGAACGCACCATGGAAACTAATAACCTTGCTGCGGTTGGTGTAGAACGAGGCGAGTTTGAGGGCATTTTCGTTGGCCTCCGCGCCTGAATTTACAAGAAACAGTTTGTAATCGCTGTATCCGCTGAGTTTCTGCAACTTGACCGCCAATTCCTCTTGCAACGGAATATGCACCGAATTGGAGTAGAAACCGATTTTGTTGAGTTGGGCTGTTACGGCCTTTACGTAGTCTTCCTGACAGTGGCCGATGCTGATGACGCCGTGCCCGCCATAGAGGTCGAGGTATTTTTTACCCTCACTGTCAGTGAGTTCCATGCCCTTGGCGCTCTCTATCGTTATCGGAAATAACTTAAAAACTTCAAATGTGTTCATTTCTTCTTGATGTTAATTTTCCACCGCAACAACAATGTAACGGCAGGGCAAAGGTAGTAAAAAATTTTGTCACTTATGCTGTCCTATGAAATAAAAACGCAGAATTGACGTGAGATTGCAAAAAAAGTCGTCTATCTTGCATGTGGATTTTTTCCCTAATCGACTCGCACCGCCGTGCCGTTGCAGGCGACCATCACCATGCTGTTTTTTGGACCGATGGTTCCGAAGTCGAAGTTGACACCGATTACGGCATTTGCGCCGAGGGCTTCCGCGCGTTTGCACATTTCGTTGATTGCGTCTTCCTTGCCCTCGCGCACCACCTTTTCGTATGCGCCCGAGCGTCCGCCGAAGAAGTCGCGTATCTTTGCGAAAAAGTCCTTGAAAGCGTTTGCGCCGATTATCACCTCGCCGCTGACGATGCCGAGGTATTCCACGATTCTCGCGTCGGCGATAGAGTTTGTTGTGGTTACTATCATGATTGTGAGTTGTTTGTCAGTTTGTTGTATAATGAGAGGCCTTTTGCCGTCAGAAGGTATTTTTGACGTGGATGTCGCGGCGAGTCAGGGTAGAGAAGTCGGACAAAACCATCATTGATTGACGGTTTGAGGTGGTATTCAATAAAATTTGGACGGTGCTTCAATTTTAACTCTTCCATCCTCAGGTATTTGATGGTGAAGATTGCGGTGGTTCTTGTGTTGCCTTCCGCAAAAGGATGTATCTGCCATATCCCCGACACAAAACGCGCCATGTGTTCCACCATTTGGGTTTCGTCCAAGCCAGCGTAAGAAATCTGATAACTATTGGGTTGGCCGTGCGCTTCTACAAAAAAAACCGCGCAACCATATTATTAATTACGCGGTTTTTTATCATTCTATGTTTCTAATTTTACTTCACCTCTTCATAATCCACGTCGGTTACATTGTCCCCGTTGCCGGTCGAAGAAGACGACGAGGAGGATGATGACGACGAGGACGAGGGGCCGGATGCCTGGGGACCGGCTTGCGGACCGCCTTGCTGGGCGTTGCCGGCGTTGTACATCTCTTGGCTGGCGGCCTGGAAGACGGCGTTGAGCTCGGCTGAGGCGGCGTCGATGGCAGAGATGTCGCCCGACTTGTGAGCCTCTTTGAGTTTGTTGAGGGCGGCCTCGATGGGAGCCTTCTTCTCGGCGGGAATCTTGTCGCCGTACTCTTTGAGAGCCTTCTCGGTCTGGAAAATCTGAGAGTCAGCCTGGTTGATTTTTTCGATGCGTTCCTTCTCGGCCTTGTCGGCGGCCTCGTTGGCCTTAGCCTCGTTTTTCATGCGCTCGATTTCCTCTTTTGAAAGGCCTGACGAAGCCTCGATGCGGATTTTCTGTTCCTTGCCGGTGGCCTTGTCCTTGGCGGAAACGTTCACAATGCCGTTGGCGTCGATGTCGAACGTAACTTCGATTTGCGGAACGTTCCTCGGTGCCGGTGGCAGGCCGTCGAGGTGGAACTTGCCGAGGGTCTTGTTGTCCTTAGCCATCGAACGCTCGCCCTGGAGGACGTGGATTTCGACGGAAGGCTGGTTGTCAACAGCCGTGGTGAAAGTCTCTGTCTTGCGGCAGGGGATGGTGGTGTTGGCCTCTACGAGTTTGGTCATCACGCCGCCCATGGTCTCGATGCCGAGCGAGAGGGGCGTTACGTCGAGGAGGAGGATGCCGCCTTCCTTGCCAAATTCGCCCGAGAGCACTGCGCCTTGGATTGACGCGCCCACAGCAACCACCTCGTCGGGGTTGACGCCCTTGGAAGGTTTCCTGCCGAAGAAGTCTTCCACCTCTTTCTGAACTGCCGGGATACGGGACGAACCGCCCACCAAGATTACCTCGTTGATGTCTGATGCAGAGAGGTTTGCGTCCTTGAGAGCCTGACGGCAGGGCGCGATGCAGGCCTTGATGAGGTCGTCGCAGATTGCCTCAAATTTTGCACGGGTCAATGTGGCCACCAAGTGCTTCGGCACGCCGTTGACGGGCATGATGTACGGGAGGTTGATTTCCGTCGATGCGGACGACGAAAGTTCGATTTTGGCCTTCTCGGCTGCCTCTTTGAGGCGTTGGAGAGCCATCGGGTCCTTGCGGAGGTCCACGCCATTCTCGTTTTGGAACTGGTCGGCGAGGAAGTCGATGATTTTCTGGTCGAAGTCGTCGCCGCCGAGGTGCGTGTCGCCGTTGGTGGAGAGCACCTCGAATGTGCCGCCGCCGAGGTCGAGGATCGAAATATCAAATGTGCCGCCGCCGAGGTCAAACACGGCAATCTTCATGTCCTTGTCGGTCTTGTCGAGGCCGTAAGCGAGGGCTGCCGCAGTAGGCTCGTTGACGATACGCTTAACGGTGAGGCCTGCGATTTCGCCAGCCTCTTTGGTCGCCTGACGCTGGGAGTCGGAGAAGTAGGCCGGCACTGTGATTACCGCCTCTGTAACTTCCTGACCCAGATAGTCTTCGGCGGTCTTCTTCATTTTTTGGAGAATCATCGCCGAGATTTCCTGCGGCGTGTACTGACGGTCTTGAATCTTGACGCGGGGAGTGTTGTTGTCGCCGCGCACCACCTGGTAAGGCACTCTCTCTACTTCCTTGGTCACCTGGTCGAAAGTCTCGCCCATGAACCTCTTGATGGAATAGACAGTGTTGTTGGGGTTGGTTACTGCCTGGCGCTTGGCGGGGTCGCCCACCTTGCGCTCGCCGCTGTCGAGGAATGCAACTATCGAAGGCGTCGTCCTTTTGCCTTCGGAGTTGGCGATTACTACTGGCTCGTTGCCTTCCATTACGGAAACACACGAATTGGTGGTTCCCAAGTCAATACCGATAATCTTGCTCATTTTATGATTGTTTTTAAGTTTTTAAGTTCAACATTAATTTCTGTGCCGCTTTCTTGATTGCGGTACGCCCTTAAAATTACAATCATTATGCCGTAAAAATCGTCTGTTTTTTATCTTTTGGCTTCAACTGCCTGACTTACTGCACGTTGCATAATTTTGGCACGAATTTGGGACTGACACGGGATTTTTGTTTTGATGCCAATTTGTCATGCTTGTCCTTTTTCGCCTACTGACACCACTGACAGCGGGTCAGAAAAAATGCAATAATGTGTCATATTTCGCCGACGATTGGAAAAATTTTTGTTATATTTGCAACATCGAAATCACACACCTTATATATATGTTGACTATGAAAAATCGAAAAATCCTTGCTGTAAAGCACCACGACGTATTGCCTTTGTTCGTCTGGGACGGCGAAAAATTCTTCAGAAAATAAACCTTTTCCCTCAAAAAATTATTTTTATATCTCGCCAAAACCATGTAAATTTGTGCTGTTTTGGCGGGATATAATTTTTATAAACCGCCAAAACAGCATAAAAATATACGGTTTTGGCGGCTTATAAAATTAAAGCGGTATGAATCAGGTAGTTGGAAGTCCGTTTTTGCGGAAGAAACAAAAATCAAATATCCCATAAGTTACGTATTTGTAACCACTTACGGCATCCGCAACCCCCAAGACCATTCCATCGTTGCAAGCGAGGTGGTGCTGGAAGATTTGTTTGAATGAGGGGCATGATATTGAAGTAAATTTAAATATTTATCGCATTGACAATCAAGTTATTGTAATATTTCTGTATAATTATTGCAAAATTAACTTGCCCAATCTGATATTTTTTGTAAATTTACGCCATGTTATCATAATTAACAATTATGCTTGAAGAAGAACTCAAAAACAGGATAGCGACAAAGTATTTCAAGAAGTTTGACTGCGATGCCATCGTCAAACGCATCGACTTTTGCGTATCAACGATGTGGCACACGCCGCTCTTGTGGGCGGAAGCCAAACAATCGCCCGCCGACATCTACAAGATGCTGGCGCAACTTCTATTGACCATAAAACAAGACGTTTACGACAACTTGCCGCCTAAGTTTTTGGGCTGTTTCGACAACGAAAAAATCGCTTTCGTACAATATTATGACGTTTTGCAGGTCTTCAACCTCAACGATTTCAACTGGACACAAACACCGTCAGCCGTTGATGACAAGACCGTCGAAATTGTCAAAAAAACAATCAACACCGACAAAATTTTTACGTTCAATTTCAACGATGACGAACAGGAAATCCACAACTTCATCAGCGAAAATTTTAAGGACGGCGGCTCATTGTTATCAACTCTGATTGACAAGAACAACTTCATTTTTGTCTATCAAAAGTGGCACAAAACCGTGATGCCATACATCAACGCCGATTGGAAAAAACTCAAAGAAAACTACGGCATCTACGACCGGGATTTTTTCTTGGCGGAACTGAATATTGACGACAACGACACGCCCGAAGTCCACGACGATAGGACGGCTTACCCCGATTTTTACATCACTTTCAACGCCAATTCGCCCACACCGTATATGCTGAAACGCACCGACGGCATGGGGCTGGATTTTCTTGTGCCGTCCAAGTTCAAAAACGGCGGCTTGGAAAAATACATTGATTTTTGGAAGCGTTACAAACGCCCGCCCAAAAACATGTATTGGAACTACATAATCAACCGTTTGGATTTGCTTGTGCCACAAGATGTTAGGGAAAGGAAAGGCGCATTTTTCACGCCGCAGATCTGGGTAGAGAAATCCCAAATTTACCTGGCGAATTATCTCGGCGAAAATTGGCAGGAAGAATATTACATTTGGGATTGTTGCGCCGGGACGGGAAACCTTTTGAACGGTTTTACAAACGAATATCATATTTTTGCCTCGACACTTGACCAACAGGACGTAGAGGTGATGAAAGACAGGGTGCGGAACGGCGCAAATCTGTTGGAAAATCATATTTTTCAATTTGATTTTTTGAACGACGATTTCAATTCTGACAAAGTTCCGGAAGATTTGAAAAAGATACTTTCCGACCCTGAAAAGCGCAAAAAACTTGTCATCTACATAAATCCGCCTTACAAAGAGGCAACGACTGCAAAAACGGTTACAGGAACAGGCACAAACAAAAGCGGCGTGGCAATTCTGTCCAAAACGTATCAAAAATACGGAAATAAATTCGGCAAAAAGGCTTTGATGGAATTGTTTGCGCAATTTTATGCAAGGATTTACGAGGAAATCCCAAGTTGCACCCTCGCGGCATTTTCGACTTTGAAAGTTCTGCAATCCATTAATTTTGTGGAATTTAGAAACGCTTTCAAGGCAAAATTGAAAAAAATGTTTTTAGTGCCGGCCGACACTTTTGATAACGTCAACGGCAAATTCCCGATTGGCTTTTACATTTGGGATTGCGGCAACGAACATATTTTCAGCGAAATACAATCTGACGTTTTTGACAAAGACGGCAACTTTTTGCAGCACAAATTCATCAGTGTAGACAACAACAATCCAATGAATTTGGCGAAATGGATCAGACTGTTTTCAGTTCCGAAAGAGAACGCGAAAGGTCTGTTGGACACACGCGGAAACGATTTCCAAAATCAAAAATATGTGTATATCACAAGCCAAAATTTTGTCATAACTGCGCATAGCACAGGTATTTACATTTCGGAAAGCAATTTGCTTCAAGTTGCGGTGTACTTGTCGGTAAGGCATATTATTCCAGACGATTGGCTCAACGACAGAGACCAATTTTTGTATCCCAACGACGGTTGGAAAAAGGATTTGGAATTTTTGACTAATTGTTTGGTGTACAGCATTTTCCACAAACAAAACAAAGTATCGTCAAAACTTGGCGTTAATCATTGGATTCCGTTTTCAGAGCGCGAAGTCAATTCGCCAGCATTGTTCGACAGCCATTTTATGCACGATTTCCTGAACGGCAAAATCAAACCTCAAAAAGCGGATACAGGTTTGTTTGCGGACGCGGCGTGTAGGGATGGGGCATTGCCCCATCCCTACGGTGGCGAATTGCAATTTTCCGATGCCGCCCAATCTGTCCTTGCCGCCGGACGCGAGGTTTGGAAATATTATTTCACGATGGCGGATGCAAACACAAACGCCTCATTTTACGACATCAAAGAGTATTTTCAAGGCCGCAACGACAAGGGCAAGATGAACGCAACATCCAACGACACTGAATATAACAGACTGATGGATAATTTGAAAGAGGCTCTGCGAGCCTTGGGCGAGGAAATAAAGCCGAAAGTGTATGAGTATGGATTTTTGAAGTGAATTAAACATATTCCCAATTTGGCTGTTTCCATCGACCTTTTTATTTCCAGGTGTAGAAAATCTCAAATATTTTATATACATTTGCATTTGAATAACATACACCTTATATATATTGACTATGAAAAATCGAAAAATTCTTGCGGTGTTGGCTCTGATGATGCTTGCCGCGTTTGGCGCGACGGCGCAGAAAAAAGAGATACATTTTGTCGCCATCAACGACATCCACGCCTGCATGGACCGTTCGGCGGCGTTGGGCGGCGTGATAGATTCGCTGAGGGCGTTGTACCCCAAGTTGATGGTGCTCAGCGCGGGCGACAACCGCACCGGCGACCCCGTCAGCGACATGTACATGGAACCGTCGAGGCCGATTACCGAAGTGATGAACGAATTTGGCGTGGCGGCGTCCACCATCGGCAACCACGAGTTCGACAACCATATTTCGGGTTTCCGCGCGCAGATTGGCTACTCAAAATTCCCGTACCTCTGTTGCAACACGCGCTTCCCCGACTCGATGAACGTCAAGGTGGACCCGTACAAGATTTTTGACGTTGACGGCGTGAAAGTCGGCGTGATTGGCGTCGTGCAGGTCAACACTCAGCGCGGCTACCCCGACTGCCACATCGACAACTGCCGAGGCGTAACGTTCACCGAGCCGCAGACGGCCATCGACAAGTACGTTGACGTCGTGCGCAAACAGTGCGACATCGAGATTCTACTTTCCCACAACGGCTGCGACAACGACAGCATTTCCGCCAAGCGTTTCCCGCAGTTGGACGTAATCATGGGCGGCCACACCCACAAGCTTCTGCCCGAAAACGACATCGTGAACGGCGTACTTATCACGCAGAGTATCAACAAGATGAAGTATTGCTACCACGTAACGGTGGTCGTCGAGGACGGCAAGGTCGTTTCCAAAAAGTCGCAGCAAATCAACGTTGACAATTCCCGTCAGCGCAACGAAAAAATAGCCGCGATGGTCAAGAAATTCGCCGACGACAATCCCGTTTTGAGCGAAGTCCTCTGCCGCAACCTCAAGCCCATCAATAGTTACATGAAACTTGGCAGCCTCATGGCAGACGGCCAGCGTTATGGCTGCGGCACCAAAGTCGCCCTTCAAAACGGCGGCGGCGTGAGGTTCAGCAATTTTGACAACGACAAGTTCACCGTCATGGACATCCTCAAGCTCGATCCCTTCGGCAACATCATGTTCGTCTATAAACTCAAAGGCACTGAAATAATAGAGGCCCTCAAGAGTTTCCGTAAAAATGACGCAGGCATGGAGGGCTATGTATCGGGATGCCGCTACGAGATGACCGTCGATGCCGCCGACACCGTCAAAGTCCTGGACATCAAGGTTTTCAACGAGAAAGGCAAACCCCTCAGGCCCAACAAGACTTACACCGTCGCCGTCAACAGCTACACCGCGTCAATCCTGCCTGTATTGAAGCGCAAGGAATACAAGGACACCCACAAAGTAAGTAGCGACTGCATCCGCGCCTACCTGAAAAACGAAGGCAGCGTCGATTACTCAAACGCCGTGAGGACTGTTGTTAAAAAGAAGTAAGTCAACTATTTAGGGTACTCGATGCGGGCGTGGTAGATGTTCTTGAGTTTTTCCTTGAACAGAGCCTTGACCGTGTCGATATCCTTGAATGTCAGGTTCGTAGTGTCAAACTGCTTGTTTGAAATCTGCGAGTTGACTATATTTTCAACAAGCGTCGATATAGTCTCGGTGTCATATTTCTTAAGGCTGCGTGATGCTGCTTCTATGGAGTCCGCCATCATCACGACAGCCATTTCTTTGTTCATCGGGCGCGGGCCGGGGTAGGTGAACAGTTTGTCACAGTCCTCGTCGGGGTGTTCCTTCTTGTACATTATGTAAAAATATCCCGTCTTTGAAGTGCCGTGGTGGGTCTTTATGAAGTCCACGACCTGCATTGGCAGTTTGTATTCTTTGGCGATCGCCACGCCCTTTATGACGTGGTTTATTATTATTTCCGCGCTTTTCACGTAGTCGAGCTGGTCGTGCGGATTGATGCCGGAGACTTGGTTTTCAGTGAAATATAGCGGCGAGGAGAGTTTGCCGATGTCGTGGTAGAGTGCGCCGGTTCGTGCGAGGTGGGGATTTCCGCCGATTTTGAAGACGGCAGCCTCGGCGAGGTTGGCGACCTGCATACAATGTTGGAACGTGCCGGGGGCTTCCTCGGCGAGGCGGCGCAGGAGCGGGCGGTTGGAGTCTGCGAGTTCGAGCAGCGTCACGTCGCTCAGCAGTCCGAACAGCTTCTCAAACATGTATATCAGCGGGTATGCCATCAGCAACATTATGCAGTTGAAAGCCAGGACGATGAGGTTTTTCCAGTTAATCTCGCTCGGTATCCCTGTGTACATCAGCTCAAAACTTACATATATAATCGCATACAGCCCGAAACAAACTAATGACGTCAGGAACGCCTGGCTGCGGCGGTTAAGTTTTTCGTAGCTCATCAGGAGTATGTAGCCCGGGATGAACTGCATCGTGAAGTATTCGAAGGAGTTTGGCGTGAGGAAGCTGACCGCCACGCACGTGACGATGTGAAGGAACATGCCGGTCCTCGTGTCGAAGAAGGTCTTTATTATTATCGCCAGCAAGAGGAAGGGCAACAGCCAGATGCTCACGAGGTTGTTGCGGATGACGACGCTCATGGTCACTATTGTGAACGTCATCATGAAAAGTATCAGAGCGGAGTATTTCGTCTGGTAGAAAATCTCACGCCTGAATGTCCGTAAGAATATGAAAATCAGAGCAAATAGCATCACGAATATCAGCGACTGGCCTAAGAATATGTAGCTGTAGCCCGACGAGTTGTGCTGCTCGTAGTCGCGGCGCAGTGATTCGAGTATGAGGAACTCCTCGTCGCCGACGACCTCGCCTTTGTATATTATGCGCTGGCCCTGCTGGACAAAGCCGCGTGTCAGCGAGATGGATTCGAGGTTGTCGTTCAGCACCTTTTGGGTCGTCGTCTCGTCGTAGATGAGGTTAGGCATGAGCCATTGGTTAGTGTTAAGCCGTGCGCCAAAATCGCGGATGTTCTTCCAGTCGGCGTCGTTCACATTTTTGGCGTTCTTGTCGGCGAACTTTTGGATGTCGTTCATCATGTAGACGTATGCCATCTTCATCGTGAAGATTTCACTTTTGGGCTTTTGGCTTGTGATGCCCTCGTTTTGGATTGCGACAAGGAAATCGGGCTTGTTGGGGTCGTGTTCCTCGAGGATTTGCTCGTTGTCGGTAATGCCGTTTGTGTAGATGTTGGACAGTGACTGGTAGAGGGCGTCGCGCAGTTTGGTGTAGATGTTGTTTTTTGGCGCGGGCTTCGAGGTGTCGGCGTTGCCTATGGCGGCGAGTTTCGCGTTAAAGTCCGTCTCAAACTTTTCAAGGCACGTCACCTGTATTTGGTTGTCCTTCGTGAAATACAGTTTGGAGTCGTTCTTAGCCGCCTCGCGCTCGGCTTCAAGCTCGCTCTGGCTTTTGTATATGGCGAAGTCGAACGGCGCAATGAGGTTGTCGTGTTTCCACGGGCTACCCTTCTGGTACTCGTACTTGAACTTGCCTTCTTTCGGTATTGCGTAAAGCACAATAAGACAGGCGATTATATATAGCGACACGCGCACTGCCGCCGAAAGGGTGAACGTGTCAAAAAAGTTGTTCCTTTGTTTCATCGTTTCGTTTAATGGTGTTTTTATATTTGTGCGGCTTAGTGTCCGCTGCCGAGTAGCAAAATTAAGGCTAAAAATTGACAAAATGCACATATCTGCCAAGTTTTTTTCCAAAACTTGTTTTTTAATATTAATTTTGCGTGTTGTATAACAATATCAATAGTACAAAATGACAAATTTTTTCAAGAAAATATGGCAGTTTTTCGTGTCGCTGTATATGTGGACGGTGCTTTTCGACATGGCGTTCATTATTTTGGTTGTGGGAATATTCCTGCTTTTCGTAAGTAATGCGAAGACCGTGTTCAAGACCGTCAGGGCGATGTTGAAGTTCTTGTTCAAGCTCCTGTTTGTGAAGGTCGAGGTCGAGCATCCCGATGGTTTCGACTTTGACCAGTCGTACATCATCATGCCGAACCACATCACGTTCTGGGACATTCCCGTGATATGCTCGGTACTGCCAAACTATACTTTTGGCATCGAGGCGGAAAGCCACTTCTCGTGGCCGGTGTACGGATTTTTCATTAAGAAATACGGCACGTTGCCCATTAACCGCAAGAATATCCTCGCGTCGTTCCGCACTTTTGAGACTGCGGCTAAGAACATGAAGGAAAAAAAGGCGTCGCTGCTCGTATTCCCGGAGGGACACCGCTCGGACGACGGCAAGATTCAGGAGTTCAAGAAGATACCGTTCAAGATGGCGCAGATTGTCAAAGTGCCAATCCTTCCGTGCGGCACTACCGGCCTCGGTGCGCTCGCTCCAAAGGGCTTTTTCGTCACGCCTGGTCGTGTAAAGGTCAAGTATGGCACGCCAATTCCCGTCGAAGAATACGAGTCGCTGCGCCCTGAAGTCGCTGCGAAGATGGTCCGTCAGCGCGTCATCGAACTTTCCGAGGACGACATCGTGCCAGAGAATGAAAAAAGCATAAAGTAATGGAACAGAAAGATTTATATAAATCGGTGGCGGAATATTTCATGGAGGCGATGCCCGCGCCACAGACGGAACTGCACTACGACAATCCGTTCCAATTGGTTGTGGCAGTGAGGCTTTCGGCTCAATGCACCGACAAGCGCATTAATATGGTGACACCTGCGCTTTTTGAGCGTTTTCCCGATGCAAAGTCGATGGCGGGGACGACGTTTGAGGAGTTGTTGCCTTATATAAAGACTGTCTCATATCCAAACTCAAAGACCCGCGACATCTTGGCGATGGCGAAGATGGTTGTCGAGGAGTTCGGCGGCGAGGCGCCGGGGGATGTCGACGGGCTTAAAAGGCTGCCGGGCGTCGGCCCGAAGACTGCAAACGTCGTCGCGTCAGTGTTGTACGGCGCGCATGTCATTCCCGTCGACACCCATGTTTTCAGGGTCTCGAGGCGTATAGGACTTACCACCGATGCCAAAACTCCCGAACAGGCACAGAAACAACTTGAAGCCGGTTTTGACGAGGATTCCAAGCGGCTCGCCCACCATTGGCTGCTGTTGCACGGCCGGTATGTCTGCACGGCGCGAAAACCAAAGTGTGCGGAGTGCGGTCTGAAAGGGTTGTGCAAGGAGTATATGTCTAATTAATTGATTTTTATTTGTAGAATTTTTTTGTTTATCTTGGGTGAATGGATTATATTTGCAGTGGATAATCATAAAAACGAAACAAAATGGAAGAAAAAGAAACAGAGCAGACTGCTGAGATGCACGTCAGGTCGCGTGAGGAGATACTGGCGTGGCTGGACAGGGCGCGAAAGCGTAAGGAACAGCTTCAGAGGGAGGCGGAAGAAGAATACGCTGAGCGTCAGCGCCGTATCAAGGAAATGATGGAATTTAAACCATAAATGAAAAACATGTCCCCACAATCTTCAACATACAAAAAGTTCCTGACAATCTTCCGCAATGCGCTGGGTATCAGTGCGGAGATGCCGGACGAGGTTTCTGCCGGCGAGTGGCAGGAGATATTTGAATTTTCAAAGGCGCAGACCGTGCCGGGAGTGGTGTTCGAGGCTGTGAAAGGTATCACAGGCACTAACAAGCCACCGCTCGACGTGCTGATGCAGTGGACGATGCTCGTGGAACGCATCGCCCGCAAGAACGAACAACTCAACAATTCTTGCGCCGAACTTACAAAAATTTTCGCGGAACACGGACACCGCTCGGCAATCCTCAAAGGCCAGGCAAATGCGCTGTTGTACGCCAACCCATTGAGCCGACAGCCAGGCGACATCGACATTTACATTGACGGCGGCGAGCGGAAGGCATTGGCGTTGCTCAAAGAATTGGGCAAGGAATATTCGCTCTCTTATCACCACGCCCACGTCAAGGGCGAGTGGTGCGGCGCGATTGTCGAGGTGCATTTCCGTCCATCGTCAGGTAACTATAATCCGTTCTCCAACAGACGTTTGCAAAAATTCCTGAACGCCGAAATCCAAAACGTGACAAAAACTGACGGCGGTTTTTATGTTCCAACGCCAAAATTTGCGCAGATGATGCAACTGTCTCACCTGATGAGGCATTTTATCAGCGAGGGCGTGGGATTGAGGCACGTCGCCGATTATTATATGCTGCTCAAGTCATACGGCGTGCAGATTACCGCCGACGAAATTGAGAAGTGCGGGCTGACGCAGTTTGCCGGCGCGGTGATGTGGGTTTTGAAGGAGTTGTTCGCGGTGACGGACGATTTGTTGGTGACAAGTCCAAACGAAACCGACGGCAAAATCCTGCTGCAAAAAGTCCTGGAGGGCGGCAATTTTGGACGCAACAGCGACGAATACAAGATGATGCAGCGACAACACATCATCAAGCGTTGGTACTACAAACAGTTAAAATACTGGAAAAACATAACTTCGTGGGGCGGCGAGATGTTTTGGCTCGACGTGTTCACGTGGAAAAATTTTGTAAGGCGGTTGCCGAGGCGAATCCGCGAAAGAAAGTTACATCTCGAAGATTGATTATTAATAAGACAATGAACATAAAATCAACATATTGCGTGGGATTCCACAATTTTAGAGTCGATGCTCCGGAAGGCGTCATGCGTGACGGCTATGCTCCGTTTGAGGTTGATAGTGATGCTAAGGACTTTATTTTCAGTCTGAAAGTGGACTATGAACCGATTACGATGGACAGCTTCGTCGACGAAGTCGTACAGGAGGAGGAAGTCCAGGAAATCCATTCCGGACATGTCGGCGGCAGGAGCGTCTTCAAGTTTGGTCTTGACGGTGTCTATACAGGCGCGCTCGACTGCTCCGCCGATTATCGCGATGCCCACCTTGGGCTTGCCAGTGAAAAATTCAAAATCTACACCGTTGACAATGCCCTGATGGTGCTGTACGCCATTGCCACTGCGAAAATTTCGACGTTGTTGATGCACGCATCGACCATTGTCAATGGCGGTCGCTCTTACCTTTTCCTCGCGCCGAGCGGCACTGGCAAGAGTACACATTCCCAACTGTGGCTCAAGTACATAGAAGGGTCGCGCCTTCTTAATGACGACAATCCGGTCATCGTCGTCAAGGACAACCGTGCTATCGTCTGTGGGACTCCGTGGAGCGGCAAAACGCCGTGCTACATTAACGAGAGCTATCCTGTGGGCGCGTTAGTGAGCCTGTCACAGGCTAAAACCAACAAAATCCGCCGCGTGTCGGGCATCGAGGCATACGGCTCGTTGATGACCTCCACGTCCGGCAAACGCTGGGAGCGTGGTTTGGCGGACGGGCTTCATAAGACGCTCGATTTTGTAGCCCGCAATGTGCCGACTTACCACCTCGACTGCCTCCCCGATGAGGCGGCTGCGAGGATTTGCTTTGGGGAGGTAAGCCGATGACCGGGACGGCTCAAATCGTGTGGGAGAGCATTGCGTTGATTGTCAGGGAGAAAGGCATTGCCAACATCCCTGTCAACGGACGGAGCATGTTGCCGTTCATAGTTGGCGGTGAAGATTGGGTTTTGCTCAAAAGACCTGAAACACTGAAAGTTGGCGATGTCGTGTTCGCTGATACTAAAGAAAAAGGCTATGTAATCCACCGCATCGACTCCATCGCCGCCGACGGCACATACGCGCTCCTTGGCGACGGCAACCTCGGTTTCCGTGAACATTGTCAACTCGCTGACATCAAGGCCATTGCCGTCGAGGTCATAAAGCCTGACGGACGGCATAAGCCACTGGGCTATGGCTTTCGGGCGAAGATGTGGCGGCGGTTGTTGCCGATAAGACGGTATTTATTATGGATTTATTTTCGCTTCGCGAATTAGTAAAAGTCGCTTCGCGGGAAATTTTACAAATCTTTTACAAATCAAACAAATAAAAGTTGTTGGACATGAACAAAGATTTGTAAGATTTGAAAAGATTTTGTAAGATTTCTGTCCGTAAGGACACAACAAATAAATTGTCCGTCAGGACAAAAATATAAAAACACTAATATATTGAAAATGAGACAGAAAAAAGGATTTGTAATGCGCGAGGTCTGCGGCGAGAACGTGCTGATAGGCGAGGGCGTGGAAACTGTGGATTTCAACAGGATTGTCAGATTCAACGGCACAGCGTCGTTCCTCTGGCAAAAGGCGGCGGAACAGGGCGATTTTACGGCAGAGAGCCTTGCTGACGCGCTGTCGGCGGAGTATCAGATTGACCATGACACGGCAGTCAGAGACACCGAAAAACTCTTGGCAGGATGGCAGAAAGAAGGCCTGCTGCTCTAAACCACAAAATCAAAACACCCGGCGCACATTCCGTTGCACCGGGCGTTTCTCCTTTCTCTATTCTTAAAAACACTAATTTTCCGTTTTTTTCCTGTCCCTGAGCCATCTGATGAACGACACTAAAATATAGGCGAAAATCAGCACCGGCACTGCGAGCCATTTGAGCAGTATGAGCATCACCACCGCAAAAATCAAGAAATTGAACACAAGACTGTATTCCTTGTAACTGAACTTCTTGATTTTCAGCGAGAACATCGGCAGGTTAGTCACCATCATCACTGCCACGAACATAGCCACCGGCAGGAGGTAGTACCATTTGCCGATAACGAACACTTGGATGCCCAACAGCACAATCTCCCAGCTGAACTCCACGTCCATGCCGAACAGCCCGAATATGCGGCTTATCAGCAGGTCTTCCGGCACGACCGCGTCTATAAGCGGAATGGACGCCATGAACATCGCGCAGGCCGGCGAGGCGAGCCCCTTGAAACTGTGGGCCTGTTCCGGGTCGATGTTGAACTTAGCAAGCCTCAAGATGGCGAACACCGCTATCAGAATGCTGCATGCCAATACTGCTATCTGCCACGGCTCGAAGGTGAACAGACTGCCCCTGAGCCTCATCGACTGCTTCAGGAACTGAAACAGAATCGCTGATGGCGCAACGCCAAAACTTATCGCATCCGAGAGCGAATCGAGCTGTTTGCCAAGTTCGGAGCTTGCCCCGAGCAGCCGCGCCGCAAACCCGTCGCTGAAGTCGAACACAGCCGCCAGCAGGATGAGGTACGCCGCCCATACTAAGCTCTTTTCACCTTCCAATGCCAAAAACGTGGATAACATTCCGCAGAACGCGCTCGAACACGTCAACAAGTTTGGCACAAATCTTAATTTTCTTTTGAATCCCGACATTTTATATACTTGTTTTGTCTTGGTGATTGCAAATATAAGACCATTTGACAAATTTTGCGGAAACTTTTTTGGTTTTTCAGATTCCACTGTACTTTTTGTATCTTTGCCGCTGCAAAGTTCGTTGTTTTTTTAATTTTGGAAAAATTTATCGTCTAAATTTTATGATAATTTTATGAAAAAATTTTTGTCATGTTTTGTAGCCATGATGCTGATAGTGGCGTTAGGTGTTGAAGGTCAGGTAGTTGACAATGCAAACGACTTCCTGGAGCTTGGCGGTTTTGCCGCGTCCCAGTCGCTCGGAAACTCGGACATCGCGCTTGTCAAGGGCTCGGAGGCCGCCATTCTTGACCCTTCGGGGCTTGTGGACGGCGGCGCGGAGCTCGATTTTGCGGTTTTGCACAACCGTTATATGTCCGGCATGGCCACTCAAAACATCGTTTCTGCGGCGTATAGGACGGATTCGCTGACGGCGTTTGGCGCGTCGCTGTTGCGTGTGGGAGTGGACGATATACAGAACACGCTCCATCTTTTTGACAGTGACGGTCAGATTGACTATTCGCGGATTTCGTATTTTTCGGTTGCTGACTACGCGCTGTTTTTGTCGGTCGGTCGGCGGTTGGAGCGGCTGCAGGGGTTGTCTGTGGGGGCTAATGTCAAGCTTATTTACCGTCACGAGGGCGATTTTGCCAATGCGTATGGTTTCGGCGTCGACATTGGTGCGCGGTATATGAAGGGCAGGCTCTCGTGCGCGGCGGTGTTGTACGATGCGGCGACGACGTTTGATTTTTGGAGTGTGGATGCCTCGGAATTTGACTCGTCGTACATTGTCACTGGCAACTCCATCCCTGTAAGCCGTCTTGAGCAGCGTTCTCCGTCCATCGCGTTCTCGTCTGCGTATGTTTTTGGTAATGAGGTATTCAGGACTACGGTCACGGCATCTTTGAGGACTTGTTTTGGTTATAACACGTCATACGTTGTCCATTCGGATTTTGCGTCCGTGGCTCCGTCGGCGGGCGTCGAACTGTCGTTCAGGGATGTCGTTTCGTTGCGCGGCGGCATTTCCGATTTCCAGTATGACGACCTCAGGTCTATTTCCCACAAGGCTTCCGCGCGTCCGTCCGTCGGCGCCGGCCTCCGTTTACACGGTTTCCGCACCGACTACGCCTTCTTCTTCAGTGGCGCGATGGGCGCAGGCAGCAATGTCTTCACGGTCGGGTGGGGAAGATAAAAAAATCCATGCTTGTTCGGCATGGATCTTTTTATGAGGGAGCGCACGGTAGGGCTGAACAGATTGGAAAGTGTCGCGCTCATCCGTAAAACTCCTTGTACCATTCGGCAAACTTCCGCAACCCGTCGCGGAGGCTTGTGGTCGGCTTGAATCCAAAATCATGCTCCAATGCCGTTGTGTCGGCAAGAGTTGCAGTAAGTCTAAGAGTCTTCTCCGCAAAAAACTTTTCGATATATTCGTCCTGAATCGGCGAAATACGCTTGTTGATTTTCTCGACCTTTTCGGGGATTACGTCAACGGCTGTAACGTCGTGATGCAG
>CAJOJG010000026.1 GCA_905234655.1 uncultured Bacteroidales bacterium
CTTTTGGATATTGTCGATATGCTTATTGGCGATAAAACCGTGCATACCTTGTCCAATCATCCTAAGTCCCTTTTGGACAGCCTCTTCAAAGGTGCGACCAATGGCCATCACCTCGCCGACAGACTTCATCGACGATCCAATTTCCTTGCTTACGCCCACAAACTTATTGAGGTCCCAACGCGGAATCTTGACGACGCAATAGTCCAACGCGGGCTCAAAACAAGCCGTAGTTACCTTTGTGACAGTGTTTTTGAGTTCGTGGAGACCATAGCCGAGGCCGAGTTTTGCAGCAACGAATGCAAGCGGATAGCCTGTCGCCTTCGATGCCAAAGCCGATGAGCGAGAGAGCCTTGCGTTGACTTCGATGACGCGGTAATCCTCGGAGTTGGGGTCGAGGGCGTATTGAACATTACATTCGCCGACAATGCCGATGTGTCGGATTATCTTGATGGCAATTTCGCGGAGTTTGTGAAATTCGGAGTTGGTAAGTGTCTGACTTGGAGCCACAACGATACTCTCGCCGGTGTGGATGCCCAACGGGTCGAAGTTTTCCATGTTGCAAACCGTGATGCAATTGTCGAAACGGTCGCGAACCACTTCATACTCAATCTCTTTCCAACCTTTCAAGGATTTCTCCACCAAGACCTGATTGGAATATGTAAACGCCTTTGACGCAAGGCTGCGGAGTTCGTCGTCATTGTTGCAAAAACCACTTCCAAGTCCACCCAAAGCGTATGCAGCACGCAAGATGACGGGGTAGCCGAGTTCGTTGGCGGCTTTCAATGCTTCGTCAACGGTTTCCGTGGCATGTGATTTTGTGAAGTTTACATTGATTTCTGCCAACTTCTGATTGAAAATGTCGCGGTCTTCGGTGTCGATAATTGCCTCTACGGGCGTGCCGATGACGCAGACGTTGTATTTTTCCAAAATGCCCTGACGGTGGAGCGCAACGCCGCAATTCAATGCGGTCTGTCCGCCAAACGACAACAGGATGCCGTCGGGACGCTCCTTGGCGATAACTTTCTCGACAAATTCGGGCGTTACGGGCAGGAAGTATATCTTGTCGGCGACGCCTTCAGATGTCTGCACAGTGGCGATGTTTGGGTTCACGAGGACGGTCTCGATGCCTTCCTCTTTGAGTGCTTTGAGGGCCTGCGAGCCGGAGTAGTCAAACTCGCCTGCCTCGCCAATTTTCAACGCTCCCGACCCCAGGAGCAACACTTTGTGTATGTCGTTAAATTTCATGATCTAAATCGGGGTAAAAATCCGCGCGGCAAAGGTATGAATTTTTTTGGATTTTTCGGTATAAGTGGGATGCGTAAAAAAAGGGAAAATCTTGGCAGAATAAAAACTTATTTAGAAACTAATTCCAAATAATTTTCCAGAATCATCCCTATCTGTTAACTCCAAACAAACAGAATCATACGGAAATATTTCCGTATGACCGTCTAAGACTGTAGGTATATCGGAATTAATGATTGTTAAAATATATTGAATATCGTATTGTTTACAAATACGTTGTGTTACATTCAATAACCTAACCTTTATTCTATCGTCCAAACCTTCCATAACACCGTCGTGGTACACAAAACGATAGAAAGATTTTTTAGCATTATGGATAAGGAGTGCTAAATCAAAAGCAACACACAATAATTTCTTGTATGAAGTTCCGTCAGCCTCTGATGTTGTAATGTTTGTTGTTGTCTGATAATCTGCGTCAAATTCAACATTTCCATCAGAGTTTTGTTTGATAGAAATTATTGCATTATTGCCTGTTACTTCTGTAATAATTTGATTGAAAATTCGGTTAATTTCTGAGTGAGCACGTTCATTTATTGCATTTTCGATTGCCACAATAAGTTTTTTACGCTCAATTTGCAGTTGCTCTATCTCAGAATTAATTTTGAAAGAATTGTCTATGAGACTAAGTTTTTCCTTTAATAGACTTAATTCTCCTTCTAATGTTGCAAGTTGCTTCTGATATGTTTTGAAAGAATCATATACATCAGTGTCTGTAAGCAATGTAATCTTTTTGCTGCGAATATCCTGTTGTTGCTGAATTTGTTCATTAACAACAGCAAGTTCAGATTGTAATTTTGCAAGATTATTAGCAAGATATTTATGTCTTTCAGAAGATATTGAATCTGTGAATTTTTCTAAATCTTCAAATTTCTTTGATAATTGGTCAGGGAAAAACAACGAAACTTCGTCATACAAATCTTTGAGTTTGCTAAAACGCACTGTTGGCTGTGCTTGTGCCAAAGAGTCATTGATTTTGGTAATCTCGTGAGAAATACGATACCTTTCTGCGTTAAGCCTTTGAATTTCAATATCAATGTTTTCGATTAGTTCTTTGGTTACATTTTTATCCTGAGAGTAAAAATTGAATTTGTCAATTTCCTGTTCAGTATTCTCTTTTTCCTGAGTTTTGATGTCAATAAGTCCCACAATTTTATCCCTCTCCGCAACATCAATATTTGCTTGTTTCTGCAATGTGCGGATTTCTCCTCTTTTGTTTTCAATTTGCTCGTCTTTTTCAAGTTTATCTTTAACGATATTTCCATCAAATCCCAAGAGGTCGAATACGAAAGGTTTCCAAGTGATATGCCTACCAGTAAACTTGTTAAGTTGGAATACGTCCAAGTAATCCTTTTGTGTACGCAAAAAGTATGTAATCGATTTGCGATATGACCATCCAGACAGAACATCAAACCCCAAGTATGAATTCAATTTGACCCTTGCAGCATCAAAAGACACCTTTTCCTCATCCCACTCGGATGGTGGTGTAAAGTCAGGAAGTTTATATATATTATGTTTAAATGATATTTTAGTTGGTTCGGACACACCACGTTTAATTACAAGATACCCCCCTTGGTTTAGTTTTATTTCAAGATAGAAAACCTGACCCTCAAATACAGGATTAGTGAGTAAAACAGATTTTTTTGTAAACCTATTAAGCAATAGGAAATCTATCACGTGAAGTAATGAGGTCTTGCCCAAATTATGGGTGTCTTTTTTACTTCGCGTGTCCTGAATGTTCGCCAATACTATGTTGTAACCTTCGTTGAAGTTAACATTCTTAAATTGGCGGTCGGAGAATACCTTTTCTAATTTCATATTTTTGCTATAAACGAGTCCGACATTGGATTATATGATATACGTCCAAGCAAGTAAAGAAATGAAAGTGAATACAAAAACGTATCGCCCAAACTTCGCTTTGCCTGTTTGGTTAAGTACTTTTTTAGGTCGTCATACCTAATAATACCGCTTTCTTTGATTTGTTTCAATGCAAGAGCGGCAATGTATGGGACAGAAGTACCTATATCCGTATGTTTATCAGGTGCTATCATTGTTTTTTACCAATATCACAATTACAGTACATATAAAGTAGCAATATTCTTACCAATCTTTTTTTACCGTGTAAAACAGAAGCGTAGGTATTCACCACTCTGTCGTAAATTGTCTCAATGACTTGTTCAAATTCGTAGAACTGATTCCTATTTAATGTAATTTTAGCATTCAATTCATTCGCTGCATCGTCATAAATATCAGCTACTATTTCGTTTAGAGGATCAGATAAAAAACTACTAATTTTGTTAATGTCATTCATCGAAGTGCAAATAACATTCTCAAAATACTGTTGTCCCATTTTGTTAAGTTCGTTCTTTTTTTCAAGTCCCGGATATTCAAACGATATTTCTTTGTTCAAATCTAATATGTCATTGCGCACATATTTGCTTAGTGAAGAAACAACCGTTTCTATATCAGTATCATCAAACACAAATGGTAATAACAATCTGTTCAGTTCCGCTTTTTTAACCACATCGTGATATGTTTTTAGAAAATCCTGAATTTTCTCGTCCGCGAACAACAATGTTGGAATGTTTGTTTCTGATTTGATTCTTTTTTCAATATCGGTGTCTTTTATCCCTGTTAGTTTGTAGTTCGTAAAAAGAAGATAATAATCGATATTGTTCTCCTCTTTCAATTTTTTTATGGCGGGAATCACCTCATTATTTAATCTTTTGTTGAAATCATAGTCAGAACAACTTGCATTCAATCTTTCTGTATGTTTGGCTTGTATGATTATTTTCCCATCCCAAGGTTTGGCTTCGCTTGGGATACAATTTGCCTTACCGATAAACTTGCCATCTTTGCCACCATCCTTACCCTTGGCAAAGGGAATGGTGGAAGGACCAAGTATATGGTTGCAAATCATAATGACCATTGCTTCAAAGTCATCACAATTCATATTGTATAAAGGGTAATATGACATACTTCCTCTGTTTTTGATTTTGCAAAAATAGAATAATACTTCAATAAAAAAAAATTTTTTACGATTTGTTGAAAAACAGACGGCTCACATAGGTACAAAACCACACTACCTCAATCAACGAGAACATAAAGTCGATGGTCAATATGCAGTCCACGCAACTCGCAATACTACAAGGAATACACAGCGACACGGCACGGCTGGCAGTTATCCAAAGTGAAATAGTGGCTGTCCGCACAGCCGTTGCCGACATACAGATTAGGGGGTTGAAGTTAAAGGAATAGGATAAAAATTAAATGTATAAATACATTGATTATCTTTCTTAACTTCAACATTTATTGCTGTACCATCTGGCACATTGATTTCTCCAAAAGTTTCATACACAAACCAATACGATGGATGTATATCGAGAGAATAGGAATTTTTTAGGGTTGAAATAGTGCTATACGCTTTGTAATTGTTTCCATTGACCACCAAACTACAATCGAAACAACGAAAATAGGGGTCATCTTCAACTGTTTTTTTGATTTTCATCTTTGTAGTGTCAATAGGAATAGATAAAGCAATTTGATGTAAGCCTCTTGCATAATTAAGATATGCAAAACCTTTGCAACTATCATTCTCTACAAAATTGTCGCTTTCAATGCTGAATGCTTCCCACTCAGTATTCGTCTGCCATTCCTTGCTCTGATGAGGCTGTGTGCAAGCGTTTACGATGCACACTATTGCAAGGAAAAAACATTTAGATATTGTTTTCATTTTTGTTACAGTTACAAATTTAACAAAATTTCTTTTATTGTGCAAATATAAATCAAATACCCTGCCTCACCGCACCTCCTTAACATTTGTTAGACAAATTTAAGGCACCGTCTGACTTTGCTGCGCCACTAATCGACTGCCTGCGAGCCGGAGTAGTCAAACTCGCCTGCCTCGCCAATTTTCAACGCTCCCGACCCCAGGAGCAACACTTTGTGGATGTCGGTGAATTTCATTGTTCGGTTTTTGGGGACAAAGGTAAAAATTATTTTCGGAATTCGAGTATAAGTGGGATGCGTAAATTATTTGTGCGCTTGAACAATTATTCCTATTTTTGCAGCATCAACGACATGACCTATGGCATCAGCAAACGAAATAGTCCTCTATCAGCCCGACGAGACGGTGAAACTTGAAGTCCGCCTCGAAAACGATACCGTGTGGCTAACACAGCAACAGATGGCGGAACTGTTTGGCACACAACGTCAAGCAATTACAAAAGAAACGCTCGACTTCTTGCGTACTAATGTCATAAAAAAACAAATTGTCAAACTTAGAGACAAGGCAGAGGCACGCACATTCTACAACTACCCATATCAAGCGTTAGAGGAAGCCGTGGTCGACAGCCTATATCACAGGGACTGGACCATCCCAGAACCAGTGGAAATTACCATTGAACCAGATGCGCGTTCTTTTTTCCTAATAGACATTCCGTGCCACCCTGGTTTTATTGCGGACAATTTTGCAACCGACAGCATTGGCGTAAAAAATGGCGTAAAAGAATTATCTGATATTCAGAAAGTTATTATTGACGAGATTCAAATAACCCCCAATATTACGACAAGCGAGTTGGCGCAAAAACTTGACATCAGATTTCGTACTCTTCAACGCTATATCTCTCAACTACAGGCCATGGGCATCGTCGCTCGCGAAGGCGGACGCAAAGTTGGACGTTGGTTAATCATTAAAAATTATCAAGTATAATGCTATCCATAAAATATTTTTCTTATCTTTGACACCAAAAATAATCACACAAAAATCAGAAATATGAACGTCTTACTGATAGGATCGGGCGGCAGGGAAAGCGCGTTGGCGTGGAAGATTGCCCAAAGCCCAAGACTTACAAAACTATACGCCGCGCCGGGCAACCCCGGAATCGCGGACATCGCCCAAAACCTGGACATCAAGGTTTCGGACTTCGACGGCATCGCAAAGGCCGTCAAGGACAACGACATAAGCCTCGTCGTTGTGGGGCCCGAAGTGCCGCTCATCGACGGCCTCGCCGACTTCCTGAAAACCACACCCAACCCGCCCCTCGTCTGCGGCCCCACCAAAGACGGCGCGACGCTCGAAGGCAGCAAGGATTTCGCAAAACAATTCATGGTGCGCCACGGCATCCCCACGGCGCGTTACAAGACTTTCAGCGGCGACACATACGATGAAGCCGTCGCCTTCCTCAAAACCCTTCAGCCGCCCTACGTCCTCAAAGCCGACGGCCCCGCCGCAGGCAAGGGCGTAATCATCGAGAGCGACTTCCAAGTGGCTTGCAACGAACTCAAAGAGATGTTTTCGGGCAAGTTTGGCAAATCGTCGGCAGAAGTGGTCATCGAAGAATTTTTGACGGGCATCGAGTTGTCGGTGTTCGTACTGACAGACGGACACGGCGGCTACATCACGCTGCCCGAGGCCAAGGACTACAAGCGCATCGGCGAAAACGACGAGGGCCTCAATACCGGCGGGATGGGCAGCGTGTCGCCCGTGCCGTTTGCCGACAAGGAATTTTTGGAAAAAATCGACACGCGCATCGTCAAGCCCACCATCGACGGCCTGATTGCCGACGGAATCGACTACCGCGGATTTATCTTCTTCGGGCTGATTAACTGTGGCGGCGACCCATACGTCATCGAATACAATGTCCGCATGGGCGACCCCGAGACCGAATCGGTGATGCCTCGCATCGACGGCGACCTTCTCGACCTCATGGAAGCCGCCGCAAAGGGCGACCTCAGCGGCAAGTCCATAAACTTCAATCCCAAGACGGCGGCAACGGTGATGTTGGTGTCGGGCGGCTACCCTGGCAGTTACGAAAAAGGCAAGGAAATCACTGGTTGCGACACCGTCAAGACCTCGCAGGTGTTCCACGCCGGCACGAAGACGAAGGACGGCAAACTCGTAACGGACGGCGGCCGTGTGATAGCGGTAACGGCACTTGGCGACGACATCCCGCTCGCCCTCGCCGCCGCCCTTCAAGACGCCAACAAAATCACTTTCGACGGCGCATACCACCGCCGCGACATCGGAAAGGACCTTCTTAGGAAAGATTGGTTGAGGAAAGAGGAAAGAGGAAATAAGCATGGAAAGTAAGGCGGCGCTTTTACAAGAGCGAACCAAACAGTTTGCTCTTAGAATTATAAAATTGTACCGAGCATTGCCTAAAACTGGTGATGCTCAGGTAATTGGCAGACAGATTCTTCGAAGCGGAACTTCTGTTGCTGCCAATTATCGTGCCGCATGCCGTTCAAGATCAGACAATGAGTTTTACAGTAAAATATCCATTGTGGTGGAAGAGTCTGACGAAACACAGTTTTGGATGGAATTGCTTGTAGAAGCGGGCATTATCCCCACAGAAAGATTATCGGATTTAATGAATGAAGGCGAAGATATTCTGAAAATAATGTCTTCGTCTCGTCGAACCTGCAAACAAAAATTAAACTCTCAGAACGACAATCGAAAATCATCAAATCAGTAAATCGAAAATCAACAAATCAACAAATCAACAAATAAATAATTATGGCTAACATTCCAGAGTTCAAGTACGCGCCCATGTTTCAGTTGGGTGCCGACGACACAGAATATTACCTTCTTACCAAAGAAGGCGTTTCGGTAGGCGAATTTGAGGGCAAACCGATGTTGAAGGTAACGCCCGAAGCCCTCACAAAACTTTCGCAACAGGCGTTCCACGACGTTTCGTTCATGCTGCGCCGCAAGCACAACGAGCAAGTCGCCAAAATCCTTCGCGACCCCGAGGCTTCCGACAACGACAAGTACGTTGCCCTGACGTTCCTGCGCAACGCCGAGGTATCGTGCAAAGGACAGTTGCCCCTCTGCCAGGACACCGGCACGGCGATAATCCACGGCGAAAAAGGCCAGCAAGTCTGGACTGGATTTTGCGACGAAGAGGCACTCTCTAAGGGCGTCTACAACACCTACACGCAGGACAACCTTCGCTACTCGCAAAACGCGCCCCTGACGATGTACGAGGAAAAAAACACACGCTGCAACCTTCCCGCTCAGATAGACATCGAGGCCACCGAAGGCATGGAATACCGTTTCCTGATGGTAACGAAAGGCGGCGGCTCTGCCAACAAGACCTACCTCTATCAGGAAACCAAGGCGCGCATCCAAAACCCCGGCACTCTCGTCCCCTTCCTCGTCGAGAAGATGAAATCGCTCGGCACGGCAGCCTGCCCGCCCTACCACATCGCATTTGTGATAGGCGGCACGAGCGCAGAGAAAAACCTCTTGACTGTCAAGCTCGCCTCGACGCATTATTATGACTCGCTTCCCACCACCGGCGACGAGACCGGCCGCGCATTCCGCGACATCGAGCTCGAAAAACAACTTCTTCAAGAGGCTTACAAAATCGGCCTCGGCGCACAGTTCTCGGGCAAATACATGGCACACGACGTGCGCGTAATCCGCTTGCCGAGGCACGGCGCAAGCTGCCCGATAGGGTTGGGCGTAAGTTGTTCCGCCGACCGCAACATCAAGGCAAAAATCAACAAAGACGGCATCTGGATTGAGAAGATGGACGACAAGCCCTACGAACTCATCCCCGAATCGCTTCGCAACGCGGGCGAGGGCGACGCAGTGAAAATCGACCTCAACCAGCCGATGAGCGAGGTTTGCAAAATCCTCTCTAAATATCCCGTCTCTACCCGCCTTTCCCTCAACGGCACCATCATCGTAGGCCGCGACATCGCCCACGCCAAGCTCAAAGCGCGTCTCGACGCCGGCGAAGACCTTCCGCAGTACATGAAGGACCACCCGATTTACTACGCCGGCCCCGCCAAGACGCCCGAAGGAATGCCCTGCGGTTCGATGGGCCCGACGACCGCCAACCGCATGGATCCCTACGTTGACGAGTTCCAAGACCACGGCGGCTCGATGATAATGCTCGCCAAGGGCAACCGCACCGAGGCCGTCACCAACGCCTGCAAGAAGCACGGCGGCTTCTACCTCGGCTCTATCGGCGGCCCGGCTGCCATCCTCGCGCAAAACAACATCAAGTCGATCGAGTGCGTGGAATACCCCGAACTCGGCATGGAAGCCATCTGGAAAATCGAAGTCCAGGACTTCCCCGCCTTCATCCTCGTTGACGACAAGGGCAACGACTTCTTCAAACAGCTCAAGCCCTGCGCCGGCTGCACGATAATTGCGTAACCCAGCGTTTTTTTAATTACGAATTATGAATTACGAAACACGACACGCCGTCAGTTAGCGATTCATAATTCGTAATTCATTTTTTACTTGACATTGAACAACTTACAGGCCACAAGCCTTACGAAACAGACATGATACTTAAACAAGCAAAGCAAAACGGCATGGAGGCCATGGCTGCGGTTGCGGTCGTGCTGCTGCTGACCGTGCCGGCGATATTCCTGCCGCACACAAGACAGTACATCATTGAGCCAGAGAACGGCACTCCGCTGTTCAACACGCTATACGGCATGATTTTCGGCGGCACAGTGACCGTCTGGACACAGATAGCGTCACTATTGGCCATGACCGCAGAACTGTCGGTGCTGGTGCTGCTTAACTCGGACTTCGAGCTTACACGCGCCAAGCCGTCGCTGTTTGCGCTGGTGTTCCTGCCGATGACGCTCTCGCTCGTACCGTGCAACACTCTCCTGCCCGAGCAGATTGCAAACATCTTCATCGCGCTCGGACTTATCAAAGTCTTTGCTTGCCACAGCATGGACAACGCCTCGTGGACATTCTTCGACGCGGGGCTGTTCTTCGGGATTGCGACGCTGTTCTGCACACCGGCGGCGGTCATGCTTGTCATCGGGCTTATAGCGGTCATGGTTTTCAGACCGATAAAGGGCGGCGAACTGTCCATCTTTGTAGTCGGATTCCTGACTCCGATAACCTTCTACCTTGCGGTTTATTATCTCGTCGAGGGGACATTGGAGCCGCTCTCCGACTACCTCCACACACTCATCACCGTCGGCGCAGGCCTCACAGTCACCTACAACAGCATAATCTGCATAGCCGTAAGCACACTGCTACTTATCATCGCCAGCGTAATGATTCTTAACGAATATCCAAAATACAACCTCTTCAGCAGCCGCGCTTACCGATTGTTGTTGATAATGTTCCTGATTGTGGTAGGCAGCACGTTTTTCCTGCCGTATTTCAGCATCCAGGCTCTCAGGCTCACTGCCATTCCCGTCACAATCCTGTACGTGACTGTGTTCCACGACAGCAAGCCGTCGCTATGGCTCGACATATTCTTCGTCGCGTTCATAGTGCTTAACATCGCCCTGCAAATCCTGTGGTACCGCCTCTAAATCACCAAATCAACAATTCAACAAATCGCCAAATCATCAAATCCCAATGTGGCTGAAGAACTCCAACACGTCTTCCCAAGTTTTGTAGGGCGGCTTGCCAAACTGGAGGAACGCGCCCATGAACTCCTTCGCGCCATTGACATCGCGGTCGTCGATTAGGTAGTCGCCATAGTTGAGGTTCTTGTGGTGGGAGATTATCAGACGGCGGTATGCCGACACACCGAGCCATTTTTGAACCCAAATCAACTTGTCGCCCCACGACGACGGGTTGCTGTATGGCGCGCTTGAAAGTATGTACGTGTCGTACTTCAATGACAACGCCCGGAACGCCTTGGCCGCGCCTGGCATCGGATCCAAAACCGCGAAATATCCCGGAATGTCCCACGGACGGCCTTCGTATTCCTGCAAGGTCTTTTCGTCAAACTTCCTCACGCCTTTGTCATAGTCCACAAGCGTGTTGTCGAGATCCATGTACACGATAGGACGCTGTGTGCCGTTCTGCCGGTCGTCAATCCACCTTATGACAGGCAGCACGGAGTTATGCAGGACATGCTCGTTAAGGCGGTGTTCGCCGTCAAAATATATCGCGTTCATGTACTTCGACGCGAAGATGTCATGCGTATGGACTACGGGGTCATGGTCGCCAAAAAGTCCATAGACAAGATTGCGGTGCTCGTTGGCGTCGACGGCGGAGAATGAGTTTTTCATGACTTCCTTGAACTCGTCGATTATGGGCTGCGTGACCCAAAACTCAGTCTCTCCGTCCTGACGCGGGTTGAGCCATTTCTGCTTGCCCATGCCGTGGAGTTTCTTTATTGTATCGCCGATTTGGAAAGCGGGATTGACGACAATCCTGTAAAACCCATACAACTGCTCGGCGTAGAACCCGCCCATCGACGTGCCGATTATCAAATCGGGCTTGTCATTGGCGCACACATTGTGCAACAGTTCCATCGCCTTAAGCGGGCTGAGCGGCAGGTCAGGGGCGATGACCTCGGTGTTTGGCAGGAGGTTGCGGAGGTTTTTCGCAGTGCCACTCGCGCCAGACGAGCCAAAGCCGTGGACATACAGTATTTTCTTGCCCGACATGATGTCAGGATATTGGACGAAGTTTTGGTTTTCCATATTTGTAATGACGTTTTTGTTATCAAAAAAAATTAACTATTTCCGCGCTCATACCCGAATAGCCACGCCTTATTTCGGCTGCGGCATGAGGTGGATCTTGTTTTCTTCGGGGTTGTAGTAGCACACGGAGTTTGTCTCGCTCTCGACATCGAGGACAAGGATTCCGTCGTCGTGGAGGAACTCGTACTTGTTGACCTCGTAATGAGTGCCATTAGCCATCGTGCGGGTGTAGACATTGCCGAGGTACCACCCGCCGCCCGCTTCGCCCTTGGGGATTGTGCGAATCTTTATTTCGTTCGGGAAGTCCACGGAGATGGCCTTGCTCGTGTTGTCGAGGAAAATAAGGAGTTTGCAGGATTTGTCAGTCTCACTGTGGATTACACATGCGAAGTCCGTGCCTTCAACTCCATCATACTGTCCCGTCGCAATGCCGTTGTACCCGAGGTTGTTGCCATTCTCGCCGGAAATCGTCCACTGGGACGTCGTGTTCTTGAAATACTTGTTGCCCACAAAATATTTCCACAGCCTCGGCCTGTACTCGTTTGGCGTCAACTCTATCGCGTCCTTATTGGCAAACATGGAGTTGAACTGCTGGTAGACTTTTGGCGTGGCGATGTGGATCTTCGGCACAAAACCCTTAATTCCACGCAGCGACACGGCCTCAACCCACACGTTCCCGCCGCCGTCGGTCTGCTCGGGCTTGTCGGAGCCTATGCGCACAGTCTCGCCATAATTGAGGTTGTCTATCATCTTTGAACCAAGGCTGTCGGCGGCGTAGAGGTGCGTGTTATGCGCGATGACGTGCATCTGGTCGCTGCGGTTCAAGGTGAACATGGACACCGCTACCGCGATTACAAAAGTCGCCACGACGAGCATCATCAGCGCGTTCTTGGCGAATGACGAGTGGCGTTCCTTGTCCGTCGGCGCGTCGATTTCAAAAATCTGCGTGTCGTTCAAGCTCGACTTGGACTCGGTCTGTGGCATTATGGCGAGGATGTCGCGGCGGAAGGCGTTGCAGTCCTGGTACCGGTCGAGCGGACGCTTGGCAGTCGCCTTGTAGATGACCTCCTCCATCTGCGGCGAAATCCCGGCGTAAATAGATGACGGCGGCGGCAGCGGGTCGTTGATGATTTTGTTATAAATCTCATACTCGCTGAGTTTGTTGCTATACGGATGCTGCCCGGTCAACATCTGGAAGAACGTTATGCCAAGCGAATAAATGTCCGTCCTGCGGTCTAAGGGCTGCCCCTTGACCTGCTGCGGGCTCATGTAGAGCGCAGTGCCGACCTTTGTGCCGGGTTTTGTGATATGCGGCGCGGGCATGTCTATCATCTGCGCAATGCCAAAGTCAAGTATCTTGACCTCATTGTCGGGCGTGATGACGAAGTTGCCGGGCTTTATGTCGCGGTGTATGACATTCTTGGAGTGCATGTAGCCCACGGCGTCGAGCATCTGGAGCATGTACTTAATCGCCTTGTGCTCGGGAATGGGACCCGACTCGTTCTTTATGTATTCGTTAAGCGGTATGCCGTTTATGAGTTCCTCGATGATGAACGTGCCTTCGTCACAGTCGATATAGTCATAGATAGTGACTATGTGGGGATGCTTTAACTTTGACAATGTAACAGCCTCGTTCTTAAGCCTTTCTTTAACGCCTTCTTTTTGTGCGAGCATCGGGTTGAGCTGCTTTATGGCCACACGCCGCCCTAAGAGCATGTGGACGCCTTCGTAGACGCTGCTCATGCCCCCCTCGGCAACAAGTGATTCTACCTTGTAATTGCCGAGCCGCCGTCCTATCATCGAGTTCTTTGGCATTGGCATTTATAGTGGTATTATGATTTCAGAGGCTGGCTCGATGTCAAATTCGCCATGCAGCGAGTTTGCCCGGATTATCTTCTCCCGCGGCGTCCCATACAGCATCTCGAGCGTCATGAGGTTGTCATAAAACCGCACAATGTGGATTTTCTTGACTGGAACCCTCACCTGGCATCGACCGTCGGGAAACGACGTGACGGTAATCGACTGTGGCTCGACGCCGAATATTCCGGCGATTGAGTCGAGGCTGTTAGCCGCGCCGAGGTCACACACGACAACCTCGTCGCCGCCGAAGTCTACCCTGCCCTGCCCCACGCTCGCGTGTGTCTTCGCCTCCTTGAGGTACATCAGCACGCCAAGGATTATGACAAGCACCGACAGTATGGCGACAGTCACCGGCGTGCGCTTTTCGGCGACATCATTCGCGTCCTCGGCGACGACGGCAGTCTGCTCGGTGCGCTCGGCAGTGACACTGTTGATGTTAAAAAACTTTATCAACTGGAACGTTATGTTGTCATACCCGCCATTGTCAATGGCAGTGCGCAACAGCTCCGCGCCCTTGTCCTCAATATATCCGCTGCGCGAGAGCGTCGCGAGAATGTCCTGCCTCGGCACCATGTTGTACAGCCCGTCGGTGCATAAAAGCACCATTTCGTCGTCATCAGGCGTGAGCGGGTGACGGTACACGTGCGGCTCGATTGTGTCAAGCCCCATCGCCTGGACAAGCTCGTTCTTCCGAGGGTGGCTCTCGGCGTCCTCCGGCTTCAACTTGCCACTGTCCACAAGATGCTGGACATAGCTGTCGTCCTTCGTGACCTGCCTCAACTCGCCTCGCGAAAGATAATAAATCCTTGAGTCGCCGATATTTGCGTAATAGACCTTGTTATACCTCACGAGCGCAAGGACAAGCGTCGTCGCCATGCCCTCGCACTCGGGGTGGATACGCCCTTCTTCCAAAAGGCGCGTCTGCGCATAGTCGATGGCGTCCTTGATGGCCTGTATCGGGTCCTTGTAGTAATAGTTCGTGAAGAAAAACTTCAACGAGTTAACCACGGTCTGCGACGCCTTCTCGCCGCATGGCATACCGCCACAACCATCACAGACGACAAAGACATGGCCGTTCACAGAATCGACATAGCCACAAGAGTCCTCGTTATTAGAGCGGACAGCACCCTTGTCGGTATGGCTTGTGTATAAAAAATTAGTGAGTTCTTTTGTCTTAGCAGTTTCCATGATTAACGCGGCGGTATGTCCATTAAAGTTCGCCGACACAAATTTAGTGATAAAAACCAAAACACGTGTAAAATTTGCGGAAAATTTTTTACGACTACCAAAATCGCACAAAGTTTAACCTGTCACTACGAAAAATAATCAAAAAAAAATCAAGAACCAACAAGCAGCAAATCAACATCTTGCAAACGAATACTAAAAAAACTTCAAAAAAAATTTGGTGGAATGGAAAATTGGTCATAGTTCTGGGTCGTGATATTTACCAGTTACATTGTATCAAACCAATTACATTGTACCGATTACACAGCACTAATGACAATTTGATTATATTTTGTTTGAATTAATTATTAACTTACTAAAACAACACATTATGAAGAGAAAGTTTCTAAGAGTATCGACGATGCTCGTTCTCTCTGGCCTATTGGCGTTCTCGTTTGTCGCAACATCCTGCGGCGACGATGATGAAGAAGATCCTGTAGAGATTGTGAACGTGCCTAAAATCACTAACGCAGAAGTCAAAGACGGCGCAATCATCGTAACAGGCGAGAATCTCCCCGAAGTAGAAACAGCAAAGGTTGGCGATCTTGAACTCAACGTCAAGAAAGAGGGCAACACAATCACCGGCACACCCAAGGACGGTGCCGAACTTCCCACCGGCGAGCAGACTGTTTCAATCAAATTCAAAGGCATCGACGCACCCCTCACTACAAAGGTGACAATCCCCGAGGCAACACCTACAATCCCCGAGGCAACACCTACCGCAGAGATAGTGAAAGTGAAAGTCACATTCGACACAGACGGCGGCTCTGAAGTTGCAGAAATCGAAGTTGAAAAAGGCAAAGCGGTAAGCGTTGAAGCACCGACCAAGGAAGGCTACACTTTCAAAGGCTGGGCTACCGAGAAAGGCGGCGAAGTAAAGGCTGACATCACCGTCGATGCCGACACAACTCTCTACGCAGTATGGGAGCAGAGCGGAAATAATGATGTCGCAGTCGCTGAACTTGCATTGGATCTTTCTACTATATGGTCGCAGTTTTGTGACGTTACGAATAATGCAGACGGTTCTGTAACCCTCAAAATGTCGAAGGGAGAGGAAGATTGGCAGAAAGGTGAGTTCGGTTTCGCAATTCCTACCGACATGCAGGGCGGCAATTATAAGAAAATAGTTGTCAAATACAAGGATGCTACAGCCCAGGACGGTATCGGATGCGTATTCCACTTCGACTCTGAGTCGGTTGGTTGGGCTAACGGCGAGGCTGCAAACTCCACAAAGCTTGCGTTCGAGGCCGGTTCAGATGTCAAGACTTTGACTATCACACCCGATGCACCTGCCGACAAGTTAGGTACGGTAAGAATCTTCGATTACGCTCTTGATAATACTATAACCATCGTATCGGTTACAGCTGTTATTGGCGAGTAAGTACAACACACTGGTCTTTTACCACACACTATAAAAACACCCCTTGAAAAACAGATTTCAAGGGGAGTTTTTTTATCAACTTATGTTAATGGTCTGTTCCAAAAGGGATTGCGGCAATGCCACACCATAACATATATGCCATTTGTGGCTATTGTAGGGCTGGGGCAATGCCCCAGCCCTACACAAAAACGCCTTTTTGGACAATCCCTACAATCAAATTTAACTTTCTAAAGTAAAAAATCTTCCAAAATTTAACTTTCAAAAGTAAAAAATCGACCTAAAATTTGTTCATCAGCAGCGAAATCATATCGGTCGGCAAGATTGAATATGACTCCGTATACAAGGCTAAACAACTGTTGGGCATTTTGGCGGAAACGACCCCATATACGCTCAATATATCCTCGCTATGCAACAGCCTCCAGGCATCACGAAACAATGCACTGAAACTCATCGACTTAATGGATAGAGCCGCGCTTATCAGAAGACTTTACTCCTCGGAGAAAAACATAAAAACGCTTGTCAAGCCCGAGAAAATCCTATTCAGCAACACCAACATCATGTTCGCACTTTCAAACGAGACCGACCAGGGCACAATGCGCGAGACCTTCTTAGCGTCACAGTTATGCGTCGGACACAGCATGCACATGCCCGAAAGCGGCGACTTGGCCGTCGATGGCAAATATCTTTTTGAAGTTGGCGGAAGAAAAAAAGGATTCTCCCAAATAAAAGACATAAAGGACAGTTTTGCCGTCAGCGACAACATGGAAATCGGCCACGCGAACAAAATTCCACTGTGGCTTTTCGGCATGATGTACTAAGCAAACCTCATCACAAACGTCGTCGCGCGGTCGTCGCTCTGTTCGAGGTCGAGAGTGCCGTTATGGAGGCGCATGATTTGGCGCGAAAGGCTAAGGCCGATGCCGGAGCCGTCGGATTTCGTAGTGTAAAACGGGACAAAAATCTGCTCGAAATTCTCCTTGGAAATCGGGTTGCCATCATCCTTCACGCGGACCACGACCTCGTCCGACGCGGAGATTTCGGCGGTAATTTCGATTGACTTGCTTTCCGCCTGGACAGCATTCTTGATGAGGTTAATGAGGATTTGAGAAATCTGGCCATGGTCGGCATAGATAAGAATATCTGGCGAAAGATAGCGCGCGCCGCACGCCACGCCATTCTCCTCAAGATACTTTTCGTCAAGCTTAACTACACTGTCTATCAAATCCTTGACAACCACAGGACGCTTTACCGGGCGGTCGAGTTTGGAAAGGCTGCGGTACGAATTGACAAAATTAATGAGGTTTTTAGACGACGCGGCGATAGTTTCGAGACCGGTCTTCGTGTCCAAAGTGTCGTCCTCCGCGAGCGACTCGCTCAGGACGGCGATTGGAGTGACAGTGTTCATAATCTCATGCGTCAGGACGCGGATTAACTTTGACCACGACTCGCTCTCATTCTCACGCTTCATCTTCTCAAAAATCTTCCGCAAACGGTTAAGTGCTTTATTGACAGGCGACTCGGGGCTAAAACGAAAATTCATCTCGCCGTCCTCTATCGCGTCCATCAGGAAGTTAATCTTCTTGGCATTGCGGTATGTCATGAATATAAAACCAGCCACAAAACCGACCACAACCCCGCCAACCGCCACCAGCCAAATCATAGACCATACTTTTTAAGTTTGTTGTAGAGCGTCGGGCGGCTGATGTTAAGGCTCTTGGCGACAAGCGAGAGGTTGCCGGAATATTTTGCGATAGCATTTTGGATGACCTGTTTTTCAGCGGCCTCGAGGTTTGTGTTGGCTGTACCGACAAACGGCATGGCGGCGGCTTTCACGGCAAACTGGAAGTCGCTTGGCCCGAGAAAATCATGCTCGGCGAGGATTACGGCCTTTTCGATTGCATTCTGAAGCTCACGGATATTGCCGTTCCACGGATTTTGGCGCAACTTCTGCACGCCCTCGGGACTGATGCCAGAGATTTGGCGGTTATACTTTTCATTATAAACGCCAATGTATCTTTCCGCAAGCGGCACAATGTCGTCTGGACGCTCCCTCAGCGGCGGCAGGGCGATGTGGACAGTGTTGATCCTATAAAAAAGGTCTTCGCGGAAACGTCCGTCGCTGACGAGTTTTTCGAGATTGACATTCGTCGCACAAATCAGCCGTATGTCCACCGGCACTTCCCTTGTGTCGCCGACTTTCGTGATTTTCTTGTTCTGGATTGCACGGAGAAGTTTAGCCTGGAGATGCAGCGGGATATTTCCAATCTCGTCGAGGAACAGCGTCGACTTGTCCGCGAGTTCAAACTTGCCTACGTGGTCGGACTTTGCGTCGGTGAACGCGCCCTTGACGTGGCCGAAAAGCTCGCTTTCAAAAAGTGACTCCGTTATCGCGCCAGCGTCCACGGCTACCATCTCGTGCGACTTGCGGCTCGACAGCCGGTGGATTTCACGCGCGAGGACGTCCTTGCCGGTGCCATTCTCGCCAGTGATGAGCACTGACGCATCCGTCGGGGCAATCTTCTCTACCGTTTTCCTTATGGCGACCATCTGTGGCGAGTCGCCCCAATACATCAGGCCACCGCCACTATTGGCTACAGCGGACTTTGGCGCGTCCTTCATGGCACAGTCGCAGGCGGCGGAGAGCGTGGAGACGAACTTCTTATTGTCCCACGGCTTGACTATGAAGTCAAACGCGCCCTTCTTCATGCCCTCCACAGCAAGCTGCACATCGGCATACGCCGTGAACAGCACGACCTGTGTCTTTGGTGAGAGTTTCCTTATTTCGCCAATCCAAAAAAGCCCCTCGTTGCCGGTGTTGGTCTCTGCCTTGAAGTTCATGTCCAACAGCACGACGTGCGGCGCAAAGTTTTCGAGTTCGCTCACTATCGTATTCGGGGAGGCGATAATCCTCACCTCCTCAAAATACGCCGGCAACAGGATTTTTAAAGTCGCCCGTATCCCGGCATTGTCGTCCACGGCAAGTATGCGGCCTTTTTTCATGGCAAAAAGTTGTTATTTACACACTTATTGCAACATCGCTGCGTATTTTGAATAAATGTTGGCGACTTCCTCCGCCTTATCGTCTGCGCCATTGTCAAGGAGTTCCTGGGCGACATAGCCGAGTATCGACACGCCCATGCTGAACTCGCGCTGCTCGAAGAAGCCGTCGCGTTTGAGGTTTAACAGCCAGTTGAGTATGCCGTCATAGTCGTTGGCAATCTTCATGCACACAGACTCCGCCTCGTCCTTCATTCCGGCGGTGTACAATGCTGTTACTACCGGCAACATTGTGTAGTCATACGCAACTTTATCATCAGGGATGAGTTCAAGGCATTTTTTCATCACCGCCTTTGCCTTATCGGTCTGACCTTCGGCGACAAGACATTCTGCAAGACGCGAGAACATACCGCGCATGTCCATGATGCCGATTTGACGGCGGTTATTCTCCTCGATGACGACATCAGGCTCCTCCATACGACCCCACTTGAACTTGTTCATCATGTTGTCGTACATCAGCTTAGTGTCTATCTCGCCAATCTCGCGCGCCTCGGGTTTGACCTGGTACGGCACAAGGCGGTAAGCGAAGCCTTCGAGGCGCATGAACTTGTCCAAGCCGATATAGTCGCTGATGCTGCCGCTCGCCGCAAAATACACCGGACGCTCCCAGTCGTTTGCGGCAAGAATGTCCATTATAGCCAAGTCGCTCTTTGTGAAGTAGTTCTTGGGAATGTCCCAGTGGATTTCGGACTGCGCGCGCGACGCGTTCCTCTCGTCGAGAGTGCCACACGCCATGCAGTTCTTCTTGTTGACAGGAATGGAGATTTTCTTGGCTGGTATATAATTGTAACTTTCGCCGTTGCTTAATGTAACCATGTCCTTGTCGTCGCCAGCCACTGTCATCGCCAGCGAAATCGGCGTGTAACAGCCATTGATAGTGTTCAGAAGGGCATCTGTGCGCTCCTTGATGCTGTTGATGGCGGCAGTGTTGCCCTCGCCAAAAACGCTTTTTGCAGTCTGCGGGTTCGAGAGCTGGTTGATTAGTTTTGTAAACAATGCGATTCCGACATTCTCATATCCACCCGAAACCTGCTTGAAGTCGCTCGGATATTTCTCGGCAAAATTCGTTGTCGAGATGAGCTGCATGAAGTCGCCGTAAAGCTTCGAATACTCCGGCGCAAGCGCAGCCTTGTTGAGGTCGTACTTCTCCTTTACAAAACGTCCCTTTTGGTCGGTGCAGATGACGATATTGCGTTTGTCCTGGCGGTACTTGGCATAGTCGAGCGTCATCGGCACAGGCGCGCTCTCGTATTTGCGCTCCTGGGTCTGCTTGAGATACCAGTCACAACCGGCGAGCGAAAGATTGACAACGCGGACGTCGCGCCTGATGCCCTCGACTTCCTGGCAGTACCACAACGGGAATGTGTCGTTATCGCCGAAAGTGAACAGTATGGAGTTAGGCGCGCACGACTCGAGGTAATCCGCAGCGAAATCGCGGCACGTGTAGCGTCCCGAGCGGTCGTGGTCGTCCCAATTTTGAGACGCCATCTGCACTGGCACAAGCACTGCCACGCACGACACCGCAGCGGCAACCACCGGCGTCAAGTACTTCTTCTCGCCGCCGAGGTTCTTAAGCCAGTCCCAAATAGCCATAACGCCAAGCCCGCACCATATACTGAACGCATAGAACGAGCCGGCATACGCATAGTCACGCTCACGCGGCTGGTACGGTGTCTGGTTGAGGTAGAACACAATCGCAACGCCAGTCATGATGAAGAACATGAACACGACGAAACAGTTCCGCCCGTCATAGTTACAGCTTATGAAAATGCCCAACAAACCCAACAGCAGCGGCAGGAGGTAGTAGACATTGCGTCCGTGGTTATTGGCATAACGGTCGGGAAGACCGTCTGAGCCCGCGCCCTTGAGTTTGTCGATGAAATTAATGCCGGTAATCCAGTTGCCGTTTATGTAGCTGCCCGCGCCATTCTGCACATCAGTCTGACGGCCGGAGAAGTTCCACATGAAATAGCGGAAATACATGTGGCCGAGCTGGTATGTGATGAAAAAGCGCATGTTCTGCCCGAATGTCGGACGGTCGGTAGTGTTGTCAAGCCCGCCCCACTGCTTATAAACCTGGATGTGGTTCTCGTTTGTGGAGTACATCCTCGGGAAAAATCCCTGGTTCTTGGCATCGTAGGTGTACTTGGGCGACGGCTTTTGGATTTTGAGGTACTTGCCGTTGTCAGGGATGTAGGTATACTCGTTCTCGCTGCCCACAATGTCCGCAGTGAAATATGGCCCGTAGAACAGAGGATTGTCGCCGTACTGCTCGCGGTTGAGGTAGCTCAAAAGGCTGAACCCGTCACTCGGCTGGTTCTCATTGATAGGCGGATTGCTGAACGAGCGGATGACCGTCATTGCAAACGACATATAACCCAGCATGATCATGAAGACCGCCAAGTAAATCGTGTTGGAAAGTGCCTTGCCCTGATTATGAGTGCGCCAGACCATGTAGCCAAGCCCGCCCATGACCAGGATGACAAAAGTTATGATGCCGGAATAGTACGGCAGTCCGAGAGTGTTTACGAAGAACAAGTCGAAGTACGCGCCGATATTGACAGTCTGCGGTATGATAAAATACAGCACAAACGCCAAAATCATGACCGACACCGCCAACGCCAGCAACACGCCTTTCGTGTTTTGGCTGTCGTACTTGCGGTAATAGTACACAAGCACAATCGCCGGAATGACAAGAAGGTTAAGCAAATGGACACCGATGCTAAGTCCCATAAGGTATGCGATGAGGATAAGCCAACGGTTAGCATACGGCTCGTCGGCGTGTTCGTCCCATCTGAGGATAAGCCAAAACACGACAGCCGTGAAAAGGCTGCTCATGCTATAGACCTCAGCCTCCACAGCCGAGAACCATGCAGTGTCGCAGAATGTATATATAAGGCTGCCGACAACGCCCGCCGCCAAGACTGCCACGGTCTCGCCGGCATCATACGACGAAAGCCTCTCGCCGTCATGGTACTTGCGCTCCACAATCCTGCGGGCGATATGCGTCACGCTCCAGAACAGGAACAGCGACGTGAAAGCCGCAGCAAGCACGGCGGTACAGTTCATCATCAACGCCATGTGCGCGTCGTCCGGCGCGAGAAGGGCGGCGACCCTGCCTATAATCATCCACAACGGAGCTCCCGGGGGATGTCCGACTTCAAGCTTGACTGCTGTGGCTATGAACTCGCCACAGTCCCACCAACTCGCTGTAGGCTCGACTGTAAGCAGGTAGCAGACCAAAGCCACCGCGAATGTCGCCCAGCCTGCCACACGGTCATAAAATTTAAAATCTTTCATTTAATGTCATTTTGATGTGTTTTCAGACGCAAAATTAACAAGATTGCGGCAAAATCACAAAAAAAATGCAAAAAAATTTGGTGGATAAAAATAATATGACTAATTTTGCATCCGCAAACAGGAAGTTAACACGACGGAAACTTTACACGTTGCCATGTTGATAGTTATTATTGAAAGGTTGATGCTTCCGAGTTTGCAAAAGCATAGTTGCAGTATAGTTACAACATAGTTACAGTATAGTATTTTTGGACAGACCTATGGTGTAATGGTAACACAGCAGATTTTGGTTCTGTTATTTGAGGTTCGAATCCTCATAGGTCTACAAGCCCTACGATGTGAATCGCGGGGCTTTCTTTTTTATGGAAAGGTGTATTCTTACTCGTCACAGGTAATCACGACAGAGCCAAAGTCCCACGAGTTCATATTGGACTCGGACCAGTGGCGGCATGACTTGGGATAGTTAGCCTCGAACTCCGGCGAAAAATCTTTCGTGATGAAGCCCTTGATACGCGCCTCGTCCTTCCACTTGACATTATTGACAAGGTAGGGGCCGGAGACATCGAGCAAAACCTCGCCCTTGAAGTTGGGCTTGCTGTAGACTTTGAGATGAGTGCCCTTGTCGACGGCGATTGCGTCAAAAGTATACTTGACAGCCTTCGGGAACGCCGCCTGATTGTTTGCATAGCGGCCGTCGCCGACATATTCGCCGTAGATGTCAGGCTCGTAAATCTTGGAAATATGCCCCTGAATCTTAGAGTCGGAAAGCAACGTGCCGGAGAAATGGACGCCACAATTACGCCGTGGACGTGGCGGTATCGCCGCAAACAGCTGCTTGGGCGACATGACGACATCGCGCTTGCGCTGGTTGTTTGACAAAACATCTGAACCTTTGAGGGTTACAGTTTTATCTTTGTACTTTGCGTGGGACGCTTCAATCTTAATTTCGTCATTTGCGCCGATGTTTCCAATTGTAAAGCAGCCTTGACGGTTGGAATGGAGTGTCCCACGGTCTTCGCCATTGACGAAAACATGGTTTGCTCCGCCAGCAATCGGCGTACCAGAAACCGAATCGACATCGCGGAAGACGAGATTGTCGCGGCGCGGACGCATCTTGAATATTTTTTGGTCGTCTTTAAGCCGTTCAAACTCAGAAACTTTATACTTCTTAGTTAAAGTATCATGGTAATACTGGCGGCTCAGTCCGACCTCGAATTTAACCTTTGAGCCGACGTCTTCAAAAACGCCCTTCCCTACCCCATTCGTGTTAGTCGTCGCCTCCATTGTCGCGCCGTCCACAATCAGTTTTGCAACCACGTCAGGCACGGGCTGGCCGCTTTCGAGGTCTTCCACAGTGAACGAGATGACACCCTTGCCGGGTTTTAGGAGCAACGTGCTGTTATGTTCGCCCTGAAGGATTGTAGCGACATCGGCAACTATTGTGTCGCCCTTGTAGCCTTCTTTTTGAGCATTGACAGCGACATCGACGCACCGACCGACACCTTCCACAGTCACATAGCCGGACGCATCGGTCTCCAAGTGTGTCGAGTTACCTTCAACTATCACTTCAACATCCGCCCCCACAAGTGGCTGGTTATCATCCTTATCCAAGACTTTAAAAATCAAATCTGTTCGGTCTACGGCAACATTGACCCGGTACGGCAATGCGTCCTGCAAAACCGAGAACAACGGATGGAGCGTGTCGGAGGCGGCGCACATTGCACAAGCCTTGACCTCGGTCTGCGCGCCGGAATGGAATATGACAGAATACAACGAGTATTTCACATTTGTAAACGTCAATTTGCCATCTTGTAAAGTTTTGCCGTTCAGTTTGACAGTGTCAGCTACAAAAAAACTCGTGGGATTGGTTTTTAGCAAAGAATAATCGACATAATAAAAATCAAGGTTAACATCAGAGAGCGCAGCGCCGTCCTTCGCGTCCTGCGTCAAGAATGTGACATCCTTGTCGAACCGCAGCAAGAGCAGCAGCGGCAACAACAGCAGAAGCAACAGCCAAAGCCACCTGTAACGCGGGCCTTTGACCATCACAACAAATTCCGAATCCTCGCCACTATTGACGAATGTACCTTGACCTTTCACAATAAATCCCTTATATTTTTTTCCCGCTACGCGGGAAATCTTTCAAATTTATTTCTTTGCCTTTGCCTCGACGACTGTGCCGATGGGAACGTCCTTCAGTTCGGCATATCCGTCGGCATCGGTCCAGAGTGTTTCGGTCTTGCCGTCATATTTGACAGTGATTTCAGCACTCTTGATGACGTTGTTCTTCTCATCGACAACCTTGAACCTCATGTTGTGGGTCGCGGGCGGTGGCGGCGGCGCGACTGTGACTACCGGCAACACAATCTTGTACCAGCCAGTCTTGCGGTCGTAGATAAAAGTGTTGACATTCTCGCTTGTGCCAGCCTCGCCGGTCTGGTACGCCTCGACCTTTGTGCCGTTACGAAGATGCTCGATGGTTATCACACCGTCACTGTTGGAGGTCATGGAAACCGACTGTCCGTCAAACTCAAACATGAACCTCGCCTCGGGCTGCACGTTATCATTCTGGTCGACAACCTTGATTTTCATGTCGCCCTTGGGAATGACCTTGATTGTATAGTTGCCGTCGGGATAGCAAGTGAACGTCTGGAGCGTCGTTTTCTCACTGTCGAGCGCGTCCCACGCCTTCACAAAGGCATTTTCCTTAATCTTTTCGAGCGTGATTTCGCCGTTAGCGTCGCTCTTGGCGGACATGGGCTTTCCGTCCACCTCGAACAATACGTCCTCAAACGGCGCACTCGTCAGGTCGTCATTATAAACGACCTTGAACTTCATCGGTATCTTCCTGATGTTAAGGAACTTAATGAGCAGTCCCTTCTCCGCGCCCGGCGTGTCGGGCACGAAGCCCCACTCCGTAATCACGACGTGGCGGTCTGCGCCGCTGCCGACTACATAAACATCGTCCAACGTGGGAATCTCCATGCAGTTGTTGATGAAGTCGACGATTGTATTGTCGTCAAACTTCTTCACGGCGTTCACAAGCGCGCCCATCTCCTTGCTCAAGATGTCCTGCGCATTGCTCTTGTCCTCGTCGGAGAGCCGCGAGTAGCATACCGCGTTGCCCGGATAGCTGCTCGACCAGGCGATTTTGCGTCCGTCCTCTAAGACGATCGGCTCGGCGAATATCATGTAGACATTAGAATCCGGGAATGTCGCCCTAATCTGCCGGTACATGTTGGGAGCCGTCACCGAACTGCCTAACAGATAGCGGATGTCGGATATTTCTTTTGTTGATACGATGTTCATGTTGTATGCGGTTTAGTTAGCGTATGTGTTTTACTTTTTAGCCGGTGACTTCGGCGCAGTCGGGCAGTATACACGGAAGTACCACTGCGTCTTCGAGTTGTCGCCGCCGTTAATGCGCACTGTGATTATGCCGTCCGGCGTGTCGTAGTCAAAAGTCACTTTCCTGAACGGGCCCTTGACAAAGCCGTCGGTGCGGTATATGATTTTGTCGTCCGAAATCTGCGACGCCCTGCCGGTGTACACAATCACCTCGTCAGGAATCGAGAACGTGTCGAAACCGAGAGTCAACTTGCCTTTGGGGACTTTGACATTGACGGTGCGGATTGTCGAATGGTAGCCCTTGGACTCTATGAGGGAGCCACAGTTTACCGGGATGTCGTTGGAGTCAAAAGACGTTTCGGACACCTCGACGACCTTCTCGGGCGTGTAGAGGAACGACGCGATATACTCGTCATGTCCGTCGGCATTGACAGTCACCTTTACCTGTAACAGGGAGTCGTCCATCGGCACTTCCTCAAAATTGAACTTTCCATCCTCGCCGGTCACGCCTTCGAGTTTCTTGTTCTTGCCATATTCAAGCTTGATTTTTGCGCCCGGGAGGAAGTCGCCGGTCTTTCCGTCCTTCACTGTCAAGACCATGCCCTTGACTGGCTCGGGTTCGGGCGGCGTTTCCTTGACCTTCACAGTATCGACCGCCACAGTGTCCACCGGCTGGAGATTGCGGCTGGCTACCGTGTCCTCTACGATAATCGGCGCGTTCAACAGCTCGGTGATTTTCGGAATTACAAAAGCCACAATCAACCACACCAAAAGTCCGATGAGCGGTATGAGCCACAGCAGGAAGCCAATGTTGTTACGGCCGACCTGAAGGTTCAATGTTTCCTGCGGCTGGCGCGGGATGTATTCGAGTTCGGTGCTCTTGCCGTCATACTCGGTCGAGATGTTGTACGAGCGACCGCGCTCAAGCCCCGGCACGGAGACATTGCCGTCGCTGTCGGTGATGCGATTGACGACGTTATGACCGTCGTCGACGCATATCCGCAGGTTTGGAACGGCCTCTTTCTTTTTGTTAGTCACGTGGATAGCGAGGTCGGTCACGTCCGAGAGTATCTTTGTGCCTTTAAGCACGTAGTCCGTGGTCCCATGGACAAACAGGAACGTGTGGCGGTGGGAGCCAAGGCCGTTGATAATCTGGGTGCAGACTACGTTTGAGTTGTAACTTGCCTGGTCGACGGCTATCTCGCCGTTCTCGTTTGTGTAAAATTCACTCTTAAAATCTTCTGTCTCGCACCGCACAAGCGTGTTGGCAATCGGAACGCCCGTCTCGTCAACGACACGTATCGTCATGCAGCCCTTCGTGGAGACCTTGCGAATCTTAATTTCAGCCATGTTAATTCCCTCGTGGGAATGGAGCTTTGTAGTGACAGTCTGGTACTTGTTGCCGCTGCACTCGATTTCGAAGTCAGTGTCCGGCGGCATGTTGTCGATGGAGACCTTGCCGTTCCTGTCAGTCGATACGCTCTGGCTCTTGTCGTTATACGTGAACTTGACATCCACGCCCGGCACGCCCTCGCCGTTCTCGTTCATCACCGTCACTTCAATCTCCGCAACCGACCTTACGCCCTCAAAAAGGTACTCGCGCCTATTGACATCGCAGACAAATGACGCTGTCGCGCTGTCCTGCTTGCAGACGACTTCTGTGCCTTCCGCAATGTCGCGCAGTCGGATACGCCCCTGGCTGTCCGTGGTCTCGAAATATGTGCGGCCGTCATACGTGAACGAGACATCGGTCTCGGCAATCGGCTGGCCAGTAACATCTACCACCACAAAGTTCATGTCCGCGCTCTTTGTGCCGATGAGCAGATGGTACTCGTCGCTGCCGTCACAGATGTAGTCGGTCATTGTGTCCTTGTCGTCGGCGTATGCCGAAAAACGGTCGCCGAGTGGAATGTCCTCCAAGATGACATAGCCTTTGGAATCAGTGACCAACTGGGTCGAGCGACCCTGGTAAACGACGTTAATAGCCTCGTTGGCAGCGACTTTGGAGTTCTTGATGACTTTTATGCGCACGGTGTCCACCTTAGTCGGGACAAGTCGTTTAATGAGCGAAGTCTGCGCGTTGAAGTCGTCGCTTATGAAGCCCCACTTTATCAGGACATAGTTTGACTTTCCGTCGGGACGCTGGATTCGGTAGATGTTGTCATAGTCGGGAATCTCGATGCATGAGTCTATGACGGCGAACATGCCGGCTACATCGGACATCTCGGTCCTGTACAACTGCTTGAATACAGCCTTGTACAACTTGTTCACCTGATGTTTGATACGACCCTTGGCAGCCTCGCGCTCCTCGTCGGTCAGCTTTGAGAACGGGGCGGGCGTGCCCTCGAACTCGGTGTGCCAGGTTATCTTATTAGCACCGTCAAGCATAGGCTCGGCAAGCACGGCATACTCCTTGCCCGCACGGAACATCATTTTTAGTTGCGTGTATCTTTTGATATTTTCGCCCGCTCCGTCCGCAAAAACGGGGCGGATTTGCGATATATCAGTAGTTATGATCGGTTGGCTCATTTATTTGTTTAATTTTTGAATGTAGTATTCCTATCCTTAAAATAATCGGTAAAGATAATGCTTTTTGGCAAATACAACAAAAAAAAGTAGAAAATTGTGAAAAAAATCATTTCTCGATAACGATTTTTGGGGTTGGTATTTGTGGACATGGCGGGGTGTCGCAAGGATTGCCGGACAGCCATGTCGCTACGAAATCCAAAGGCGGTGAAAATTCGCAGTCGCATGCAATGATGACCGATACGGAACTTGTCTTGGGTACACCTTTATTTCTGTCCGTGTTTTATAGTCAGGCGTTCCGTTTATAATGGGGATTTCAAAGATTACCTTTCTCAGTCCTGTGTAACGTCCACAAACATATAATTTAGTCATGTCCGGCGAAATTATTGAATGGCTCAAACCAACATAACTATCTATGCGTGGACCCAAGATACCCGAGGATACTGTCTGTATATCCTTCGTCCTTGTATCTACTTTCCAATTTGCATTTGTGTTGGTTGTATTGATGTCAATGTTCCGAGCAAATGACTGTTCACCGCCTCTGAAAAAGCGTATGCACGTAAAGCCATCTGCCATTGAAAGTTGCAGATGTTCGTGTCCGTCGTCATTTACAGTCCAATAATACTGGATATACGGACGAAGTTTATTATTCGGTAAAAAGGTTTTGTGTTTCATATTATATGTGAATTATACAGCAAAAGTATATAATAATTCTGAATGACCAACAATCCAAACAAAAATTATTTGGAAATTTGTGAAAAATCACCGTCAATAAAACGCGGACGGATAGTAAAACCCGAATAAAGCGGCACATCATGATACAGCCGCCGAATACCCGCCCCAAACAGGTCGGAAAAAGCAAAAAACTCGCCCCGACTATTCTATCATCCCACATTTGAAAAACATGTGGTGTCATTGGCTTATAAAATCACTGTTTCACCATGTGGAAATCCACTGGATAAAAGTCGTCGTCCCACACTGCAAGGCATTCTGCGCCGCCTGCCACGCCGTTCTGCTGGCATGTGTATGTGCATGGGTCGTAGAACTTTTCACTGTCGCCCGACACAGCGTCGTCGTCCTGCCTCATGACGAGCCGCCCGTCCTCGAAGGTCACTTTCAAAGATGCGTGGTACTCGTCGCCGGTGCTTTCCTTATAGCATATCGCGCCGGTGCCGTCGTCCTTAATCTCAAAATGCACTTCGACAGCCACATCCGGGTTTTCTGTGCTGTAAAGGTCGGTCGTCGACTTCCACTTCCCGACGGCAAACGTCGCGTCCGTGGCATCGTCGGGAATCTGTAGCATCTCGCCGTCGCCAGCGTACTGCAACGCCTTGGCAATCTGCAACAATGGCCCAATTTCCGGCCTGGACTGCAACGGCTTGGCGGTCTTCTTCAATATCGTGATTATCTCCTGCGCCTTGAGGTTCGGGAATCGGGATTTCAATAATGCGACCGCGCCGGTGACGATTGGGCTTGCCATCGATGTGCCGTCGAGGTAGCCGAAGCCATTGCCCGGCACGGACGAATATATCCGGACTCCGGGCGCAGAGATGCTGGCATACTTGCCATAATTTGAGAAGTTGGCTTTGGGCTTGTTGCTAACTGGCTGATAGGCAGAGACAACGAGAATCTTGCTGCTCCGCGCGAAAGCGTCGACGCCGGCGAGTATGTTCTCGTTACCGGCGGCGATGACCACGACACAATCCTCGTCTATCGCAAACTGGAACAGCTCGTTCCAGAATTTTGCCTCATCGACGTAATATTCATTGATGAGCATCTGCTGCTCCTGCTGAGTCAAAGGGCCAAAATATGTGCCGAGGGAGAGGTTGATGACCTGCGCATCGTGGTGGATTGCGTAGAGTATGCCCGACACGATGCCAATGCTCTGCATCATTCCGTTCTCGTCGCCAAGTTGAATCGGCATGAGCTTACATTCCGGCGCAATGCCGCACAGCCCGGCATCATTGCTGTTAGCGACCGCAGTCCCGGCGACGTGGGTGCCGTGTTCGCTGCCCTCGCCGCCAGAGAGTCCGATGTTCGAATCGTGGGTGTTGACGTTGTACGGCTTTACAATCTTTCCGCTGAACTCCTTGTGGCTGAGGTCAAAGCCATTGTCCGCGATAGCGACTACAACGCCCGGGTCGCCTGTGGTGACTGCCCACGCCTTGCGCGCCTCGACAACATCAAGATACCACGACTTTTGCCTATTATTAATGTCAGGATCTTTAATATCGCCGACAAGACTGCTTTCAAACAGTGTATTTGGAAAAGCAAGTTTTACATTTGTAAACTTTTTTAGACTGTCAATCCACTGTTTCCACTCACCGTCAGGCACTTGAACCTGCATGAGGTTTATGACTGTATCATAGTACACGACATTTATATTGCCACGGTATTTTTCGTGGAGGTCACGCGCAAATTCTCTTAAATCAGCACCTTTCGAGAGCGCGACATTGACCTTGTCGGACAAAATCCTGCGTTGTCCCGGGTCGTCGGGGTCGACAACTATTTTCGTCGTGTCAATCGGCGGAACGACATAGGGCTCGTCAGGAAAATGGAACTCGGGAATGTCTGTTTCATGTTGATTCTCAGGGTTGTCGCTCGTTTTACTTAAACCATCGCTACAACCCTTCCACACAAAAAAAACTATCGCGGCTACTAATGCTCCGAGCAGGAACCACAGCCATGCCGGAAGCCCTTTTCGACCGCCGTTTGTGCCGTCGGACGATGGTGGCGTCGGTGGAGGCGGCGCGGCCTCGTTATTGACCGGCGGAGGAGGCGTGGAAGTTGAATTAGACGCCACAGAAGGCTGCTGGGACGGTTGTGGCGGCTGTTGAGGTGGAGTGGCGGTCGACGTGGCGGATACAGTGGCAGGATCAACATACGCAGGCTTTTCTTCAACGATTGGCTTGGAAATCTTATTGTCAAGCTTAAAATTCTCTCGGAAACTCTTCTCGCTGCTGAATCCCCACGCCACAAGCACAATCTTTTCGCCGTCGACAATGACACATTCAAGCCCCGGGACTTCGACCGACATTTCCAACAGCTCGCCAAACTCCTTGCGGTGGGGGTCGGCGTCGGATTTCAACTCTGCGGCAAAGCCCTTAATCCTCGTGAGCATCTGCTGAAGCCGCCCACGGAAATACTCTTGTCTCTCGATGTTGAGTTTTGTAAACTCCGTTCCATTTGTAATATAGCCACTTAGCCACGTCGCCTTCGTGCCCTTGACAAGCGGCTCGGACAGGAACTCCGCATACTCCGCGCCCAGTCCTTCGTCAAGAAGGCCATAGAGTTGGGAGTAACGCTCATAGACCGGCGTGCCGTACCATATCAACGGACGGAAGTCCTGTAGGCTTGCTGAATATATGATTTTCTTTGTCATGGCGTTTCATGTTTTAGTTCAACAATGTTTTTAAGCGTTGTCGTTAGAATTATAGTTACTTGCCTGGACGACGTTCACGATATAGTCGCCAAGATGCTCGCACTCGTTGATGAAGTCCATGTAGCTTACACCAAGCTTGTAGCTGTACTTGTTCTCGCTGATGTCGACGATGCTGTACTCCTTGAGCATCTTTCTATAAGAGTTGATGTCCTTCTCGATTTCCATGGTCTTGTCGAGGTTGAACGGCACATCGTCAGAGCGTCTTAGCATGTCCATCATGTTGTCGATGGCCTTGTCGATGTAGCCAATCATCTTGTTGATGTTTGCGACCTGCTCGGGCGTGTATTCGAGCGACTCCTCGCGCTTGTGGTTGAGGGTGCGGCCGAGGTTGTTGCAGGCGTCGCCGACGCTCTCCAACTCGGACACAAGTTTGAGCATCTTAGGTATCTTGCGCTTTGATTCCTTGGACAACCGTCCGGCCTCCGACACTTTATTGATAAAGTTGGCGATTTCGACCTCCATCTTGTCGGTTATGCCTTCATACTTTATGACGCGGGCATATTCCGTCTCGAAATCCTTGTCCTTCTCGATGGTCATCAGGCTCTTGACGATGCCAAACATCTTCTGGCACCTCTCGCCGAATGTGATGATTTCGTTCTGAACCTCAGAAAGCACGATTTCCGAAGTCGAGGACAATAGGCTTGTGGATATGTACTTGAGCCTGAACTCCTCGTCGTCATCCGTGTCGGGTATGATTTTGGAAACCACCTTCTCTATCTGCGGCACAAACCACACGAGCAACAATGTGTTGAAGATATTGAACGCCGTATGGAACGCCGAGAGTTTGAACATCTGGTTGGAGTCCGAGTGCAGCACATCGACCACGAACCAATCCACGGCATCGCAAGCCCAGTAGAAGACCGGCAGTATAATCACCACGCCGACTACATTGAACAGCATGTGAGCCGCCGCAGCGCGCTTGGCCATCCGGTTTCCGACCGCCGCTCCGAGGACGGCAGTGACCGTCGTGCCGATATTCTGACCCATCGCCAAAGCCGCCGCCTGGTAGAAGCCGAAGCCGGGGATTTTAAGGTCGATGAGCATGAGGGTTATCGCCATAGTCACCGCCGACGACTGGACGATAGCCGTCACGACCGCGCCCACAAGCACGAACAGCAGTATCGTCAGGTAGCTGTCACAGTCAAGGTGCGACAACATCCCGGCGACATGCGCGCCAAGGTTAAGCTCCTGGGCGGCCGTCTGCAAGAACGAAAGACCCATGAAGAGCAAACTGAAACCGAAAATCGTCTGTGAAATGCTTTTTACCTTGCTGCTGACCTTGAAGAAGAAAGGAATGACGTAGACGGCCATCAGCGGCAGCGCAAACGATGAAATGTCAATCTGGAAACCGATGGCGGAGATAAGCCACACAGTAGCCGTCGTGCCGATATTCGCGCCCATGACGACGCTTATGCTCTGCCGCAGGGTCATCGCGCCGGATGTAACAAGACTGACCACGATAAGCGTCGTCGCGGAACTCGACTGAAGCATCATCGTCACCGCAATACCGGTCAGGATGCCGGTGTACCGGTGCTTGGTCATAGCAGAAAGGACTTTGCCGAGCTTGTCGCCAGCAAATTTCTCAAGGCCGCTGCTCATAAGCGACATTCCGAAGAGGAACATCGCCACAGCGCCGAGGATGGATAGAATGTTGGTTATAACGTCCATTGGATATAATAAGAACAGTAAGAAAACCTTTCCTTACCGGCTACAAAATTACCACATAACAGCGATATTTTCAAATTTTTCAGGAAAATAATTCTTAAATATTAGTGCAATATCCCTCAAGTTTAGAAATATTAACCTTTTCATAATCCTAAAATCCGACGATATGGATTAACTTTGCACCATGAAACATAGCACGTTATGACAATGAAAAACTCAATGATTATGAGATATTTGCTTACTTTAGTACTGACGACATTGACCCTCCTGGGATCTTCGGCGCAGACTAAGATACGCGGGACAGTGACCGACGGGGAGACCGGCGAGCCGCTGCCCTTCGTCAGCATAGTATTCAAAGGCACTACAACCGGCACAATCTCCGGCATCGACGGCAACTTCTTCATCCAAGGAAACGTCGACGCGGACACCCTGGAGTTCTCCATGATGGGATACACGCCATACTTCCATAAGGTCATCAAGAACTCGTACCAGGAAGTCCAAGCCGTCATGACCACCGACAACTACGAGCTCAACGAAATCGTCGTCCACCCGGGCGAAAACCCCGCATGGCGCATAATGCGCAACGTCGCCTCCCACCGGAAACAGAACGACCCCGACCGCCTCGACTCGTACTCATTCGAGGTATACAACAAGATGGAAATAGACATCAACAACCTCCGCGAGGACTTCGCGTCTAAAGGAATCCTAAAGAACTTCAACTTCATAATGTCATACGCCGACACCTCCGCAGAGACCGGCAAGGTGTACCTGCCAGTGATGATTTCGGAATCGCTCTCCGAAGTCGCACACAAGAAGAACCCGCAGCGCAAGAAGGAAACCATAAAAGCCTCCAAAATCTCAGGCGTCGAGAACGAGAGCATCTCCCAATACACCGGACAGATGTACATCGACGTCAACATCTACAAGAACTACATCCCGGCATTCGGACACGAGTTTGTATCGCCGGTGTCGGACTTCTGGAAAGCAAACTACAAGTTCTACCTCCTCGACAGCGCGTACCAGGACGGCCACTACCTCTACCACCTCTCCTTCCGACCCAAACACAAGCAGACATACACCTTCACAGGCGACATGTGGATAGCCGACACGACATGGGCGGTGAAAAAAGTCCAGGCTAAGATGGCCACCGACGTCAACATAAACTACATCAACAACTACATAATCTCGCAGGAATACGACCTCGTGGACTCCGCATGGTTCCTGACGAAGGAGGAAATGTTCATGGACATCAACTTCACAGACTCCACAATGGGATTCTTCGGCAGGAAGACGATGACAAGGCGCGACGTGAAAATCAACCCGCCGTTCACAGACGGAGACTTCTCGCAGGTCGCCACGGAAGAGACCATTGTCGAGGACAACGCCCAGCACCGCGACGACAGCTTTTGGGCGGCATCGCGCCACGAGCAACTCTCCGAAAAGGAGAGCAACATCTACCAAATGGTGGACTCCATAAAGGAGGTCCCGGTCTTCAAGACAATCACAAACAGCGTCGAGATGTTCCTCGGCGGCTACTGGAAATACAAATGGTGGGAGTTCGGACCCTACTTCAAGCTGCTTAGCCACAACGAGATAGAAGGATGGCGGACACGCATCGGCGGCCGCACGAGCAACGCCTTCAGCACTAACCTCATGCTCTCGGCATACGGCGCATACGGCTTCAAGGACGAAAAATTCAAGTACGGCCTCGGCGCGCTATACCTGTTCAACAAGAACCCACGTCGCGGCGTCACCGCAGAAATAAAACACGACTACGAAAAACTTGGACAGAGCATCAACGCACTGACCGAGGACAACATCATGTCCACAATCCTCGCCCGCACGAAGAACATACACCTCCTGCTCGTCGACGAGATGAGAGGCGAGTACGAGCACGAGTACTTCAACGGTTTTAGCAACACAATCGGCGCACGATACCTCAAAATCACGCCAAGCGTATACATTCCGTTCAGGAACGAGTCCTTGGACTACGACTACAAACAGCTCGAATCATACGAAATCTCCTACAACCTCCACTTCTGCTACAACGAAAAATTCGTCTCCGGCGAGTTCACCCGCGTCAGCATGGGCAGTAACGGCTTCCCGTCCCTCGACCTCGAGCTTACCGCCGGCACATGGGACAACCATGGCAGCTACAAGAACTACTACCGTGCGATTGGCATGATTTCACAGAAAGTGTCATTCGGCCCGCTTGGAAAAATGAGGTACATCATCGAGGGCGGAAAGGTGTTCGGCCACGTGCCGTTCCCGCTCCTCAAACTCCACGAAGGAAACGAGACATACGCATTCGACAAGTACGCATTCAACATGATGAACCTGTACGAATTTGCATCCGACACATACATGAGCGTCACCGCCGAGCACCACTTCAACGGCTTCTTCTTCAACCGCCTGCCCCTCCTGCGCAAACTAAAATGGCGCGAAGTGCTTTACGGCAAGGGGCTTGTCGGCGACATCAGCGACAAGAACTGCCGACAGAACGCCATCATGGATTTCCCCTCGACATTGGGCGACGTCAACAAGCCATACTTCGAGGCCGGCGTCGGCATAGAGAACATATTCCGCTTCTTCCGCGTCGACGGAGTATGGCGACTCTCTCACCTCGACAACCCCGACGCAAAGAAATTCGCTCTCCTGTTCAAAGTGCAAGTCATACTGTAACGTCAACCGTTACAAAGCCGTCAAAATGATTACAAGTTACAGAATATCAGACGCTAACCTTTGGAAATCAGTTGTTGAAAACGCCTTTGATTCGTTTCGTTGGGACAAAAATTATTAAAATCTGTGTTCCATTTCCAAATAGTAAAACCAATTAAAAAGTAAAACGAAATGAGAAAAAAGACAATGTTCCAACTTTCAATTCCCTTCACACCACCTCAATCTTCACATCATGGTGCGCCTTCCGCTTGCTCCAGCCGATGCCGACCAAGAGAATCTTGTTTGACAATCCTTGCAAAGCCGCCGGATAGTTTTTCGCTTTTATTTGGTCGATTGCGCCTTGGGCGGATTTTTTGCTTTTGAGTTCGACGACGATTGCGGGGCGCGTGGAACCGGGCAACGGCAAGAAAACCATATCCGCAAATCCCTTGCCCGCAGGCTGTTCGCGGAAAATCTTGTAATAACGCTTGGCGGCGTAATACGCCAATGTAATCGCGCACGCCATCGAATTTTCGTCCTTGTATTTGATGATTGACGACGTCTCAAAGCGGTACTTGTCAAACACCTCGGAAATGTAATCGACATCTTGGGCTATCGTCTTGTTAATCAACGTCAAAGAATCGTCCAACGCCTTGGAAACCTCGCCCCAGCCGGCGTGTCCGATTGAAAGTTCAAATTCCTGTGCGACCTCAGTGTTTGGAATCCTTACGGTACTGTCCTCAGGATTGAAAGACAGGTAGCCGAGGTGTGCGAGCAACGTCAAAACATCGTCGCTTGTGTCGATGTTTTTCATATCATTGCGGAAACTTGCCGTTTTTATTGTTACGCTCTCGCCGTTGAGCATCTTTATGATTTTTTGCTGCACTGCGTCATGGTCGATGCCGATATAGTGTTCTATGGTTGTGTAGGCGGCGGATTTCGACCAATGGCTGTTGTAATTGTGTTTTTCGATGGCGAGCATCACCGAGTTTGGATTGAACATTGACTTTTCATCGCCGATAATGTAGCCGTCGTAACTATGTTTCATTAACTCAAAATCCATTTGATGCCTCTCGCACAGAGTTTTCACTTGCCGCTCTGTAAACCCATAATATTGCGCTGAATCGCCCGGGTCAATTATACTAAATTCCATAAAATTGTTCAACGCCGACTGCGCTTCAACTTTTATAATAGGCAGAATACCAGTCATATACACCAACAGGAAAACATCGTCGGCGGTGTTGGACTTGAACATTGAGCGCAGGAAATTGATGTATTTTTTCTGTGTCTTTTCGTCAATTTCCCTCACCAACTTGTCCCATTCGTCGATGATTAGGACAAAACGGTCGCCTGTCGCTTTGTGGATTTCATCAAGAGCATTGCTCAATATATCAGTTTCTTGCAAAAACGGATAAGAATCTTTGATGTCCTTGATTATTTCTTTTTGTGCATCTTCCACAACGGTTTTGTCGTCCATCATCGAAAATTTGTTCCAATCGATATAAATCGTCGGATACTTGTTGAGATGCTTTTTGTAACTCTCTTTTTTTGAAATTTCCAAGTCGTCGAACAAACCGGACGAAACCGATTTCCTGTCGTAATAGGCATAAATCATCTTTGCGGCGACGGACTTGCCGAATCGCCGTGGCCGCGACACGCAAATATAGCGGTGAGAGGTGTCGAGGTTTTCGTTCAAAATCTCTATCAATCCTGACTTGTCGATGAAGTCAGAGTTCAAAATGCCCCGGAATGCCAAATTGCCTTTGTCGATGAATGTGCCCATAGTCGAATTGCTTTTTATTACGCCACAAATTTAAAAATTATTTCTGTCAATCACAAAAAAATATCTTTGTCCAAAACCTTTATACAATCTGTCCAAAAATTTGTTACAAATCGTCAAAATATCTGATACAGAAATATTTGGAAGATATATTTCATTTGCATTAACTTTGCGGCGGAAGAAAAATAGAAAAAAATTGCCGTAAATATGTAACCTTTTTGACGGAGGCGACACTAAGAGGAAAACAAAATGAAAAACTTATCAGAAATGGACATACACATCGGCAGAATGATTCCAACTCAAATGCAACCGCTCGAATGTTTACAGCATCTTCTCGCGCAAAGACCTCAACGCCGGGATGCTGATAATCATCTCGCGCATCTTGCACCACAACTTTTTGACAGACCTCTCGCCGCTGGCAGAGGAACAAGAGGAGAACAATAATGTATAACAGTTTAATACACAACGCAAAATGAGAAAAACAATTTTGACAATGATGCTTACATTCCTTTTCGCGAATGTATTTGCAGGCAAGGGCAACACCGTAAAACTTCTTTCGGGCAGTATCGACGTGCTGAAGGAGAGCGCGACGGCGGTTTTGGAAATGGACTATTCCGAGACCACATGGGAGGAGGACGAGGACTACGAACTCTGGTGCGGCAGCGATTTTGAAGAACGGGTGAAAGTGTCCACAAAGGCGTTTGAAAAGAAGTTCAACGTAACGTCCAAAGGCTTGAAAATCAAGAATGAAGACAGCGGCGCAAAATACAAAATCGTCTTCAAGGTAATCGACCTTGAACAGCACCAAAGCATGAGCATGTGGGGTCGCCTGACTATGGAAGTAACCGGCAAAATCGATGTCATCAACATCGCTACGGGTGAAAACGTCCTGAGCCTTCAACTGACTACAATCCAAGGCGAGGCGGATTTCGCTATGAACGACAGAATAATCAAGGCGTTCTCAAACGTCGCGGAAAGGCTGTTCGGAAAAATAAAGTAATCTAATAGTACTAATATTCAAATAATTATAAAAAAATGAAAAAAATTCTAATTCTATTTGCGTGCATTATGGGCAGTATTTTTGCTAATGCACAAGACTACATCACCAAAGGCTACCGTGGTTTTGGTGAAATCGGTGTTCATCCTATCGTAACCGATTATGGTTACGACTGCGTAGCAATCACAACTTCGCACGGCTATCAGTTCAATCCGTACTTGTTTTTGGGCGGTGGATTTTCGAGTCAGTATCACTTTATCAGCGATGACTACGGCGACGATTCTTACACGGAAGTTGCATGGTTCGTGGATTTTAATGTCGGCATGGGCAAGCGAATTGCGCCATTTTTCGATTTCAAATTGGGTTACACTGCGGGAGATTATTCTGGACTTTACCTTGCTCCGTCCGTAGGTGTAAGATTTCTGAGGTTCAATCTCTCAGTCGGTTACGAACTTGAAAGTTTCTCATCTTTCAACTCTGGCAACAAGATTTACTATATGGACGAATCAATCAACACTGGCGCAATTATGTTCAATTTTGCCGTTGACTGGGGCGCAAGAAAGTAAGTGTTTGTTGAGTAAAAATAAGGTTGCTAAAAGATTGAATTTGGCAACCTTATTTTTGCGTTTGTATGATATTGTAATGTCATAATAAAGAATAATTCCAAAGAGAAGTAAAAATGTTTGCAATTATTTTGTAACTTTGCGACCAAAACGCAACTACAATGAAAAAACTCCTCATATCCTTAATCCTTGCCCTGACGTTTTTCAGTGTCAACGGGCAAACCGAGATCGATTCGTTAATTCGATTGAAAGCAAACATCGAAAATGCGGCTGTATTTGACGAAAAACAGTATTCAGAAACTGTCAATTCGTTGATTTTCTGTTATATGAACATCAGCGACTATTATAAGGCAA
>CAJOJG010000027.1 GCA_905234655.1 uncultured Bacteroidales bacterium
GAAAGGGACGAACTTTGACGAAATAACAGAGGAGCAGGTTGCAAAAGTACAAACTATACTGAACAACAGACCAAGGAAAAGATTAGGGTACAAAACGCCTTTAGTGGCATTTCTGGAAATGTATCCTGATTTTGGAAAAAATGTTGCATTTTCAACTTGAATTCTGCAATTGTTCGATACACTTAGGTTAGGAAGAAATAGAAATAGGAATTCACAACAAGATATATTCCAAGCTCCTATGCTTCTTATTAGGCATGGACTTGATATTGAACAATTGACAGCAAGAGCCGTTGTTTCGTTTCAAGACGCTATTTTCAAGAAATCATTACTATCCATCAAAGCATATAATATGGATGATATAAATGTATTGAAAAATATTGCTTGTATATTGTCTTCTGACATAATGAGTTATTTTGCGATACTTACTTTTTCTTCTATTGGTATTGAGCGTGAAAATGCAAAGGAATATGAATTGCTGAGTATTCCGTATGTGAATATAAATGATAGTCATTATGATAATCTTACGGCATTATATTCTTCATATGATCAAGAAAGCAATAAATCCTTTATAAACGAAAGTATAATTGGCAAAATAAAAACAAAGATAAATAACGAAGAAAAAAAAATTAAATGAAAACATAAAGGACTCATTGGGTATAAGTTGTGATGAACGTGATTTAATAGATTATGCATTGAATATTAGTCGTATCTATATACGAATCAATAGCATTGTCAATTCTGCAACAAGAATAAAATTTTTACAAAGTAGCCCATTATTTAAAGCAATACAAAAAAATGACCACCTACTGATTGATTATGCAGAAGTATACATCGAGCGTTTTGCTGATAGTTTTAATCGAAACAAAAAACGTTTCGTTGTCGAAATATATCATTCACTCCAAATTATTGGAATGAAATTCAAAATCATAGATGAAAAAAAATATACTAATGCCATAATAGTATCTCCTGAACATGACAAATCTTTGTTTGCTATGGCGATTACTCTTTCGCCAGAGCGAATAACAGACAATCTGTTTGTACAGAAAGATGTTCGCGGTTTTGAAAAGGACTTTTTCTATATTTTCAAACCGAATGAAAGGAGGTTGTGGCATCGTGCCATTGCGCATTTGGATGTTAATGAATTTGATGATGCAATATTAAAAGCAGGGAGGAACAAATAATGATTGGAACGTCTACTCTAAATGCGGCTTTATTCGGTTATTCACAAACGCGAAGGGATTCTTATTTTGAATCGATTATGACGGTGTGTGTAGTTGTGTATAATACGATTATTAGAGAAAATATAAAATTGCCTAACGATGAAAATTTAATAAGGGATGAGTTTTTAAACTATCTGAAATGCTCGATTTTCAAAAAAAAGTTTGCATTGGCAAATTTAATATTTGATAAAGAAACAAGCGAAAATACAGGAAGAGCAGATATAAGAGTTTTGCCAACAAAAGACGAATATGTTAATGATGAAGCGTATTATCTAATTGAATGTAAGAGACTTGACAATAAAAATGTATTAGGGAAAACAGGATTGAATGCAGAATATATAAAAAATGGAATATGCAGATATGTATATGGATATTATTCTACATTTTACAATGTCAATGCAACGTTTGGTTTTGTTGTTGAACAAATGAATATTACAACGAACCTCAATAACATTAATTCGTTACTACCAAATACATATATTAATCAACAAAAGTGCCTTGTCAATGCTAACGCGACGCAAAACATCACGTATAATGATTTTGCCAATGGGTACCCCTACTCATATCTGTCAAAACACAATCATAATAGTGGAAAAGAAATAACGCTATACCATTTGATGTTTGACTTTTCAAAAAATATCGTACCATAATGTTCACACCCGAAGGATATTTCAATACTACCCCGAAAATCAAGTCGCTTTCGTTCCCCAAACGGGGCTATTTTGAAGTGGACTTGGAGGATGGCAGGATGATTATTGTGCCTATTTCTGCATTTCCTAGCCTGAAAAAAGTTCCCGTAAAAGAGCGTAAAAACTACTATTTCATCGGTGGCGGAGTGTCGTGGGACTCTTGCCCCGAAATGATTCACATTGAACAAATTTTGGGCAATTACCAGAATTACGCGCACGAAAACACCCCAAATTAATAATCAATGGCTTGCCGAAATCCATCTACCCTTCCGGCAAGCCATAAAAAAATTAGTAATTTTCCTCCTTAATCTGGAAATACGCCTGCGGGTGGTCGCAAACGGGGCATTTATCGGGTGCGGACTTGCCGATTACGATGTGTCCACAGTTTGAACACTGCCAGATACAGTCGCCGTCGCGAGAGAAGACGATTTTGTCCTCGATGTCCTTCAACAGTTTGCGGTAGCGTTCCTCGTGTTCCTTCTCGATGGCGGCGACACCCTCAAAGAGGTCCTTCTTCGCCTTCGACGCATAATACGTGTACTTGTTGCGCGCCTGACTCTCGCCTGCTAAAACAAAAAACCCACGGCTTACGACCGCAGGTTTTTAAGTTGTGATATGTGTCTGTAAGACTTACTTTCCAAGCTTTGTGCTGAGCAGCTGCACCATCTTCTGTGCGTCGCGAGCCTCGGTGGAAGTAGGGAAGTTGGACTTTATCTTCTCATATACGCCGAGGGCATCGGAAATCTTTTGTTGCTTTTCGTATGCCACAGCGAGCTTCTGCATATAGAGCGGGGCAACGAACTTATTGTCGCCGGCCTTCGACACAGCCTTGTTGTAAAGCGACACAGCCTTGTCGACATCGCCCTTCTCCATGTAAGCGTCGCCAGTGAGGCCGAGGGACATTGGCTCAAGGATCGGATCCGAAGACGAGAAACCCTCAAGCATCTTTATAGCCTGGTCAAATTGTCCAAGCTTCATGTAGCAGGCGCCGGCATAATATTTAGCATTGTTGGCGGCCTTCGTGCCGGAGTAGTTGTCGATGATGCCGAGGAAGCCGGGATAGTTTGCGTCGCCTTCGAGAGCGAGCCTTACCGAATCACGCTCAAGGTACAGCTCAGCCTGGTGCATCTGGGCGGCGGCGTTAGTTTCCTTCGGACCTTTAACAAACTTGAAATACGCCCAGATGCCGAGCATCAGGGCAATCGCGATGCCTAATATAAGGAGCAGCTTGTCGCGGTTTTCCTCCACGAACATCTCGGCCCTGCCGAGCGAGTTCTCCACATTTTCGAGCTGGTCCTGCTCTTGGTTCTGTTCTATGTTTGCCATGATATGTTTCTATGTTGTTTTTTGGACTTTACACTCCAAATAAAAATCCCCAAAATGTTGTTTTGGGGATTTTTTATTTTGAGGTTTGCGATTTAGTCGCCTTCCGCAAGTCAGTACCCAAAAATCGGAAATTACATTCTCTTCTCTTTGATACGTGCCTTCTTGCCGGTGAGCTCCCTTACGTAATAAATCCTCGCCCTGCGGACGCGACCCCTCTTGTTGAGCTCGACATTTGTGATGAACGGCGATTCTACCGGGAAAATCCTCTCGACACCTACGCTGCCTGACATCTTCCTCACGGTGAATGTCGCGCTGATGCCTGCGCCCTTACGCTGTATCACTACGCCCTTGAACTGCTGGATTCTCTCCTTGTTGCCTTCTACAATCTTATAAGATACTGTAATCGTGTCTCCACTGTTGAAGCGCGGCCACTCCCTCTTAAGAGAGTACTGTTCCTCAACGACTTTTAATAATTCCATGGTTTTATTTTTATTGATGTATTTTTTATTTCTTGTGTTTTTTTAAATTCTTGTTTTTCAGGGTGCAATATTAGCAACTTTTTGTAACATAACCAAATTTTTGTGCAAAAAAAATATTTTTTTTAAAGTAGTTTAAATATATCGCCTATGAACTTTTTGATTTACAACCACATACGTACTTCCATCAAAAATTCGACCTTAAAGCACAACATCATCTAATTGCACCAAACAACCATAATTTGTATCTTTGCACTCTCAAATTCAAGCAAAGAACCAAATGCGAAAGTCACTTTTCACTGCGCTCATACGCGCATACGGCATACTTATCGTCGCCATCATCACGCTCCTGAGTCCGTCCTGCATGGCGGACGCGGACTCCGGCGCGATGAACGCCGACCCGACGGATCCGTACCGAAAAATATCGTCGCCGGTAGTGGCGGCATACCTGCACATCGGCAACAGGACGCTCGACCCGAGGCAAATAGACCTGGAGGGTGTGGACATCCTTAACCTCGCCTTCACTGTCATAAAGAACAACCACGTCGGCCTGCTCCACTCAAAGGACGCAAACAACTTCCACATCGCGCGCAGCCTTAAGCGCAAGTACCCGGGGCTTAAAGTCCTCGTGTCAGTCGGCGGACAAGGCACAGAAAAAGACTTCTCAAAAATGGCACGGACAAAGGAGGCGCGGGAAGTGTTCGTGGACGATGCAGTGAGGTTTGTAAGGAGCTACGGCATGGACGGCATAGACGTCGACTGGGAGTTCCCAGGAATGTCGAAGTCCACACGGGAAGCCGACCGCACAAACTTCAGCGCGCTCATGACGGAACTCCGCGCCGCGTTCGACAAAGCCGCACGGGAGGACGGCAGGAAATACTATGTCACCGTAGCCGCCGGGGCATTCGAGCAATACCTTTATTATATAGAGCCACGGAAAGTCTCGGCGGCGGTGGACTACTTCTTCGTGATGACATACGACTTCCACGGTCAGTGGAACGAGTTCACAGGCCACCACACAAACCTCTACGAAGCAAAGGGCAAGCCGCGCGGCCACTCGACGGACAGGATAGCGCGGATATACGAAAGCAAGGGCATCCCCAAGCCAAAAATTGTCATCGGCGCGGCGTTCTACGGGCGGAAGTGGACAGGCGTGGAGGTCAACAAGAACAGCTCCGTCATATACAGCGCGGGAAAGGGCATCGGCTCGGTGAGCTACCGCAACATCGTCTCGCTCCTTAAGCCAAACACCGGATACCGCCGATACTGGGACAGCGACGCATACGCTCCTTACCTATATAACCACAGCTCAAAGACCTTCATCTCATACGACGACCCACAGTCAGTGGCGCGTAAAGTGGACTATGTATGTATGCACAACCTCGGCGGAATCATGTACTGGGAACACTTCTCGGACGCCAACCACAACGAACTTTCAAGGACGATAACAAAAGAAATGGCACTCCGAAAATCATGCCACGCAAGGCTCCGGTGGCCGGGTGGTTTCATTGACACAAAATATCACAAAAATAAACGGCCATAATTTTTTTGTTTATCAAAAAAATAATTTCTAACTTTGAAAGTTGGAAAAAAATCCAATATTTTTGGATTTTTCCACATTAAACACGTACACAGCACAGGACAATGGGATACGCCAACCATACCACAGGCAATGACGCCCACGAAGAGGCACTGAAGATGCAGACTGCGTTCCTCAAGACAATCTCCCACGAGATACGCACGCCGCTTAATGTCATCGTGGGGTGCTGCGACGTGCTGTCACAACCCGACTGCGACACCGAGACGAGGGAAATGCTCGTCGTCCAGTTAAAAAGGAGCATCCGCAACCTGCTCAACTTCTGCGACAACGCAGCTTTCATCAACAGCCTTGAGGCCGGCAGCGTAACGCCAAGGCCAAACTTGTTCGACGTGCTTTTCACCATCGAATTTATCTACAACAGCACCAAGAGCCTCATCGTCGCCGAAAAAAGGAACGCCGTGTGCTACGTCCTCAACAACGAACTCGGCTCGGGGCATGTAAGGTTCTACGGCGACGACGGCCTGATATGCCGGGCAGTGACACTGCTCGTCGAAAACGCCATAAAATTCACCGAAGAAGGCACAGTGACGCTCTCGGCGGGCTTCTGCACGGAGCGTGACGGAATGGAAATGCTGGAAATCCAAGTATCGGACACCGGCATCGGCATCGACAAGGAATACCACGCCGACATCTTCAAGAAATTCTGGAAAGCCCCACAGACCGGCCACAAGATATACGACGGCACTGGCCTCGGGCTCACGATTGTCCAAGGCATCGTGGAACTATTGGACGGGACGGTGCACATGAAATCCGAACCGGGCAGGGGATCGACTTTCTCCGTGAGGTTCCCGGTGACGACGTGCTGACCGAAAACAAAAAAAATTCAACTTGACGACAAAAACACACTATATAACTACACGCGAAACATATTTTTAAGAAACACCTCGATATGAAAAAAATAGTAAAAGTTGGCGAAATAGAATGTGGCTCTCCACAACTATTCCTAATCTGCGGCCCCTGCGTCATAGAGGACGAGCCGCTGATGATGAAGACCGCCGAACACATAAAAAAGACCGCCGAGAAACTCTCGCTGCCGGTTATCTTCAAGTCTTCCTTCATGAAGGACAACCGCTCGAGCGTCGACTACTACCTCGGCCCCGGGCTTGAGAAAGGACTCGAACTCTTAGCAAAGATTAAGCGCGAGTTCCAGATGCCGGTACTCTCCGACATCCACTATCCCGAACACATCAAGCCAGCCGCCGAAGTCCTCGACGTAATCCAAATCCCGGCATACCTTTGTATGCAGACCGGGCTTGTGACCCAGACGGCAAAGACCGGCGCAGTCGTCAACCTCAAGCACGGTCAGTTCCTCGCGCCGGAGAACATGATAAAGCCATGCCAAAAAATCGAGTCTTGCGGAAACTCGAACATAATCCTCACAGAGCGCGGATACACATTCGGTTATAACGACCTCGTTGTCGACCCGAGGAGCTTCTACCATCTCAGGGAGACCGGCTACCCAGTGGTGTTCGACGTGACACACTCCATCCGCAAATACGGAATCCCGTCGGCAGACCCAAACGGCGGAGCGCGCCAGTACCTCAAGACACTCGCACGCGCCGGCGTGGCAGCAGGGATTGACGGACTTTTTATCGAAGCCCACCCTCAACCCGAAGTCGCCAAGTGCGACGCGGCAAGCCAGCTCAAGCTCGACGACCTCGAAGAGTTCCTCAAGCCGCTCATAGAAATCCACAACATCGAAGTAAAATACAGATAAAAATATAAACAGACATGGAATTATACCTCGACTCGGCCAACCTCGCCGAAATAGAAAACGCATTCAAGCTCGGATTCCTTACCGGCTTGACCACAACTCCAACATTCATGCACCGCGAAGGCATCAACGATGTGGACGGCGTGATACTCAAACTCTCCAAGATGGTCCCGATTCTCCAGATTGAGGCTCTCGGACACACTGCGGAGGAAATTGTCTCCGAAGCCCACAGGCTGTGCGACCTCGGACTTGACAAGAACAAGACAGTCTTTAAAATCCCCGTTTCACTCGAAGGCGCGCGCGCATGCTACATGCTGCGCAAGGACGGCTACTTGGTCAATGTCCACCTCATCTACACTATCCAGCAGGCGTACATCGCCATGGAAGCCGGCGCGACATACATCTGCCCGCTCGTAGGCCGCCTCCAGGATCAGGGACACGACGCGCTCGGGCTTGTCGAGCAGTGCGTGAACGCCGTCAACAGGTACAACTACCCGTCCAAAATCATGTTCTCATCGGTGCGCAACCCCGAACACATCAAGAACGCGCTTAACCTCGGATGCCACACAATCACTGTGCCATGGAAGGTTCTCCAGCTCCTGCCGCAGAACAACTTCACATCACTCGGCACACAGCAGTTCTTCGAGGACACCAAACTGATGACCACAAAGGTAAAGGACATCTGCCGCACACAGAACTCGACAATATCCAAGAACGCCACAATCAACGAGGCTCTCATAAAGATGACACTCTCGAAGCTCGGCGCAGTGACGATATTGGAGGACAACGGCTCGTTGTATGGAGTCTTCACAGACGGCGACCTGCGCAGGCTCGTGGAGAAGGAGGGCGACTCCGTCCTCAGCCAAAAGCTCTCGTCCCTGCCATCGAAGCAGCCTGTGTCCATAGAATCGGACGCCTACCTGATAGAATCGTCACAACTCTTCAAGCAGCACAAAATCGACACACTCGTGGTGACGGAAGGCGGAAAGCCGGTCGGGATGCTGGACATCCAGGACTTGCTCTAAAGCCTGTCGAAAACAGACTTCAACTCCTCGACCGCCTTTGGCACTTCGTCGATGTAATACTGAATTAACGCCGGATACTTCTCCGGCGTTTCTTTTTTCTCAGCCAATACTTGTAGCTCGCTCATCTTATCGGCGACATTGTTAATGCCCATGACGCGGGTCGTGGACTTGGCGATATGCGCAGTACGCCCTATCTCGGCGATGTCGTCCGCTAACTGGGCAAGGATAAAACGCTGCTTTATCTCCTCGGCCTGTGTGAAGAACAACTCGATGAGTTGCTTTTTTGTGGCAGTGTCGCCATCCGTTATGTCGTTAAGATAAGAAAGGTCAATCATGGTTCTCCTCCTCCGTGGTGCTTGGTTTGGTGGATAGCACAATCTTGTCGCCCGCCTCGCTGAGGTCGGCAATGATTTCGTCGCCGTCGTGGACATCGCCGTCGAGCAGAAGCCCCGCGAGTTCGTCCTCCAGGTACTTTTGGATAGCCCTCTTGAGCGGACGCGCGCCAAACTTGGGGTCGTAGCCCTTGTCGGAGAGGAAATCCTTAGCCTTCTCGGTCAGGACAAGCTTGTGCTTTATGTTGTCGATGCGGCTGTAGAGTCCTTTCAACTCGAGGTCGATGATTTTGTGGATATTCTCGCGGCTTAAGGAGTTGAAGGACACGATGTCGTCGACACGGTTAAGGAACTCGGGCGAGAACGCCTTCTTCAACGCCTTGTCGACAATGGCCTTGTTGTTGTCGTCGGCGTTCTCGCCGCTGCCAAAGCCCAAGCCGTGTCCATAGTTCTGTATGTCTCGCGCGCCGATGTTCGAGGTCATTATTATTATTGTGTTCTTGAAATCCACAGTCCTGCCGCTCGCGTCGGTAAGCCGGCCTTCGTCCAACACCTGCAAGAGGAGGTTGAAGATGTCGGAATGCGCCTTCTCAATCTCGTCCAAAAGGACGATGGAGTAGGGCTTGCGCCTAACTTTCTCCGTGAGCTGTCCGCCCTCCTCGTAGCCGACATAGCCCGGAGGCGAACCGATGAGCCTCGACACCGAGAACTTCTCCATGTACTCGCTCATGTCGATTCTGATAAGCGAATCCTTGGAGTCGAACATGTACTCGGCGAGCATCTTCGCGAGCTGTGTCTTGCCCACGCCGGTCGGCCCGAGGAATATGAACGAGCCGATTGGACGGTTCGGGTCTTTAAGTCCGATGCGGTTGCGCTGTATCGCCTTGACAATCTTCTCGACAGCCTCGTCCTGCCCGATGACCCTGCCCTTAAGAGCCTCGTTCATGCGGCGGAGGCGGTCGCCTTCTGCCTCGGCAATCCTCGTCACCGGCACGCCGCTCATCATCGCTATTACTTCCTCGATGTTGCGTTCGTCAACGGTCTCACGCTTTTTGGACAACTCATTGTCCCACCTGGACTGCTCCTGTTCAAGGAGTTTGTTGAGTTCGCTCTCCTTGTCGCGGTAACTTGCCGCAAGCTCGAAGTTCTGAGCCTCGACAGCCTTCAGTTTCTCCGTCCTGATGCCCTGGATTTTCTTCTCAAGCTCGTCGATGCGCTCCGGCACCGATATTTTGGCAATGTGGACTCTCGAGCCCGCCTCGTCGAGCGCGTCTATCGCCTTGTCAGGCAGGCAACGGTCGCTGATGTACCTGTCCGACAACTTCACGCAGGCTTCTATCGCCTCGGGTGTGTACGTGACGTTGTGGTGGCTCTCGTACTTGTCCTTTATGTTGTTGAGGATTTGGATCGAATCTTCCACGCTCGTCGGCTCTACAATAATCTTCTGGAACCGGCGTTCCAATGCGCCGTCCTTCTCTATGGTCTCTCGGTACTCGTCGAGCGTAGTCGCGCCGATGCACTGCAAGTCGCCACGCGCGAGGGCTGGCTTGAGCATGTTGCTCGCGTCGAGCGCGCCGACGTTTCCCGCGCCGACGATGTTATGGATTTCGTCAATGAAAAGTATGACGTTCTTGTTGTTGGAGACTTCGTTGATGATGGACTTCATGCGCTCCTCGAACTGTCCACGGTACTTTGTACCTGCCACTATGCCCGCCACGTCGAGCGACACTACGCGCTTTCCGTACAAAACCCTCGAGACATCCTTCGAGGCTATCTTAATCGCCAGGCCTTCCGCAATCGCGGACTTGCCGACGCCAGGCTCGCCGATAAGCACGGGGTTGTTCTTCTTACGGCGGCTCAGGATCTGCACAAGCCTTTCCACTTCCTTTGTGCGGCCCACTATCGGGTCGAGCCGGTTCTCCTCGGCGGCCTTCGTGAGGTCGATGCTGAAATTGTCCAATACCGGGGTCTCCGTGTTCCCGTTCTGAGAGTTCTGGGAGTTGCCGTTGGCGTTGTTGTTGGTATTGTTGTTCTTGGAGTTGTCATATTCTTCGTCGTCGTCATCATCTTCGTCCTCGTCGGGAATCCCCGCCATGTCGACAAGACGGCCGGTATGACGCGCCTCCATGAACCTTTTGCTATGTTGTTTATATTCCATGGTTCTCTGTTGTCTTAAATCAGATGCCAAATTTAAATATTCCGTTTCAGATTACAAAAATTATTTTTCCCTATTGTGTTAAACATACATAAAAATTTTTGATTGCAGATTCAAATTTCTAAATTTGCCGTCGAACAAAACATCAGACTATATAATAATGTCACGAAACCCAATCATAACAACACTATTATTGACTTTGGTAATGGCGGCGGCATCGCTTACAGCCGACGCCCAGCCCAAAGTATACGAGGTCAGGGGCAACCTTGTCAATGAGGAGGACGAGGCTGTGCAGTTCGCCCATGTCATTAACATAAACAGGTCACAGGCCTGCATAAGCGACACCGAGGGACGTTTCCGACTCCTGATGCTGCAAAGCGACACCGCCAAAATATCGTGCATGGGATTCGTGACCACTGGCTTCGCCCTGAACAACATCGAACTCGACTCCGTGGGCAACATCATCGAACTCGGCGTCATCGTACTCAAATACAAACTCTACGAACTCTCGACAGTCAGCGTGTACGCCGAGCGGTGGAAGTCGTTCATGTACGACTACGAGCAGGTCAAGATTGCCGACGAGCCTTACTATGTCAAGGCCATCGACCACTGGAAACAGAACCTCATCAATGTCGACGAGCTGAAGCAGCTCGACCGCGCGGCGACCGGCATAGGGTTCTCCTTCGACTTTCAGGCGCGCAAGCGGCGCAAGGCGGAAAAGAAAATCGCCGAGTTCCAGCGTCAGGACGAGCTCAACCAAGCGTACATCGAAAAATACAACCCGACGGTCGTCGCCGAGGCGACCGGGCTGTCGCTCGAAGAAGCCCAAAAGTTCATCGACCACTTCAAGCTTGACCGCGACTTTGTACTCGAGCGTAACGACTACGACCTGTACATCCTCATCTCCCAACTGTTCAAAGAATACAACAAGATTAAACAAACCAACTAAAAGCTACACAATATGAAAGTATTCCAATACATAGGCTACCTGTTCTACCGGCTTTTCATCTTTGGATTCAGGATAACGCCGTTCTGGCTGCTGTACTTAGAGTCGGACGTGATTAGCTTTTTCGTCTCCAGGGTCTTCAGGTACCGGGTCAAGGTCGTCGACAAGAACCTTGAGATGTGTTTTCCAGAGAAGACAAAGCAGGAGCGCGACAAGATTAAGAAAGAATATTACAGCTACATGATCGACTTGTTCATGGAGAGTCTGAAGGGCTACACGTACCCCGCCGAAAAACTCCGCAAACGCCTTGTCTACGACGACCTCTCGATTCCGGAGCGTCTGTACGCCGAGGGCAAGTCGATGATCGTGGCGATGGGACACCACGGAAACTGGGAATGGACGACTCAGACCGTCAAATACGAGCACAAGCACAAGTTCTGCGCCATCTTCAAACCTCTCAACAACCAGTACATCAGCAACTTCACTGTCAAATGCCGTGAGCAGCGCGGCACCCATTTTTGCCCGATAGAGAAGACGAGGTTTGCATTCGGAATGAGGGAAAAGCAGCCCACGGGCTTTTGCATGGCCGGCGACCAAAACACGCCAAACACCAAGCGCGCCATCTGGGCAAACTTCTTCAACCAAGACACCGCCTGCCTGCCCGGCATCGAGTTCTACGCAAAAATGTTCGACCTGCCAGTGATATTCATGGAAATCAGGCGCGTAAAGCGTGGATACTATAAATGCTACGTGTCGATGATAGCCGAAGACCCGTCGAAGTGTGAAAAAGGCGAAATAACCCAAAAGTACATGTCAAAGCTCGAAGAGGCAATCCGCAACCAGCCTGAGACTTGGCTATGGACCCACAAACGCTGGAAGGCCGTCCGCCTCCCCGACGGCTCGATAGAATACGGCAAAATTTACCAGAATCTTTAACCCATCATGCGCCGCGTATTCGACATAATAAACCGCATCACAGACGACCTGCTGGACATTGCATGGCCGGAGGTCTGCATGGGATGCGGCAAACGTTTTAACGGCGGCGGCGAATCGCTGATTTGCAGCGACTGCCTTATGAACCTATCCAAAGTCGACTACTATGAGCACGACGAGAATTTTGTGACGACGGAATTTTTCAGGCACTCGGTGGAACTTGAATACGGATGCTGCTTTCTACAATACAAGAAAGGCGACTACACACAGTCGCTCATGCACAACATCAAATATTTCCAACATCCGACCCTCGGAATCACACTCGGACAGATGGCGGCGACAGAAATGCAAAAGCACAACCGCTTCATGGACGCTGAATATATTGTGCCGATACCGATGCACCCCGACAAACTTAAAGACCGGGGATTCAACCAGGCGGAGCGCATTGCGCGTGGATTTGCCGATGTCTACCGAATCCCGCTGTGCGAGGATGCCCTCGCAAAAACCGTCAACTCAAAGACCCAGGCTTTCATGTCCCCGGCAGAGCGCATCGAAAACGCCAAAAGACTTTTCGCCGCCCATTACAATGAAGACCTCGACGGAAAGCACATCCTCATCGTCGACGATGTTTTCACGACCGGCTCTACGCTTATCGTCTGCGCCCAAAAACTCCACGAAGCCATGCCAAAATCCAAAATCAGCGTGTTCGCACTGGCGAAGGCGTAATATAGGAAAGAGGAAAGATTTTCGAGGAGAGAGGAGAGAGGAGAGAGGGAAGAGGATTGTTAGTGATAATGATACAAAAATCGGGGGTTCGCACCCCCGGTTTTATGACTTTCGTCCGTTTATTTTCAGGACTTCGAGACGCGCTTAAAGTCCGAGACAAGAGAAGGAACCACCAGTGAATTGGAATGTGTCCTTTGACTTGTTCATCATTGTTGCGTCGAATGTACCTGTATAGTATCCAATCGAACCGATGGTCAACTGTGTCGGTACAACCGTACAATCGGTAGAGAACCAGAAGTTAGTACTTGTAGCATCCGCATCTTTGGCATTCTTATAGATGATTAGCGCATCAAAGTTAAATGCGTTCTGCATTGTCTCCTTCAAAGAGCCGTTGGTCAAGTAATCTATCAACAGTTCATTGACATTGGAAGAAGAAGATTGGGTGTACGTTCCACTGGTCGTTCCATTGTAGGTAATGGAAATGAATTCGTTGTTCTCATAACCGTAAATCGTAGTCCTGCTTGTCGACGATTTCAGAATGTCAGAGAGTTTGCCAGTGATGCCAGTTGCATCCGAAGATTCAGAGGCATGAGTTGCCTTTGCAAGTACCGTTGTGCCGATAGCCCAGGAAAGATTAGCTGCTAAATCTCCCGTCTGGCTCGCGCCACGGTTTGCCTTGATGTAGAGGGCTGCACTGCTTGCGTTATTGTCGTCATCATCGTCGTCGTCGCCGCAGGAGGTGAACATCGTCGATGCAGCGAGTGCAAGTGCCATAAGGCAGAATGAAAGTTTTTTCATAGTTAATTAATTGAATTTTTGTTTTGTTTGTTTATTATTGTTTTCACTCTTGTAAAACGCCGCAAAGTTAGCAAAAATTATGATTTTGCGGATTTTTTTGTGGCTTTTATTTTCGACAACTTAATTTCGCCGTCGATACAGTCGACGGTAGCCTCGCCGCCTTTCTTCAAGCCGCCGAATAGTATTTCGCGCATGATGATAGGGGAGAGGGTGGAGTTAAGCACACGGTCTATCTCCCTCGCGCCATACTGGGGCGAGAAGCCTTTGTCGAGCAGCTGTTTCATTGCGGCTGACGTGAGGCTGAGCGTAACGTCCTTATTCTTAAGGCGGTCGCGGAGCTCGTCGAGTTTCTTGTCCAATATCCGCGACGCCATCGCCTCATCGATGTCGTTGAACAACACCGTCGCCGAAAGCCTGTTGATGAACTCGGGCTTGAAGGTCTTCTTGACAGCCGAGAGCATCGCGCTGCCCGCCGTCGCGCCATTGAATCCCACGGTCGCCTGATGGGCGTACTGCGCGCCGGCGTTGCTCGTCATGACGAGGATGACATGGCGGAAGTCGGCTTTCTGCCCCTTGTTGTCGGTCAGGTTTGCGTAGTCCATTATCTGCAGCAGGACATTGTAGATGTCGGAATGAGCCTTTTCGATTTCGTCGAGCAGCAGGACACAGTTAGGGGTCTTGCGGATTGCGTCAGTGAGCAGTCCGCCGTCGTCGTAGCCTACATATCCCGCCGGGCTGCCGATGAGCTTGGCGACAGTGTGGCGTTCCGTGTACTCGCTCATGTCGAACCTCACGAGCGGCACGTCAAGTTCCTTGGCAAGCACCTTGACGATTTCAGTCTTGCCGACGCCGGTCTGCCCGACGAACAGGAACGAGGCTATTGGCTTCTGTTCGTCCAAAAGTCCAGCCTTGGCCATCAGGATAGCCTCGACAACCTGCTTGACCGCCTGATCCTGGCCAAAAATCTTCGCCTTGATGTTTTCGGCGAGGTTAGAGAGCTTGTCGGATTCGCTGTCGTCGTCGATGTCGGGAAGGCTTGTCAGGTGGCACACCTTCTTGACCATCTCGGCGATGACCGACTTGTCGACCCACTGCGCACTGTTCTTGGCTTCGGGATCCACGTCCAAGGGGTGCAACTTCCTGAACGCGCCGCTCTCGTCTATGAGGTCGAGAGCCTTCTCGGGAAGGAAACGGTTTGTGATGTACTTCCGGCTCAACTCGACTGTGTAGCGCGCAAGCTTCTCCCTCTGCTTGAACTTCACGAGGTGGAAGCTCTCGTAGAACGGCATTATGCCTTCGAGAATCTTCACGGCGTGGTCTGTGTCAGGCTCGCGGATTTCTATGGTCTCGAACCGGCGCGAGAGGTTCTTGTTGCGCATTATGCGCTGGTTGTACTCCTTAAAGCCGGTCGTGCCGACAAACCTTACGTTAGGAATGTCCATGTACGGCACCATCATCGAGGCAGCGTCGGCAGTATCATTGCCGTTAGAGCCGAGGCCGACGATGTCGTGGAGGTCGTCGATGTATATGATGGCACTCTCATACTTCGATATGCCTTCCATGACCGACTTGACGCGGTTCTCGAAGTCGCCACGGAACTGCGACCCTGCCACGAGCGCCGCCGGGTCTATCGAAAAAACTTTTGCCTGGGCAATCGCAGGCGGAAGTTTTTTGCGCGAGGCGGATTTCTTCAACAGCCCCATCAAGCCATAGAACATCGCAGTCTTGCCAACGCCCGGCTCGCCGACGTAGAGGACATTATGGCGGTCGAGCTTGGAGAGGACATGGATTGTGCGCTCGAGCTCATCCTCGCGTCCTATCAGCGGCTGGCGCGTGAACATGTCGGCGGGCATGGCTGTGAGTTCCTTCACATACGCCTTCCATTCCGGCTCGCCCTGCTGTTGTTGTTGCTGCCGGTCACGGGAGCCGCCCCCGGGCTGGACTACAAAACCGCCAATCCCGCCAAGGTTGAGGTTGAGTTCTATGACGCCGTCGGGAAGGCCGACGCCGCCGCCAAATCCACCGTTATTACCGGTGCCTTCATCACCGCCGCTTTCGTCACCGCCGCCGTCGCTCTTAAGACCATCATAGCCGGAAAACATCCTGCCAAAGTCGTCGAGGACTTCTGAACCCGGTTCCGATTCCATAGTCCCAGCGTCCTTCTTTGTGCGTTTCTTTTGCAAGAACTCCTTTCTAAAAGAGTTCTTGTATTGTTCGAATATCTTGTCCGTGACAGCCTCCTCGCGGAATATCGCGTCGTATGTCTCCTCGGCGAGTTTGTCAACGTCAAGGTCGGAAATACTGTCGTATATATCGCGGATGATGTTAGGCTCGGGAATGAACAATGCCGCCATGACAGCCTCGAAAAGTCCGATTTCGCTCTTGTCCAACTGCCTGGCGAGATTACTTGCGTTAAGCGTCATCTGCACGAACCTCATCGACGGCATTACCTTATAGTCAACGTCTTTCGGCACCCGCTCAAGGCTGTCGATATGAGGCTTAAGCTCGCGGCGGAACTTTTTGCAGTCAATGTTGTGAGACGCCCAGACGGACTTTATTAAACTATTGTTCAGCACGCCGTAATAGAAGAACAATTCCGGCGTCAGGAACTCGAACCGCTCGGCCTCTACTTTCATGAGGGCCTGGACGACTACCAGGGTCAGCATTGCTGACTGTTTGTGCATTACTTCCAAAATTGCATAGGTTTTTAAAGTGATTCTACTGTAAGTCTAAGCGGAAACTTCTTTTCTTCCGCCATCCGCTGTACCTTGAAGACTTTGCTTATCGCCGTGTCGTAGTCATATACGCCCACGACCGCGCTGCCTTCGGTGTGTATCTTCATCATGAGGTCGTGCGCGTCCTGCTTGTTGTAGAAGAACACGACCCTTAGCACTTTCTCCACAAAATCCATCGTCGTCTCGTCGTCATTGTGCATGATGACCTTGTAGCGCGTCGGCGGCTTGCGGTCCGAAGTTTTCTTACGTGAACGCTCCCTTATCCTCTCGCGGACAGAGGAGGAGCGGACGTTTTGTTGTTGTTCTGCCATGGCTTTTTTTTAAAAATATTTTTCTACAACCTCCATGAAAAAGTCCGGCGCGGCGCAGGGACGGCCTGTGGCTCTGTTAACGAAGCACAACACCGTGTCGCCATAGTTAAGCAGCTCGCCCTTCTCGTTAAAAGTCTCGTACTCGAACACCATCTTCACGCCCGGCTTTTCCTTGACGGTGACTTTGACGGTTATCAGGTCGTCGTAGAACGCCGGCTTCTTGTAGTGTATCGCCATCGAGACCACCGGCATCATGTAGCCACGCTCCTCAAGCTCCCGGTACGAGCATCCGCTCTCACGGAAAGCGTCGCTGCGGGCGGCTTCGTAAAATTCGGGATACTTGCCATAATAACAATACCCCATCTTGTCGGTATCTCCGTACCTTACCCTTATCTTGCTTTCGCTTACTAACATGTTATTTCGGTTGAAGTTTTTTTATTTTCACCGCAAAGTTAAGAATAATTACACACATCTGCTAATTTTTTTTGGCATTGTTTTGTAAAGAATTGCGATTTTATGTATCTTTGCCACCTGTTAACACATTTTAAAAGACACTTTTTTTAACACTAATAACGCATCACCAATGGAAAACCAGGATACCGAAAGGCAGGTCGCCAAGTATCTTCTTGACATCAAGGCCGTTGAGCTACAGCCCGAAAAGCCGTTCACATGGGCTTCGGGATGGAAGTCGCCCATCTACACCGACAACCGCAAGACTCTCTCGTACCCCGAGGCGAGGACTTTCCTCAAAAACTGTTTCGCCGAAACCATACGCCGGGACTACCCCGACGTAGAACTCATAGCGGGCGTGGCTACCGGCGCGATAGCCATCGGCGCGCTTGTCGCCGACCTTTTGGGACTGCCATTCGTATATGTCAGGAGCGCGAGCAAGGGCCATGGGCTCGAGAACCAGGTCGAAGGCGTATGCCATGAGGGTCAGAAGGTCGTGGTCATCGAAGACCTCGTGTCCACCGGCATGAGCAGCCTCAAGGCCGTAACCGCGCTCAGGGAGAAAGGATGCGAAATCATGTCCATGATAGCCATCTTCACATACGGATTCCCGGTGGCAGACGAGGCTTTCAAGCAGGCGGGATGCACTCTCCGCACCCTCAGCAACTACAATGCACTAATCTCGCTCGCCAAGGAGACCGGCTACGTCAAGGAAGACCAGACGGAGACGCTGTTAGAGTGGAGGAAGTCGCCCGAAACATGGGGCGTGTAACATAATAATAATAATGTGACTACATAAAATCCAACCATAAAGCCATGATGAAATCCATGACCGGCTACGGCAAGGTCGCCAAAAGCCGAAACGGAATTAACATAGAAGTCGAAATCCGCTCGCTCAACAGCAAGTCGCTCGACGTGCATACAAAAATGCCGCTGTCGCTCTCCGACAAGGACTTGGAAGTCAGGGCGATGATTGCCGCCGGACTCGAGCGCGGGAAGGTCGACCTGACCATAACCCTCACCACCGACGCCACGGAAGACAATCTCCGCATCAATGAGAAGTTGCTCCAGGCATATTTCAAGAAGATGGTCGATATTTCGTCCCAACTCGGCGTCCAGATTGACCAGAGCCTTCTACTCACGACCCTCCTCAGATTCCCCGACGTACAACGGACTGACCAGGAGGAGTCGCACGAGGAAGAATGGGAGATAGCGCGCGAAGCCGTCGCCGAGGCCATTGAACAGCTCGAAGGCTTCCGCATCCAGGAAGGCCAGAACCTCAAAACGGACTTCCACAAGCGCGTGGAGCTCATTCTGTCGTACCTCGCCGAAATCGAGCCTTTCGAAAAGAACCGCATCGGCTCCATCCGTGAAAAAATCCTCCAAAGGTTCGAGGAGCTTAAAGGCATCGTCGACCTCGACCCCAACCGCCTTGAGCAGGAACTCATCTACTACATCGAGAAACTCGACATCACGGAGGAAAAAGTCCGGCTCAGGAACCACTGCAAATATTTCATCGAGAACATCGACACCGAGGAGTCGACCGGCAAGAAGCTCGGCTTCATCGCCCAGGAGATGGGGCGCGAGATTAACACCCTCGGCTCAAAAGCCAACGACGCCGAAATCCAAAAAATCGTTGTCAAGATGAAGGACGAACTCGAAAAAATCAAAGAACAAGTCCTCAACATCCTGTAAACGAGAATATTCCGCGTTTTTTTTAAACATTAATTAAACGAATTAAAACGAATTTTTTTGCGTAACTTAATTCGTTTTAAAACGACAAAAAAGTATTCGTTTAATAAAAAAAAAGTTAAACAAGTAATTCGTTATAATTCGTTTAATTTGTGTTGAAAAAAAGCCAGTCGCCGCAAGGCGACGTAATCAAAATTGACGAGTAAATTCACGGTAATTTTCGTTAAAAAAAAAGAAATTAACGTTATAAAAAACAGATAATTATGGAATTATTGAAAGGAAAGACCGCGCTCATCACCGGTGCGGCGCGAGGAATAGGCAAGGCTTTGGCCCTCAAATTTGCCTCCGAAGGCGCAAACATCGCCTTCACCGACCTCGCCATAGACGACAACGCAAAGGCGACAGAAGCCGAAATCGCAGCATTTGGCGTTAAGTGCAAAGGCTACGCGAGCAACGCCGCCGACTTCGAACAGACACACACCGTCGTCGAGGAAATCCAGAAGGAGTTCGGCTCGATAGACATCCTGGTCAACAACGCCGGAATAACAAAAGACGGCCTCCTCCTCAAGATGTCGGAATCTCAGTGGGACGCTGTAATCACCGTCAACCTCAAGTCCGCCTTCAACTTCTCGCACGCAGTCGTGCCTGTGATGCTCCGCCAGCGCAAAGGCAGCATCATCAACATGAGCTCCGTGGTCGGTGTCCACGGCAACGCCGCACAGTGCAACTACTCCGCATCGAAAGCCGGCATGATTGGACTTGCAAAATCCATCGCACAAGAATACGGCAAGAAAGGCATCCGCGCAAACGCAATCGCCCCGGGCTTCATCATCACAGCGATGACTGCGCAACTCTCCGACGAGCTTAAGAAAGAATGGTGCGAAAAAATCCCGTTGCGCCGTGGCGGCACACCGGAAGACATCGCCGAAGTCGCCCTCTTCCTCGCTTCAGACATGTCGTCATACGTGTCCGGCCAGGTAATCCAAGTCGACGGCGGAATGAACATGTAAGAACAACAATAGTTTGGAACGCGGCCGGATAGAATGGAAATCGTAGTAAAAACGAAAAACCCGCCGGCCGCCTTCCCAACTTTTTCAGATATTTTTCCTCAAACCAAAACAATAAAACATCCAAAACATGGGCTGGTTTTCAAATCTATTCAAGCGTAACAACTCCAAAAGCTCGGCATCAGGGGCCGTTGCCTCCGCCTCTGCCGCGATTAACTCTGCGGTGCAGTCCAAGGGCACAATCGTAACCATGCAAAAAGGGCGTGTGACGGCCACTAAATTGAACGCCCGAAAAGAACCCTCTACGTCCGCCAAAATACTCTACAAACTTAAAAAGCACACCATTGTCAACATCAAGTCCGCATCAAACGGATGGTACTTGATAAACACTGAACTCGGCGACGCATACTGCATGCAAGAATACATTGAGAAACAGGACATCGTCGAAAAACTACTTGTCAACGCCCAAGTCCTCAACGTCAGGTCGTTCTACAGCACAGACAGCAGCGTCATCGGAAAAGCATACAAAGGCAACATCCTCGTTAAGCTCAGCAAACACGACAAATGGTACGGCGTGGACTTCAAGGGAAAGACAGGATACGTCCACGGCGACTACGTGACGCCGCTGACCGACGGCGATGTCAAAAAGCAACAGTCCACCACAACCACGACAACAACCACGACAACAACCACGCGCGAATTTTTCAACACGCGGAAAGACCTCGCCACCGTCGCCCTCGCCCCCCAAAAACAACTATCCGCCGACGGACAGGACAAGTTTGGCAAAGTGGCGGTAAAGACATGGAATAACTACGGCAACTTAGTGACCGTCATCTCCAAGGAGTTAGGCATCGATGTAGAAATTGCACTTGCAGTGATATGCGTAGAAAGCGGCGGCAGCGGATTCTCATCGGACGGCAAGATGCTCATCAGGTTTGAGAACCACGTATTCCACACATACTACGGCTCAAAGTCCGACGCCAACCAGAAGACTTTCGACGAGCACTTCACGTTCAACACGAAGAACCGCCGCGAAGACCACAAGTACCGCGAAAAGAAATCAGACTCCTGGACTACATGCCACACTGGACAAGAATCAGAATGGGCTGCTTTCGGAATAGCACGCTCCATCGCAGAGACACAGGCGATGTACTCCATCAGCATGGGCGCGCCACAGGTCATGGGATTCAACTACAAGATGATTGGATATAACTCGGTCCAGGACATGTTCGAAGCTTTCAGCAAGGACATCAGGTACCACATCATGGCTCTCTTCGACTTCTGCAACGCAAAGAGCAGCCGCATACAGTACCTGCTCACCGGCGACTTCCTCTCGTTCGCAAAGGAATACAACGGACTTTCAGCACCCGAAGCCTACGAACAGAGGCTCCAGCAGTATTACGACATATACAAGAAACTATTGAAATAACCCAATGAACAGCACACTCGTCGCCGACTACCCATGGTACCACCCGGCGATTTGCATCATCGCCGCGCTTGCACTGACAGCCGTCTCCTACTACCGCAATAAAAAATTCGACGACTTCAAACGCTTCAAAGTGTGGCTGCTCGCCTCGCTACGGTTCCTGGCGTTGCTGCTGACGGCACTGCTGCTGATGAACATCTTCATCAGGCGCAGCGTCCAGCGCACGGAACGCCCCGTCCTCGCCATAGCCATCGACAACTCCGAATCGATGCTCATGCGCGGACAGCAGGCGGCGGACTCGCTTAAAGCCTTCAAGACCTCGTTGTCAAAGATGGCGGAAAGCCTGTCCGACAAGTTCAACGTGCGCATCTTCGGCTTCGGCGACAAGTGTGAAACGAAAGACATCGGCGCGCTCGACTTTTCCGACAAGTACACGGACTTCTCCAACATGCTTGAGACGATGCGCTCAACGCTCTACAACACAAACACCGGCGCGCTCGTCATCATCTCCGACGGCATATACAACCGTGGTCAAAATCCCGCGTACACAGCCACTTCGATTGGGAAGAAGATACACACCGTGACCCTCGGCGACACATCCTCATACAAGGACATCGCCATAACAAAATGTGTGTACAACGAAACCGCCTTCATCGGCAACGAATTTCCCATCGAGATTACGGCAAACGCCCGAATGTTGAACGGCAAACAGGCAATATGCGAAATCCGCCACGCCGGACAGACAATTTTCCGCGAGCCCATCGCCATAAAGTCCGACGACTACGCACAGCAGCTCTCCACGACAATCAAGGCGACACAAAAAGGCCTGCAAAAATACACCATCTCGATAACTCCGCTCGACGGCGAAATCACAACCTCTAACAACACCCGCGAAATCCTCGTGGACATTGTGGACGACAAACACAAAGTACTCATACTCTGCTCAATGCCTCATCCCGACGCTGCCGCCGTAAGGAACGCGCTGAAGTCCAACAGGGGCATGGAAGTCGAAGTGGCGACTGTGGACGGATTCGACAAGTCGCTGTCGGCGTTCAATCTCGTCGTCCTCGTCCAAATCCCTTCGACCACCGTAAACGCCGGCCGTATCCTCGACGAGATTAAGACCAAGAACATTCCTACACTCCACATCCTCGGCTCAAAGACAGACTTAAACAAGTTCAACGAAACGGCATCTGGCGTAACCGTGGGCATTAAGGGCAACAACTTCGAGGAGGCATCATACACAGGCAACATCAGGTTCTCGCTTTTCAGCGTTGAAAACGGCACTGACGAGTTCCTTTCGAAAGCACCGCCGCTTTACTGCGCATTTGGCGACTACAAGACCTCGTCACAGACCCAGGCTTTTGCCAACCAGGTCATAAAAGGCATCCACACCGACAAGCCGCTCATCGCCGTGTCCGACCGCGCAAACCCGCGCACAGCCGTGATAGCAGGGGAGGGGATTTGGCGGTGGAGAATGGACTGCTACCGCAGGTACCAGAACCACGAAAAATTTGACCTGCTAATCTCGCGGCTCTGCCAGTACCTGCTTACACGCGCCGACCGCGAGCAGTTATCGGTCTCGACGCGCCGTATCTTTAACGAAAACGAGCCAGTGTTCTTTAACGCAAAGACCCTTGACGAAAGGCTTGAACCCACCACAAGCGCGGACGTGACCCTCGAACTTACAGACTCCACCGGCAAGGCGACTTCGTACAAGTTTGACCCGCTCGGCACCGGCCACTACCTCCGCATCGACAACCTCACGCCCGGCTCATACACCTACAAGGCAAAAGCCGTCGTCAACGGCAGGACGTTCAACAAATCCGGGATTGTGTCGGTATCCGAAGTCAAGACCGAGGGCGAAAACCTCTCCGCAAACCGCAACATCATGCAGCGCATAGCCTCATCGACCGGCGGCGCGGCATACATCGGCGGCGACCTTGACAAACTGCAAGCCCAGCTGCTCGACGACAACAGCATCCGCCCCGTCTCCTACAACGAGACATCGACAACCCCGCTCATGGGTGTCACGACGCTGTTCTTCATAATCCTCGCACTGTTCTCGGCGGAATGGTTCTTAAGAAAATATTGGGGAGTGGTGTAAAGAAAGATATTTCGTTGTCTCATAAACTACGGAATTGTAAACAATGTGGATTCCGATATTTTGGATTCTAATATTCTTGCGATTTCTTCATAGCCGATATTTGCATTGATATTCAATCCCAAAAGTTTTGAGATTCCTTCGCTGCCGGTGCTATAACGGCTGTCGAGTACAAGTTTGAAATTTGAACCGTCGGCATTGAGTTTGTAAGAATGAAAATGCATTGCATCTCCTACCAATGGTTGCGTATTGATATGGGAAAAATCAAACTCTTTCTTTATATAGTCTATCAAATGGTTTTGCGACACGAGCACGAGGTGTTTGTTGATGCTTTCAAAAGTTTCGATTTTGTGATGCAACTGCACAAGGATTGTCTTAGCCGTCATTTTCCAGTTTATCCCAAAATGTTTCGATGAAGGCGGAAGTGATTTATCGCGCAGACCGAGTTCATGCAATGTCAATTCACGTTCCTGCCAAAGAGTACCCGTGGTGTCCATTGTTTGAAGTTCGATTCCTACAAAATCCTTGACCTTGTGGTTGGAATCCGTTGAAACAAGGAAATAATCGACACTGCCACCGGGAATCGACACTTCTTGTACTATATGAAGTTCGTTGCCCGGCTGGTGCATAGTAAGAAGGTGAAGACAGTCTGTGAAAATCTGCCTACGTTCAAGCATTCTGTGCGGACATATTATAATGCCTTTGCGGTCGATGCCATACTGTACGGTGCAAGTGCCGATTGAAATGTCGGGCTGACTTTTTCGCACCTTATAGCACGTTTTGCCCGAATAGCGGCATAGTTGTTTCTTAACGACTTGCGCCCATGTGACATCGTTACGCCCTACTGCAATGGTAAATAACTCCCTGATTCTCGACATATTCGTTGTTTTGCTAATTGTATGTACTCGTTGGACAAATCTATCCCTACCGACTTCCTGCCAAGCTCGTATGCGACTTTCATCGTCGTACCCGTGCCACTGAATGGGTCAAGCACGATACCGTCCTTCGGGCAAGTGGATTTGATTGGGATAACGCAAAGTTCCTCGGGATAAGGGGCAAAATGCGTTTTGCGATGCTGTGTGTCTTCGGGGATTATGTCCCAAACATCGTTTGGCATGGCACCTTTCGGATTATAAAACAGGAAATAGAAACCTTTTTCTTTGAGTTCCTTCGCACGTCCCGACAATTTCACCGAATCAGAATGAGTTGTGCGCTGTTCATTCCTGATAACCATGCGGAAATCAGATATTTCTCCATTTTTTACGCGGTCAAGTACCGATTCGAGTTGATTGGTCGCGGCTGACTTTTCCTCTTCGGTAAGACTTGTAGATAGTTCTATCTGGCGTTTGTAGCGGATTCCGCTTACTCCCGTCGCCGAAACCACCGCTCCATTCTTGACCACGGCCTGACGTGGTTTTGTGCGTATGGAATCTGCGTCGAAGTAATATTTGTCGTTTTTTACGAAGAAAAAAATATTTTCGGACACCGAGCCGAATCGGTCGGGATTTGGATTCAATCCGCCCTTATGCTTGTTCCATATCACATCATTTCGCAAAATCCATCCATCATCGATCATCCTAAGAGCCACGCGCCAAGGTATGCCCTGCAACGATTTGTTTTGGTATGAGTCGCCTATATTGAGCCAAAACGCACCACTCAGCCTCAATACACGCTTTACCTCTTTGATGATTTCAAACAGACTGTCAATATATTCTTGCGGTGACGACTCCAGACCGATGCCACCATTTTCATACTGCCTTTTTTGCCAATATGGAGGACTTGTAATGCAACAATCAACGGATTCGTCAGACATGCGTTTCAAGACCTCCAACGAATCGCCCTGTATGAACATGGGAAATTTACTTTCCGTTTTGATATATTCCGAAATGATGCACATACATTAATCTCCTCCTCTCAATTCTCCCCCTCGAAATTGCTCTTTATGTCGTTCTGATGCTGCTTGCCGAACTCCGGCTCGAACTGCTCGCCGTCATACTCCGGCTCGATAAAATCAGCCTCGAACCTCTCCTGTGACGGAAAACCGATTGCACAAAAAATCGCCGCAATCGCGCTCGTGAACGCAAACTGCTCCTTGAATGTCAACGCCAACGCCACGATGTCCGCAGCGAAGACGATATAAATCAACTTGTTTTGGAAATGCTTTTCCTTAATGTAGAACTCCTGCTTTTCCGCCAAATCGTCCTTTGGCTTAAGGATATTGGCAGTCTTTGAATAATTGTGGTACCCGTACCAGATTGCGAAACCCGTCCCGAGCATCGCCATATACTCCATCGCCATGACAGCGTATGGATTGTCGACGAGCGCATGGCTTGAATGAGTGTTCCGTATGACCCACACGACAATCAACAAGGCTGAGAGCGTCACCAGCCATTTCCAATGCGCCTTGCGCTCCTCGGCTAATTGTTGTTCAAAATTTTCCATTCTGGGAAAACCCTAAATCTCCTCGTCCAAACCGTCGTCAAAACCGCCCTTCGCCTCCCTGAGCTCTATAGGCACCTTGGAGACATTGCGGAAGTCCTTGCCAGCGTCCAGGAGGTCGCTGTCGCTATAGAACCACGTGATTTTCAAATCCTTTCCCGGAATCTCGTTAATCTTGTTGAGCTCCTTGAGGATATTGTAAATCCATATTTGGGACGATGTATTATAATAGTCAAGCGATAAATGCACGATAGTGGTGTCCTTCGGCTCCTTGACATAGTCGCTCAGAACCTTGAACACCGGCTCATAGAACGAAAACGTGTTTTCGATTATCGAGCGGCCCCTTATCTCGAAGAACCCATTGTCACAGTCAAAATTGACCAACGGGCTCTTGGCACTTTCTGCTATTTGCAAACTTTCCATATTAAACCTTTAGAAGAATAAGTGTTTTAGTTTCGCGCTATTCTGGTGGTTGGTAATCGTGTTAATTTTCGCAAAGGTAAATATTTTTATTACTCTGACAAAATTTTTTTGATTTCTTTACAAAAAAAATAATATTTTCACGCCCAGCCTCTTGCCAAGTACAAAAAATGTTGTTAGTTTTGCATTATCTTACATAGACTAAAACTCAGTTTACGAAACATGAAGACCAAACTAATAATGGCGGCGGCACTCGCGATGAGCATTCACACAGCACTCGCACAGGAAATAACGGCATACGACGCCGACAGCACCGCCTACTATAACGCGCTCCATAACCCCAACGACTACGCTCAAGCCCCGGTTAAAGGCCAGCAGCGCAAAGTCCTGGAACCGAGCCGTGTGCACACGTCCATTAACATGGGCACAGGATTCTCGTCGCTCGGCTCATACGAGTTCATAAGCCCGACCGTCACATACGAAGCATCCAAGAAATGGAACCTCAACTTCGGAATGGGCATCGCCTACAGCAACTGGAAGCCGGCGCGAATCGGCAGCGATGAGAACTGCACCTACGACAACCTCCGCGCGCTGACCACATACTACTCCGCAGGCGCAGAATACCGCGCGTCCGACAAACTCTCGCTCTACGGCGACATACTCTACTACAAGACCACGCCCACGAGCCACACATCCCTCGGCGACAACGACGGATACATGGCGACATTCGGCGCGACATACAACATCACAAAATCGCTCTCCGTCGGCTTCGAAGTACGCTCAAGCCGTAACGTGAACCCATACGGACTGTACCACAACCCATACAGCCCGTGGTAACACCGACAGACGAAAAAAATATAACGCAAAAAGACAACAAAAGACATTCTACTTTCGAGTTTTTTTCTTAATATTGCAGCATGAAATTCTTGCAAGGGCCAAGAGCCAATTTGGGACGATATTTTTTGGGGCGCAACGCGAAAAAAGTGCGCCGCGACAGGACATACAACAACCTCGACACAGCCGTCACCGTGGGCGTGATATTCGACGCCGACCGTAACGCCGACATCGAGGTCGTTAAGCAATTCGTGGACTCGCTCATTAAAGACGGCAAGCGCGTGGACGTACTCGGCATGGTACAACTTAAGGAACAAGTCACGCTCCACAACGCCGGAGTGGGCTTCAGTTACTTCGCCACCGAGGACTGTAACTTCCTGTGCTACCCGCGCTCAGTAGCCGCGCTCCAGTTCATAACGCAAAAGTACGACATCCTGTTCAACATCTGCCCACAGAACAACCTATGCACAGACTACATCGTCGGGATGTCGAAAGCACGGTTCAAAGTCTCGACACAGCTCGGAGACCAGGCATACGCCGACTTCATCCTACAGTTCTCCACTCCGGCGAAAGGCGTGGGGCAGATCATCGGCGCGATAAGGCAATACCTGTCCAACATAGCGAAAGCCCAAGCATGACGAACCCGCACATACCACAAGCAACATATTATACACTAACACTCTTTTTATGAGAAATGACAGACTTTTTGGAGTTGGAGTTGCCTTAGTGACACCCTTCAAGGAAGACGACACGGTGGACTACACCGCATTGGACTTATTAATAGAACACATCATCGCCGGCGGCATAAACTACATCGTCGTATCAGGCACGACAGGCGAGCCTGCTACAATGACCGCCTCCGAAAGAGAACAACTCAGAAACTACATACGCAAAAAAGTGGACGGGCGGGCGACGCTCGTACTCGGAATCGGCGGCAACAACACCCGAGCCGTCGTGGACGAGATAAAATCCACAGACCTCACTGGTTTCGACAGCATCCTCAGCATCGCCCCATACTACACCAAACCAAACCAGCGCGGCATATACGCACACTTCGAGCAGGTGGCGAAAGCAAGCCCACTCCCGGTCATCCTCTACAACGTCCCGGGACGCACCTCGAGGAACGTCGAACCCGACACCATAGCCGCACTCGCCCACGACTTCCCGAACATCGCCGCCGTCAAAGAAGCAAGCGGCAGCATAGCGCAGCTGATGAAAATCATCGAAAAAACTCCTGACGACTTCATGGTAATATCAGGCGACGACGCGCTGACAGTGCCGATGATGGCTGTCGGAGCAAAGGGCGTAATCTCAGTGGCGGCTAACGTCGCGCCCGCCCAGTGCGTCCGCATGGTCAAGGCGGCATCGAGCGGCGACTTCACCACCGCAAGCCAAATCCACTACAAGCTCCTCGACCTCATGGACACGCTCTTCGAGGACGGAAGCCCCGCAGGAGCAAAAGCGGCACTCAAAATGCTCGGCATAATGGAAGAGCACCTCAGGCTACCGCTCGTAGAAGTATGCGACACCGTCCGCCTTAAAATAAAAGCCGCGCTCGACAAAGCATTAACAGCATAACACCCCACCACCAACCGACCCAAATGGAATATAACGGCAACTACCCACAATGGGCGTCAGAAGCGGTCTGGTACCAGATTTTCCCAGACCGTTTTTGCCGTTCAAATGACGACTGCGCCATGACCCCGCGCCACCTGTACGGAACAGCGCCATGGAACATCAAGCCTGACAAGCCTTGGCAACGCCACCCTTGGACTTCCGACTGGTACGCCCGCGAGCCATACGAGCGCGAAAACCAAGGTACACTTAAAGACAACATGCTTAGGCGGCGGTACCGCGGCGACATCAACGGCATAATATCAAAACTCGCCTACCTCCGCGACCTCGGCGTGACCGCCCTGTACATCAACCCGCTCCAATACTCGCCGAGCCTCCATAAATACGACGGGACCAATTTCCTCCACACCGACCCATTCTTAGGCAGCACGCCCGAAGCCGACATCGAAAAGATAGAGAGCGAGGACTTTGACGACTTCGACAACGCATCATGGACGACTGCCGACCGCGAGACCCTGAAACTCATCAGCGAAGCCCACAAAATGGGCATGAAAGTCATGTTCGACGGCGTATTCAACCACATCGGGTATAACAGCAAGCCGTTCCAGGACGTGCTTAAAAGGCGCGAAAAGTCGCCTTACTACGGATGGTTCATAATCAACAAGGCTAAATCCACGCCCCAAAAACTCTCATACGAAAAATTCTGGGGCTTCGTCACCGAGATGCCGAAACTTAACTACGGCTGCCCACAAGTAAGGCAGTACGTCTTCGCGACTTTAAAGCGATGGTTAAAGCCGACAGTGGACGGCGTTGAGTATGAAGGCATAGACGGCTGGCGACTCGACCACGCAGTAGGCGTCGCGCCGACTTTTTGGAAATCCGCATACCAGTTTACAAAGAAAATTAACAAAAATTCGCTGTTCTTGGCAGAACTCATAGAACCCGAGTCAATTATAAAAACATACTTGGATTCTGGCGCGTTTGATTGCATAATGAACTACGGACTGTACTTTTTGGCGTGCGAATTTTTCACGAAAGAGGACAAGAAGATGTCCGGGAAGGAGTTTGACAAGCGGCTGTGGCTTCATCTCAAACTTTTCAAACCCGAGGCCAACTACCTGGCGATGAACCTGCTCGGATGCCACGACACGGAGCGCATAGCATCGCTCATCGTCAACCGAAAACTCAAAAAGTACGGCTCTATCGCCAAATTCTTCGAACACACCCACATCAACGACCGTGGATATACATCGCGCCGACCGGACGCCTTAGAACGGCAGATCCAGCGCATGATGGTCGTCTTCGAGTTCTTTATGATAGGCGCACCGATGGTGTATTACGGCGACGAACTCGGCATGTACGGCGCGAACGACCCCGACTGCCGGAAGCCGATGGAATGGCCGGAAATGACCTTCGACGACGAGCATCTTGTCACCGGCGGACGGCACCTCTACCACCGCAGGGAGCATGTCGGCGCGGACTTGGAAATCCTGTCGTTCTACAAAAAGACAATCGCCCTGCGCCATAAATGCAAGGCCCTGTCCCACGGAATACTCTCGACAGACTACACGGATCCAGTGAAAAGGATTTGGATTGCGAGCCGCATACACGGTCAGGAAAGGTTCATAGCCGCCTTTAACTGCGACTATGAACCCGCCACGATAACCCTCGACGGTATGCACAGGCGCACCTTCCTCGACTACTACGACGGCACAGAATCTCCAGCCGACCACGACGGCCACATAGCGATCGAACTGCCGCCCTGCTCGTTCAAGGTATTGCTCTCCACGAACACTTCAACTTCAACTCCATAATCGACTGAAAATTAGCGGCACTAAAATTCAATAGACTTTTGCCCGTTTTGGCATGTACTTTGCTTTGTTGATGTACGAAGCCTAAAAAAACTTCAATATAAAACTCACTTTCACAAACAAACAAAACCAAAATGGGCAAAATGAATTGGACAGGAGTAATCAGGCAAGGAATCCTGAAACTCAAACTGGCATTCGACTCCGATGTAAGCATCCCGGAGCGGATGAGAATCATGGAAAGTTACGCACAACGGCTTTCCAACTCTGACTTCAGCATCATCGAATCGCGCCACTACGCGGACGGCAGCCAGATGAAGGCTATCATTAACAGAGGCCATGGCGGCGGCAACTAACGCCACCACGTAACTCAACTCACTCGACTAAAAAACAACCCCGCAGCCAACGGTATTTAATCCTTTGCTGCGGGGTTGTTTTTTGTGTTTTGAAGTTGGGGTAAGCGCGGCTACAACCGTCCGTTTTTCAGTCCTCTAATTCCTCATCGTCGCCATAATCAAACTCGTCATGCTCGGGTGGGGCAGGGGAGAGGGCGACGGGCTTGGGCTGGCGGATTGTGAAATATTCGTCAATAACCGATGTTATGAGAGCCTTCAGCCCTTCACTCTGTGTGGCGGTGATGGATGGCGACTCATGCTCGTCGTCCTCGAGGGTGAGGTAACTGACCGTCACGCCGAGCGCATCGGCTATCTTCTTGAGGTTCTTGATGGTATAGCGGTTAGGGTCCTCACGGGACAGCATAACGCGCAGGCTTATGGTCGGCATCCCGGTCTCCTTGGCAAGCCGCGCTATCGACCATCCCTTCTCCTTCCTGAGTGTCTGTATTTTTCCAGTTATGTTCATGGCTCAATGTTGATGTGTTATGTTTTTGATGAGGCAAATATATAAAAAAATATATTAGTCACCAAAAACACGTGATATTTTTTTACGCCGTAGGCTGCGCCGCCAGACGCTCGAGGGCTTTGAGGGCGCGCTTGGTGGTTGTGATTTTCGAAATCACGAGCGACACCTTCTCCCCGGTCATCTGCTGCCACTGGCATATCCCGGCAAGCTCCTTGTCCACGGACGTGTTGTTAGTCACCACGCAGAAGACATTGGAGCGCACGAAAGTGGGCTTTGTAGTGAAGTTACACAGCATCTTGCCGCCTTTCATCGTGATTTTGTCGATGCCGATTCTCATGGCGACCCACCTCATCCTCACGATGTCGAACAGCCTCAGCGTCTGTTCTGGAATCTCGCCAAAACGGTCCACAAGGTGTTTGGCCACTGTGTCAAGTTCCTCGGCGTCCCTCACGCTGTCGAGCTTGCGGTATATGCGTATGCGCTCGGCGACATTCTGGATGTACGTACTTGGCAGCAGGACTTCCATGTCCGTGTCTATCGCGCAATCGTTGACAAACATGAAATCCTTCGCGACTTCGATTGTCTTTGGCTCGCCGTCCTCGTCCCTGCCGTCGTCGCTCTGCTTTTCGAGTTCTTCCTCCTTAATCTCGGCGATGGCCTCGTCAAGGATTTTCTGGTAGGTCTCGATGCCGATTTCAGCAATAAAACCGCTCTGCTCGCCACCAAGCATGTTCCCCGCGCCACGGATGTCGAGATCCTGCATGGCGATATTAAATCCGCTGCCAAGCTCCGAGAAACTTTCTATCGCACGGAGCCTCTTCCGCGCCTGCGGGGTCAATAACTCTTCAGGCGGCGAGATGAGGTAGCAGAACGCCTTTCTATTGCTGCGGCCGACGCGCCCACGGAGCTGGTGGAGTTCGCTCAATCCAAAATTCTGCGCGTCAAAGACGATTATGGTGTTTGCGTTCGGGATGTCGAGGCCGTTCTCGATGATTGTCGTCGAGATGAGTATGTCAGCCTCGTTGTTTATGAACGAAAGCATCATGTTCTCAAGCAGTTCGCCGTCCATCTGACCATGGCCGGTAAGAATCGCCGCCCTCGGGAACATCTTCCGTATCATCTCCTCGGTCTTGCAGAGCTGCTTTATCTTGTTTTGGATGATGAAAACCTGACCGTGGCGGCCGAGCTCGAAGTCGATGGCCTCCTTGATGATATTGGGTTCGAATGTATGGACTTCCGTGACAACAGGATAACGGTTGGCAGGCGGCGTGGCGATTATGGAAAGGTCGCGCGCACCGAGCAATGAGAATTGGAGCGTCCTCGGTATCGGGGTAGCAGTGAGAGTGAGAGTGTCCACATTGACCTTCAGCTGCTTGAGCTTTTCTTTAACCGATACGCCGAATTTCTGTTCCTCGTCGACGACCAGGAGTCCGAGGTCGTGGAACTTCACGGACTTGCCGACGAGTTTGTGTGTGCCGATGATGATATCTATTTTGCCATCGGCAAGGCGTTTAAGGACATCACGGATTTCTTTGGAGGTACGCAGTCGGCTTACGTATTCTACCGTGACCGGCATGTCCTTCAGCCTGTCACTGAACGTCTTGTAGTGCTGTAGTGCAAGTATTGTAGTAGGCACAAGCACGGCAGTCTGCTTGCCGTCGATGGCGGCTTTGAAGGCGGCACGGATGGCTATCTCCGTCTTTCCGAATCCGACGTCGCCGCACACAAGACGGTCCATCGGCTCGGGGGCTTCCATGTCGGCCTTGACTGCCGCTGTGGCTTTCTCCTGGTCGGGAGTGTCCTCGTACAGGAACGAGGCTTCGAGTGCCTGTTGAAGGTACGAGTCGGGCGAGTAGGCGAAACCTTTCTGCTGTTTGCGCTGGGCATAAAGGCGGATGAGGTTTTGTGCAATGTCCTTGACTTTCGATTTTGTCTTTTGCTTAATGCGGTTCCATACGCCGGAGCCGAGCTTTGAGATTGTCGGCGGCTCCGTGCCACCGGCTTTGTATTTTGAGATTTTGTGGAGCGCGTGGACGGACACAAAAAGAATGTCGTTGTCCTTGTACGACAGCCTGATGACTTCCTGGTCCTTGCCGTTAATGTCTATCTTCTGGAGCCCGATGAACTCGCCGATGCCGTAGTCCTGGTGCACGACATAGTCGCCCGGCTTTAGCGAGTTCATCTCGTTGACGGTTATAGCGTCGCGGTTGCGCTTTATCTTCGCTTCCTTAAGGCGGTATTTGAGGTAACGCTCGAAGATTTGGTGGTCGGTATAGACGCACAGCATCAAGTCATGGTCCACAAATCCCTCGTTAATCGACATTTGGACATCCTTGAACGTAACTTTCACGTCCACTGCGTCGGACGAGAATATGTCGTGGAGGCGTATTATCTGCCGGTCGTTAATGACGGCGATGTACGTCTCGTAGCCTTTCTGCTGACGCTCGTGGATGTCGTCGGCAAGGAGCTTGAAGTTTTTCTTGAAGTTTGGCTGCGCAGTTATGTTGAAACGGACGGTGTTACTGTCGTCAGTTCCAGAGAGCGAAAGCCCTGCGTCGATGACAGTCCTTTTGGCGACCGACTCGGCGAGCGCGTCGGGGGTGGGAGAGTGGGCGAGAGCCGCCTTTAACGCCACTGGCTTGTCCTGGAACCATATCACGGCTTTTTCGTTGACAAAATCGAGGAACGGAATCTTCGTCGCGCCGCCGTCGTTACAAATATTCGGGATTATGGTTATATTCTGGCATTTTTCCTGCGAGAGCTGCGACACCGCATCGAATGTGCGTATGGAGTCCACCGTGTCGCCGAAAAAGTCGATGCGGTACGGCTCGTCGTTAGAGTACGAATATATGTCCACAATGCCGCCGCGCTGCGAATATTGACCCGGCTCCGCTACAAAGTCCACGCGCTCGAACTGGTACGAATCCAGCACCTCGACGACAAAATCGGTGTCGAGCCGGTCGCCGGTCGCGATAGAGAGTGTGGTTTTGGAAAGATCTTCCGGGCTTATGACGTTCTCGGCGAGCGACTCCGGGTATGTCACTAAAACGAAGTTGTCAAGCGCGGAGATTTTGTCGAGGACTTCGGTTTTTGAGAGTAATGATTCCTGGCTCGTCGAGAGGTCGTCCTGTGCGCTACGGAGCGCGGAATGTCGGCGGCTCGACGGATAGAAGAGCACCGGACGCGACTTTTCGGCGGCTTGGAAGTCGTTGTATGTATACGCCGCCTGCTCCTCGTCGTCCATGACCACGATGGTCGGTATTTTAGTAAGCACGTCGTCCGACGAGACGAAGAACGAGACGGCAGACGTAGTCATACCCTTGACGCTGACGGACTTGGACTTGGCGAGTATTTCCCTTAGCATCACATGCGCCGGATGCTTGGCGTAGAGTTCGGTTATCACAATTAGGATCGGTTTATAAATAAAGTTAACACTTTAATTTTTTTTTGTCGCTTCGTGAGAAATCTTACAAATATATTTCAAAATCAACCACGAGCTACTTATACGCCAAAAAGCCGAAAGATGCTTTTTATGTTTTTACATCTTTTCGGCTTATTGGAGTTATTCTAATCCACGTATGGAAAGGTAAGTCGCTGACTATCCTGCCGCGCCCTCTTCCTCAAAATATGAGTTGTCGTAGACTGTCTCGCCGCTTTCAGTGTAGAGGTTGTTGGAATAAGAGGCGTTGTTATTCTGCGAAAGCTCGATGGTAGCCGCCGCGTCTGCGATAGCCTTTGTCTTTGTCTTGTCCACAGAGTTGATGTGGTGCATGACCTTCGCTCCGAAGTAGAAGGCGACCATCATCTGGAATGCCGCGAGGAAGTCGCTGAACTCGGCTTCGAGGCCGACAATGCGGACATTGGCAAGTTCGATTACCACCGTGATGAACAATAGCGACATCGTGAGGATTCCACGGATTGTACCACGGGGCATGTTGAATGTCTCGCCGTCGCACGGGTTGGGGTTCTCTTTTGTCCAGTCGCCGAAGGTGTATTTCTTGAACATCACGACGATGAATATCGTCGAGATTATCAGCCACACCATCACCGGCATATACACACTCATGTAGTATTCGAGTTTATGCTCAACCCAAAATTGCACGGCATCATTTTGAATGTAGGTTTCCATGATGTATTTGTGTTTTTTTGATTTTAATGATTTTTAGTTTTCTGTGTTTATCGGATTATTATATTAAAAACGGCGGCTGGATTACTTGAATATGAAGTAGCCCACGGCAAGTCCAACTGCCGCACCGACGCCGATTCCGATGGAGGCCAACTTTGCCCGGCGGCGGTATTTCCTGGCCATCTCTCCGGCCGTTATCAAGTCCTCGCGGCTCGTCTTGAGCTCCGTGACGTAGTAGTCGCGGTCGTTCTTGAGGATGTTGATGAGGGAGTCCTTCTGCGCGGAGATTTCCGTGAGGGTGTCGCATTTCTGCGTGAGGGTCTTGACCTGCTCTTTCGAGATTTGATAGAGCCTGCCAGTCTCCACCACGGACCTCATCCTCGCGTCGTTAATCACCCACAAGGTGTCGTTGTCAGGCTTGACGAGCAATTCCTGCCCAGGCTTGACGCTCTGTAGGGTAATCTGTGCCGATGCGCTGCTGGCGATGGACATCACAGCCAGAACCACGGCCAGCATCATTGTCAGTTTCTTATTCATCTCTTTCATTTCCATAGAGTGTTTCGAAGGCCTTGGCGATTTCGTCCGACGTCATTTCCCTGACTTGGGTATGAGTCTCAGCCGTCTGGATTTCCATTTCCTTCAGTTTCTTGTCGAGCTCTGTGACCTGGTCCTCGAGTTTGGTTATCTGTGTCTCTTTTTGTGAGATTTGGGTGTCGTAGTCGATGCGGTGGTCTTCGTCGACTTTCAGGCCGTCCTTCGCTTTCCTAATCATCTCGTCGATTGTGTCGACGTTGTTAGTGTTGAAGAGTTTGTTCTTGATGTATGTGTATGGCCCGGCGAGCGCGGCGAAAATCATCGAGAGCGTCGTCCACTTGAAGTTGAGGTATCCAGCCTCGTACAACACTCCGATTACTATCAGTCCAACGAGCACCAATACTATTATAATTATCCATTTTTTCATAGCCGGTACTTTTTAAGTTTAGTTGATGTCAAGGTATTTGCCGAAAACCCATCCTTCGACTGTTGTCCTTACTTTGTACCATCCGTTCTGCTCGCTTACGATGCTTACCATTGTGCCCTTGGGCAGTGGCTGGGCGACGAGCTGTCCGTCAGACTCGGGGCTGTTACGGATGTTAAGGGTCTTGGCGGCCACGCGGCCGGTCTCCGGGAGTTGGGCTGCGCCGTCGCTCTTCCTGTCGCTGCCTAAGAGCTGCTCCCTCAGGGTGTCGAGCGGGAACGCCGGGCCTGGGTCGGTCTTTCGTGTTGGCGCGACTTCTTCGTGGCCAAGTATTTGCTTGATGTTTGGGTAGGCCTCCATGAGTTCAAGGCACAACTGCCTCACTGTCTCAATCTGCTCGGCGGTGTACACATGCCAGTACTTGGCAGTAGACTGGTTACGGTGGATCGCCTCGACGACATCGCTCGGATTATACGCCGCGCCGAACCATGACCTGTACACGTTACCGCTTTTCGTCAGCGGTCCAGAGTTCACAATCTCGATGCCAATCGAATACTTGTTGTACCCGGAGCGTCCGCCGTAACTGCTCTCGCCGGCGTGCCAGGCTATTTCATTGAATGGCACGAGCTGCGTGATGCTGCCGTCGCGGTCTATCAGCACGTGGGCCGACGCCTTGACCTTGGGATTGACCAAAGTATTGAGCGAGGACTGGTAAGGGCCTGCAGTATAGTGGATTATGATTGTGTCAGGATAGCCCTTCTCAAACTCTCCGCTCGTCTTCGTGCAGGTTACCATTTTCCTTACATTGTCGCCGCTCACCAAATAGTCCTTTATTTGTAGCATTTTTCGGATGTTTTTTTATTATTTGCGGTAAAAGTAAGGTTAAAATTTGGTTTATACAATTTTTTTTGCAAAAAAATGTTTATAATTTTTTTATTTTTTCTTGAATGACCTTTCGAGGTCGGCTCCTACAAGCTTGGTCTTCACCACGTTTGGCGGGCCCTCGTAGCCCCTGAGCTCTTCTTTAACGAGCACTGCCACACGCTTTTCATACGGGCTCTTGATGACGCCCTGCACGATACGGCCCAGGCAGAGGTTGTAGTCGTTCTCCGTGTATGAATCGATGCGCTTTGTGCCGAGTTCCGATGACTTTAGGTAGATGTTTGTGGTTTTTACGACCTCAAAACCGAAGTCCGGGTCGGTCTCCATCTTGTTCTCTATCGTCACCTTGAACCTTCCGTCTTCAGTGTTGAACTCCGTGCCAAGAAGCTTGAAGTCCTTTTGGGGTATGATTTTATATTCATTGAGTTTTTCGGCAAAGGTCATGTTATAATCTTTCCACATCTGCCTTACGCTGCCTTTCTCCGGGTCTTCTTCCGGCTCCCAGCGGTATACTTCCTTGTCGCTGATCATGTTTTGGATAATCAGCTTGAAGAAATACAGCCCTGCGGCCTCGTCGGCCGGCTCGATGACGTATGCAAACATGCCGTCCTTTGACCATCCTATCGGATAGAACTTTTGGAACAGGTATTCGTCGCTTTGCTTGTAATATTTAAGTTCGGAGGGTGCGCTGTACGCTTGCTTGACGGTCTCGGCGGGCAAAGGCTCTGCGTTCCCTTCATTAGCACCGCCGTCTTCCTGCTGCTTGACGACTTGTTCAACGGCATCGTCGCCATTCTGTGACGGAGTTTGTGCCGCCGGAGCGTGGGACTCGGCCTGCGTGGACGACGGCTCGTCGCCACCAGTCTGCTGGTTGCCCGACCCATTGCAACTGCCGAATAGTACAGCCACGATTGCGGCGGCTACTGTTAAAGTATTGATTTTTAAAAATTTATTCATTGTTTAAGATTCTATGGTCTGACTAAAATTTAAACGGTTTAAAGGTACTAAGTTTTTTTGAGATTTCAGTTATTTTCGACGATTATTTTTTTATTTTTTTTGCAGCCCCGATTCGCTATATATTATAAGGTGTGTTTTTCCGCATCAATTTTTTTTAGAAAAAAGTTCAAAAAAAATTTGGTGGTTTCGGAAAAGGTTTCTACCTTTGCACCGTCTTAGAAAAAGAAAGACAAACTCGGGGTGTAGCGCAGTTGGTAGCGTACAACGTTCGGGACGTTGGGGTCGCCAGTTCGAGTCTGGCCACTCCGACAAGACAACACAAGTTGTTTTGGAGAAACCGCTGAAAAACAGCGGTTTTTTTGTTTATAGCCATAGTTATTCGCGTATTTTTTATTTGGCGTATTTGCTCAATTTCCCATAATTTTGTTACAGAAATTGTTACAAGGTGGTGTTACACCGGTGTTACACGATGTCGGCAAAGATAGCGGCGGTGTTACATCGAATTTTAGTATTGGACACTGCTATTGGACAATTTAAAAATTTGATTATCAAATACTTTAATTGTTATGGAATATGAGTAGGATTACTAAGTGTTACAACTGGCGTAACAAATTGAACGCGGACGGCAAGGCAGCCATCGACATCCGCATCGCAAAGGGCAAAGACAGGAAGTATGTGACGACTGGCTATTTCATTGAGCCTCGCTACTGGGACGAGAAAAAACACGAGGTGAAGCGGACGCACCCACAGGCATCGAGCATCAACGCTCGTCTCAATCAAATCGTCTATCAGTACGAGCAAAAGGATGTGGAACTAATCAACAGCGGCAAGGCGTATTCGTTGGAAGATTTCTTTGAGGTGGACGCGGAACGGCTGAATTTTGAGGATTTCTGCGAAAAGATTATCAAGGAACGGCGCAACGGAGTATCGGACAAGCACAAGAGCCTTTTTCGCCTCGTGATTGGCGAGGTGGTGGAGTTGAAGAAAGTGCGCAATTTCTCTATCCGGGATTTGGATTTGAATTTTCTCTACAAGTATCAGAACGCTCTTAAAGCAAGGAAACTGAACGCGAAGACGGTGAACAAACGGCTGCAAGTGCTGGCTATGTTTGTCGGCGAGGCGGTGAGGTCGGGCGTGATGAAGCGGTCGGAGGATTGTTTCCTCGACTTCCGATATTTGAAGGAGACTGATTCAGAACGTTTCGTGCCGACATCGGAGGAGGTGGC
>CAJOJG010000028.1 GCA_905234655.1 uncultured Bacteroidales bacterium
GATTGACGAATACGACGCGTTGATGCTCAACACGATAACCGATTTGACGACACAGGACGCGGTGCGAGTCCACATGAACAACTTATTCTCGCCAATCAAAGATTTAGACCCGATTTTGAAGTTCGTTTTCATAACCGGCATCACAAAACTGAGCCAAATGTCTATTTTCTCGACGCTCAACAATCTGACTGACATAAGTTTATATGAAGATTATTCGACGTTATGCGGTTTCACTGAGCAAGAAGTCAGGCAGGAACTGACACCGCACGTCGAGGCTCTCGCTGGAAAACTGAACTGCACTTTTGACGAGGCGGTTTCAAAACTTAAACAACGTTACGACGGCTACCATTTTTCGGCGGCAGATGTCGGCGTTTTCAATCCGTACAGCCTTTTGAGGGCGTTGGACAGCCGTATTTTCAAGAATTATTGGATTGAGACCGCCACGCCGTCGTCGTTGATTGCGTTGCTGCGCGAAAACGAGGATTTGCAAGTAGGCGACTTGGATAATGTCATGCTCAGTAGCGATTTTTTTGACACGCCCGTCGAGCGCATTACGGACATCATTCCGTTGTTGTACCAAAGCGGTTACCTTTCGATAAAGAGTTATGACGCTGATTATGACCAATATGTGATTGGTTTTCCAAACTCGGAAGTCAAATTTGGTTTCCTGAACACCTTGATGAGGAAGTACGCCATTGTTGAAAACGGCAAGGAAAATTCGCTTTTCCGCCGTGCCGTCATCGATTCCGTCCGCGACGACAATCCCGAGACGCTCTTGACACACCTTCAGACTTTCCTCTGCAAAATCCCGTACCCAAACGCCGCCGACACGCCCGAATGGTATTACCAAAACCTTCTGTATGCGATTTTGGCGACTTGCGGCCTCAACGTCCAGACCGAAATCCGCACCTCGTCGGGACGGATTGACGCCCAAGACGATTTTCCTCTTTGAGTTCAAACTCAACAAGACACCCGAGGAAGCCTTCAACCAAATCGACGAAAAGGAATACGCCAAAAAGTTCTCATTCGAGGGCAGGCACGTCTGGAGAATCGGCGTCAACTTTTCGAGCGAGAAGCGGACGGTGGACGGGTGGAAGATTGAGGGGTAAAAAAATACAGCCGCCTGATTGATTTGTTTTAATGGTTTCACGCCGCAAAATTAAGAAAAATCCACAATACTGATACAAAATAATTGTTATTTCGACAAAGTTTTCCTAACTTTGGGCGTTGAATAAAAACTCATCAATCATGCTCAGACTTTTGCCATACGGCGAGACGGATTACGTAACGATCCGCAAAGAAAATTCTTATTATGTCGATAAGACGGCGTACATTCCCTACTTTGAAAACGCCGCCAAATACATCATGTTCCTGCGTCCGAGAAGGTTTGGCAAGAGCCTGTTCCTCAACACTTTGTCTGCGTATTACGATGTGTTGAGGAAGGATCAGTTTGAACAGAATTTTTCAGGGTTGTACGTCTTTGACCACCCCACGCCACGGCAAGGGCAGTATATGATTTTGAAGTTCAATTTTTCGGGCGTTGACAGCAAGAAAGAGAATGTACAGACCTCGTTCAACACTCAGGCTATCGACACAATCAACGCTTTCGTAAAAAGGCATCAGGCTTTTCTGCCCGAAAATTCCATTGAGTACGTCGCCGACTGCCAAAACAGTTGCGACATCGCCTTGACAAGGTTGATAAACGTTGCGGCAAACGCGCCGTACAAAATCTATATCATGATTGACGAGTACGACAACTTTGCCAACACATTGTTTTCCATTGACGAAGAAGCATACAAGGACTTGACCCACGGCGACGGCTTTTTCAGACTGTTTTTCAACGTCCTGAAACTGATGACCACCGACAACGAGGCACCTGTAGAGAGGATTTTCATAACTGGCGTGTCGCCGCTGACTTTGAGCGACGTTACGAGCGGGTTCAACATCGCCAAAAACTTGTCGATAGACGCTGTTCCCAACGATGCAATGGGATTTTCGGAAAGCGATGTCAGGGCGATGCTGGAATATTACCGCAAGGAAACCGGCGTTTTCAAACATTCTGACGACGACCTGATTGCGACGATGAGGACACATTACGACAATTATTGTTTCTCGTCGGACATGATTGGCGAGGAAAGGGTTTTCAATTCGGACATGGTGCTGTATTTCGTTGACAAATACGTTTCCTCAAACGGCAAAATCCCTGAAAAACTCATCGACCCGAATGTTTCCACCGACTATTTCAAGATGGAAAAGATGGTCAAGATTGAGCAAAATTTCGGCGAGAAGTCGCAGATTATCCTCGACATCGTGAACACCGGACGGACATTTTTTGAACTCAATCCCGAGTTTGCGATTGCGGAACTATCTAATCCTGAAAACCTTCAAAGCCTACTCTATTATATGGGGCTTCTGAGTTTTGGCGTCGATGACGAGGGCTATCCATGCTTCGTTGTACCCAACGACACCGTAAGGCAGCAATATTGCAGGTATTTGGAAAAGTGTTATTCGCAGTTGATTGGCTGGCGCACAGATGTCGCAAAAATCAACACGCTTTGGAACACGTTGGTTTTCAAGGGCGACTGCAAACCGTTCATCTCGTACATCGCCTCGGTCATCGACGGCAACACCGCCGTCAGGGATTTCAACGACCAAGGCGAGTCGTTTGTGAAAGGTTTTTTCTTGGCGCATTTCTGCAAGAATACGAGTTTCATCACATATACAGAACAAGAGGCTGACCACGGGTTTGCCGACATGTTTCTCGAACCGCTCGGCTACAAACGCCATGCATACATGATTGAGTTCAAATACTGCAAGAAAAACGCGCCTGATTCAGAAGTTGAGCAAAAGACGGCACAGGCGAAAGAACAGTTGCAGCGTTATCTCACCGACAAACGGATTGAAAAGAAATGCACCGACCGTAAGTGGCAGTTGCACACGGCGGTGGTTGTGTTCAGAGGGTGGAAGTTGGAAGTGTTGGAATGATTCCCGCCCGCCTATTTCAACTCAAACGTAAACAGCAACGTGCTGTATGGCTCGATGACGCCGATGCGGCGATCACCGTAGCCATATTTGTAGGGGATTAAGAGTTGTCCCTTGCAGTTCTTTTTGGTGTAGGGCAACGCCTTCATGAAGCCCGAAATCAGGCCGGGGTTGCCATAGACGAATGTCAGGGTGTCGTTTTTGGCGAAGGTAACGCTGTTTTGCAGCGTCTGTCCGCTGTAAATCATCGTTACGATGTCGCTGTTGCCATATTTTGTGTCGCCTTCTTCGGTGAGGTACAGGTAAACGCCGTCGTGTTCCACAAAACATGTGTCGCCATAGCGGGCAAGCATTTTTTCGATGATCTCGCCCTCGTCGTCCTTCGCGTCCTTTTCCTTTGAACACGAAGCCACCACCATCGCCATCGTCAAAACAAAAATAATCAAAAATATCTTTTTCATAATCATAAAGTTTTTAATTGCCGCCTGCGGCGGCTGTATTTACCATGAATTAAAAGAATTAAAAAGAATTTCGTTGTTAATCCTTTTAATTTTGGCCATTTTTTTAATTCGTGTTTAAAAGTCCAATAATTCCACGTCGAAAATCAGTGTCGCGAATGCCGGTATCCTGCCGCTGACGCCGCGTGAGCCGTAGCCGAGCGTCGAGGGCATGATGAGGCGGCATTTTTCACCTTTTTTCATCGTCGCGATGCCTTCCTCAAAGCCCGCAATCGACTTGCCCGCGCCGAGTTGGAACGTGAAAGGCTCGTTGCGTTTGTACGAATTGTCAAACTCGCGGCCGTCGATGAAACTGCCGACAAAATGGACTGTTACCTTCTTGCCGGCGGCGGTCCCAGTGCCGGTGCCGGGGGTCAGGATTATTTTGTAAAGTCCTGATTCAGAGGGTTGTGCGGCGATTCCCTCGTTGCGGACATAATCGTGCAGAATCAACAATTCCTGTGCTTCCATGCGCTCGTTGTACTCGTCGATTTGGCGTTGGTATTCCGCGCCGTCGTAGATGTCCTTCATGCGGACGTGGAACGTGAGCCGGTCGCCGGGCTTGACGTATGGCGGCAGTTTTTTCATCTTCCTGACGTCGCGGAAAAACACTTCCGCGCTCGCCCTGAACACCGCGCTGTCGCCTTTGTGCATCATCAGGATGCCTTTTTCGACGCTGCCGTCCGCGACAGACCCCTTCGGCGCGTACATCAGGAAATCCTGCGCGACGTCGCGGCTGGCGTATATCAGCGAGTCGTCGTGGATGTAATAATCAAAATCCATGTTCCATACGTCGCCCGGCTTTGCAACGGCGGAATCTTTGTTATTTTCCACGAAGCAATACTCGATGCCGTCGTCAGTGGTCTGAAAATCAGGCAGTTGAGTACCACATGCCGACAACATTGCGGCTGCCGCGATGATTTTGGTGATGTTTTTCATTTTTCTTAATACGATTCGGATTCGTTGGGAAAATCGCCCGACTTGACGTCCGCGACGTAACTTCCGACCGCCGTGCGTATCGTGTCGGCGAGGTTGGCGTAGCGGCGCAGGAATTTGGGCTTGAAACCGTCGTTGATGCCCGTCATGTCGTGGAACACAAGCACTTGGCCGTCGCAGCCGTTGCCCGCGCCGATGCCGATTGTGGGAATCGAGAGCGACTGTGTAACCTTTGTGGCGAGCGCGGCGGGGATTTTTTCGAGCACCACCGAAAAACATCCCAACTGTTCCAAAAGTTGGGCGTTCTTGACGAGCAAATCGGCCTCGCTGTCGTCTTTTGCGCGAAGTCCGTAGCCGCCAAACTTGTTGACTGACTGCGGTGTAAGTCCGAGATGACCCACGATTGGGATGCCGGCTGAAAGTATCGCCTTGTATGATTCAGCGATTTCGATGCCGCCTTCTATTTTGACGGCTTGTGCGCCGGTCTCGCGCATGATTCGCGCGGCGTTCCTGACGGCTGCGTAAGGGTCGCCCTGGTATGTTCCAAACGGCATGTCTACCACGACCAATGCGTATTTGACGGCGCGGACGACGCTTGCCGCGTAGTATATCAGTTCGTCGAGGCCGATGCGCAGCGTGGTCTCGTAGCCCGACATCACGTTTGCCGCCGAGTCGCCGACGAGTATCGAATCGACGCCGCCCTCGTCCACGAGCCTTGCTATCGAATAGTCATAACTCGTCAGCATTGCGATTTTTTCGCCATTCTGTTTCATCGCCTGGAAAGTCTGCGTCGTAACTTTCTTGCGTTCAATGGAACCTAAATTTGTTGCTTGCATGTTCATTTTGTTTTTGCAAAACTAATGATTATTTTTGGTGCGAGCAAATTTTTGTTTTTTTTTCCTTCTCGCGATGTACCACACTACGCACATTGTGATGATGATTGCGCTGATGGCGGACATCACGAAAAATTCGTCTGAGGTGGGGACGCTGTGGCCGAGGACGCGGCGGCAGATTTTTTGAAGAAGTTCGATGTCCCAGAACGCCTTGATGGCTTTTACAAGGCCGAGGACGAGGGTCATCCACGTTACGAGAATCATGGCGATGTTGTTGCCGAGGGAATTGACGTGTTCCTTGCCCATGATTTTCTCGTCGTTAATTATCATAAAAAGGAAGATGCTTACCGCCGGCAGGATAAGGCCGTTGAAAGCCTGCGCCATGATGATTGCGGGGACGGGTTCCACCTGCATGAAGCCGAAGATGAGGCCGATGCTCAACACTGCGTATGAAACCGCGAGGAACGATTTGCCTTGCTCGTTGTCGTTGCCGTGGTGGGTTTCCTTGCCAAAAATGCTCTTGGCGGTGAGCGCCGAGATGAGCGGCGAGGTGATTGCGCTCGTGAATCCGGCAGCGAAAAGCCCCGCGCCAAACACATACACCGCGCCCCTGCCGATGTGGCTTTCCAATGTCTTTGTGAGCAATGCATACGAAAATCCTTCGGTCTGCGCCTCTTCGCTCATTTCCGCGCCCACGACGAGTATCGCCATCGAGATTAGCCCGCCGATGATGATGGATATGGCAACGCCAGTGCGCATGTCGCGTATCGTGGTGTCTTTTTGGACGACGCTCGAGCCGAGGAAGATGTCGTATGGAACGATTGTGGTGCCTATCAGGCCTAACACGAGTAGGCTCACGCCGTCCACGTCGGGTACTGTGGGAATAAGTCCCTGCGCCATGTCGCCGATGCTTGGGCGGCCGAGGATGGCGACGGCTATGAATGTGAATCCCATCAGGAAGACGAACGCGCCCATCAGGTTTGAGATTACCTTGATGTCTTTCATCGCCAATACCAATGCCGCCAGTACGCCTAATACTGCCACGATTATCCATTTGTGGACGCCGGGAAACATCAGCGCGATGCCTTCCACGGAACCGAGGATGTTGCCGGTCTCGTAGGCGGCGCATCCGAGGATTATCGCGCCGACGATGAGTATGATGGCGGGAAGTTGAAGGCGTGTGCCCTGGAAGTGCTTTTTGATGGCCTGGCCGAGGTTGAGGCCTGAATATATCGTCGCCCGCGCGCTCGCCTCTTGAAGCACGATGCACGCTATTGTGGCGAATGCAAGCGTCCACAGCAACTGGAATCCACAGTCTGCACCGGCTTTTGTTGCCGTCGTTACTGTGCCAGGGCCGATGAACGCCGCCGATATTATCGACCAGAAAAGCACGTTGGCTATGCGCCCTTTTATGTTTGAAAAAAATTTCATAGTAGTCGGTTGCTGTAATTTTTCATTTTCGTCATTTTTGCGGCGCGTTTGTCCATTTGCCGCCGCAACTATCCTAAAACAATTATTTTGCCACAAATTGAGTGTATGCCGTACAAATTACGAGTATTTTTGGCATTTTGGCGTTTTTAGGCGACGAAATTGGCGTTTTTATTGTGTCGCAACCGATATTTTGCGGAAAATTTAACAATTTTTAAACGAGGGGCATTGGTTGTTTTTTGGGACACGGAAAACACAGAAAACACGAAAACATCTTGCTATCGAAATAAAATCGTTAAAAAATACAAGTATTTTTAACGATTGAGAAAACACGGAACCAAATCCATTTGAATTTAAATTCTGTGTTCCGTGTTTCCCGTTTTGTTTTCCGTGTTCCCCATTTGATTTTCCGTGTTTCAAATTTCATTTTCCGTGTGTTCCGTGTCCAAAAAATCACATAAAAAAAACAAATCTTTCCAATTTATTTGTTTTGATTTGGAAAGATTTGTTTTGATTTCGCGCATGTTGTTGTAGAGACGTTTCATGAAACGTCTCTACCGATTGCCGATGTCGTTATTCCCCAATCTTGAACCTCATGCCTGCGCTGTGGGCGGTGAACTCGGGGGCGTACATGCACTGGATGGTGGCGATGCCGTTTGAGAAGTCGCCGACGTGGACCGCAATGAGCGGGTACTCAAAGACATAAGTGCCTTTGTTGATGTGCTCGATGAAGAAGTTTTCGCTGGCGTCCTTCGTCGATTCGTAGTACCAGAGGTTGTCCTGGTGCTTGGTGCGGCTCAGGACGTTGAGTGGTTCAAAACCGGCGGCGCGCATGTCTTTCAGGTGGACGTAGTCAAGGTCGCGGTCGGTGCGGATGATGAACCTCACAGTTACCTTGTCGCCGGGGCGGATGACCATGTTGGGCGTTATCTCTTTGAGTACGTCCTTGCCGTCGGGGCCTTTGGCGGTGAGGTACATTTGCTTGTCGATCTGAAGTTTGTTGTCGGCGGGGCGCACCTTGTCCAAATCCTCAAAATACTGGCGATATACCGCGCCGTAACTGATGTGGTCGTTGGGGTTTTCGACTGTGATGCGTGCCATCGACTTGTCCATCTCGTGGCCTTGCCAAGCCTGTTTGATGTAGCCTGTGCCGGCCTCGGCGTTATGGGTGTCGATTTTTTTGCCGCCGACGATTATCTTGCAGAGCGGCTCGTCGGCCTTGATTTTGTTGCCGCAGAGGAACATCGCGTAGCAAGCCTCGGTGGTGGCAGTCGTGGTAGCCCAACGGTTTGACTGGCGGTTTTTGATGAGCCAGATTTTCAGTTCTTCCACTTCGTCCTTCAATCCCATTTCCTGGAACGCCTCTACGACCATAGATTGAGTCTCGATGTTGCGCTCATGCCAGAAGGTGCCGTTGACGTTGTCGTTGAAGTACATGCCAAACTCGTCGCTTCTGACGGCGCGGTCTTGCAGCGAGGCGATGATTCTTTTGGCAACGGTCTCGTCGCCAGTGCGCTTGAAGACGGTGCAGAGGACGGCTTGGTAATACAGGCTGAACTTCGTCCAGTTTTCCTTGGCGTATTTGAGGTAGTAGTCGTATGCCTCTTTTGCGCCGCCGAGTTTGTATTCGGGGAAGAAAGAGCGCGTGTATAGGTACTGGTAGCCAAAATAGTCGGGCGCGAGTTTGTCTTTCTTGATGTACTTGTTGAAGTATTTTTCGGCCTCGTCGTCGATGAAGCCGATGGCGCGGTCTATCATTTGCTCGATGCGCGGGTCTTTCTTGATGTCAACGCCGATGTGGCGCAGTTTGCCAAAGCCGCCCACGATGTGCTGTGTTACCCATTTGCTTTCCAACATGCCCGCAAACCACGGCCAGCCGCCGCTCGAGTATTGACCGTCGGCGAGTTTCTTGATGAACTTCTCGTTTTCGGCGGCGATGCGCTGAGCGTCAAGTAGTTCGCTGAGGGTGTGCATACGGTCGGTCTCGGTGTCGCCGTCGATGAGCCACGGCGTTTCCTCGATGAGGACGGTCTTGAGTTCCTGATTTTTCAATAGCGGCGAGGTGAGTGCCTGGCTGTTGTCGGCGAGCCACTTGTCGAGGATTGTGCGGATGTCGGGGTTGTTGTCGAGGATGAGTTTCGAGACAGAGTTTGCAAACAGTTTCGAGAATGTCTGTTCGTAACAGTCGAATGGGTTTTGCGAGAGCCATGGAAGGCTACTTACGGCGTACCATGCGGGGTTTGAGGAATATTCGAGCGTCAGGCTGTGGTCGATGGCCGTGGTCGATGGGTTGTCGGTCCAGTTTTTGAACTCGAATGTTTTTGACTGGTTGCCACGGACTGAAAGTGTAAGTGCCTCGGTAACAAGCGTCTTGTCGGTCAAAACAGGGATTATGTGCTGTTCGCCGTCGCTGTGGGGGCCGCTTACGCCGGTGATGCGGATTACAATCGGGTGTTCGTATTGTGGAACTTCCACTGCAAAGTGCGTCGCCTCGGTCTTGCCCTTGAACACCTCAAACGCCTGCAAGGGTTCCCAAATCTTGAAATCCTTAATCGGGCGCATCGTGGCGACGTCGAGGACTTCCATCTTAATCTGCCCGCGCACAACGTCGTTGTCGCCCATGTTGCTGATTTTCACGGGGATTTCGATGCTGTCGCCGCAGCGCAGGAATCGTGGAAGGTTGGGTATGATGCTGAAATCCTTGTTGGTGATGAGTTCGTTGGTAACAGTGCCGACAGCCATGTCCTTGGTGTGGGCGAGTCCGAGCATCTTCCATCGCGTAATGCTCTGTGGCACTGTAAATTCCACAAACAAGTCGCCGTTGTAGTCCGTTACGATGTCGGGCTTGAAGAATGCGGTCTCGGCGAAGTTGGTGCGGATTTCGGCGTTGGAAAAATCCTCGGTTTCGCCTGCGCCGCTGTCTGCGGTGGCGGCGGTATTGACGGCTTCGTCATCGGCTTCCATGTCGGCGGCTTCTTCCACAGCCACGTCGTCCGTTTTCATCATCATCATCACTTCGGGCATCACGCCACGTGCGTCGGCGGATTTTGAGAGGACGCGGGCGTTGCTGTACATAATCATGTCGTCGCGGTAATATCTGCCAAACCTCGGCGTGTGGCCGTACCAGTTGATTTGGGGGTGGGACAGGGATACGTCGGCGTGGACGGGCTTGTTGTTTTCGCCGCTAAATTCAGCCGTGCCGGTCGTGCCGCCGATTTTTTGGCTAAACCAGTAGTTGCTCGAATTGCCACGGAAGACGTTGAGGTACCACGAGTTGGCGGCGAGGGCGTTGAGCGACGCGTCGTAGAGCGTGGCGGCAAATTCGGCGCGGATTGGCTTTTGCTTGTAGTCGGTGATGCGGATTTTCCATTTTTCGGTGTCGCCCGGGTAGAGGCGGTCGCGGAAGGTCTCGAATTTCACGTCAAGACGCTTGTTGGTGTACGGGACGTTGATGTACTCGGTGTGCGATTCGTAGTGGTTGTTGCGGACGTAAAACATCATCACCGTCATGCCGCCGCGATTGCCCTCTGTAACAGGCACTTGGATTTTTTCGACGGATTTGTTGAGGGTCTTGACGCCGCTCGATAGGATTTTGTCGTCCATTTTCACTTGGTAGTGCACCGGCACGTCCGTCAACGCGCTGCCGATGTAGAGCGTCGCCATCTCGCCCGGCTCGTATGAGGACTTGTCGGTCGTGGAATAGAATACCTTGTTGATTTTCAGGATGTTGTCCTTGTGGCTGAAAAGCGTGAACCTGCGCTGGTATTCCACCTTGCGGCCTTCGCGGTCTTTGGATTCGATTTCCACGAGGTAGTGGCCCGAGCCTTCTTTTTTGAGAATCGAAAGGTCGATGTTGCCCTCGCCGTTGGCGCAATGAAGGTCAATGGTCTTTATCAACTTTTCGACGGGAAGGCTGTCGAGGTTGTTGTCGGCCTTTGAGAATGCCGTGTTGGGGATTTTGCTGTCCCAAATCTCGCGGGTGAGGGAGGGTAGGGGATTGTCGCATGACTGCCACTGTTTGGGGTGGCGCGGCTTGTCGAAGTTGGCGAGTTTTGAAATCTTGACGGTAACGTCGGCGGTGATTTCGCTGCCGTTGACGCTCTCGCAATATACCGTCGCCGAGTCGAGATTGGTCTTTTCGATGATGTTGAAGTCAGAGGGCAAGTCGCTGGTAATGAACATGCTGCGGTATCCAGCCGATGTGGTGCGGGTGGCGGTGCGCGTCTCGCCATTGATGTCGGTTACATTTGCCACGACGCGGTAGTTATAGACGAGGTAGTCGCTGTTTTTGGCGTTGACGTCGGGCTTGGCGGTGAAATTGATGGTGAAACATCCGTCGTCGTCGGTGGTGGTCTCGCCGTTTTCTATGGGCGTTTCACGGTAGTCAAAATTCCACGACCACCATCCGCGCCATTCGGGGACGCGGGTTACCTCGTAGCGGACTTTTGCGCCTTGGATTTTGATGCCGGCGTATGTGGCCGCGCTGCCGTTCACCGACACGCGGTCGCCTATCTTGACTTCGCCATTGGGCGCGTCGAGCGACACTTCAAATGTGGGGCGTTTGTATTCCTCGACGTTGACGCTCAGACAGTTGCGGGTGGTGCTTTCGCGTATTGTGAACATTCCGTTGGCAAGGCCGGTGGGGATGTCGAAGTGCCCGTGGACGCTGCCAAATTCGTTGGTGGTGAGTTCCTGTTTGGCGATTGACTTGCGGTTGATGTCGAGAAGTTCTATGGTGGTCTTTTGGTTTGGTGTTACGTTGGCCTCAGAGCCGTTGCCCTTGTAGAGAATCACCTTATAATATATGGTCTGTCCGGGGCGGTAGATTTTGCGGTCGGTGAAGATGTACGCCGATGGCGCGGTCTGTTTGTTGTTGGGGTCGTAATACGACGAATATTCGCTGAAAGTGGTCTCGTTGCCGTCGTTGTCGGTGATTTGCAGTTCGAGGTTCCAGTGGCGCGATAGGCTTTTGAGGTCGATGGACGCTTCGCCCTTGTCGTCGGCAGTGCCGTTCCATACAGCCTTCTTGTCGGAATAGGCGGTGATTTTCGCGCCTTTGACGGGCTGTCCCGACGTGCGGTCGAGTATGTAAAGGCGGCGGCGGCCGTTGAGTTCTTGCTGTGTAACTACCTGAATGTTAGTGATATTGACGAGCATGTACGAAATCACGTCGGATTTTTTGGGCTGGAAGTCCTGGTCGTTGCTGCCGAGGATTATGTATTGACCGGCGGGCAGCCCCTCGATGATGAACTCAGAGTTCATCGCGCGGTAGTCGTGGTTGTCGATGAGGGTTACTTGTTGCTGGCGGACTTCTTCAAGGCTTTTCTTGATGTAGTCGGTGCGGTCGTATGGGTGGCGGTTATATGCCTGTAAGTCAGCGACTTTGTAGATGTGAAGGTAAAGGTCGGCGAGGTTGGTGTATTCTGCCCTCAACGCAAATGGCGCGTTGACAGGCACGTATTCTTCGGATTTGAGCGACAGGCGCTTGATTTCCAACGTCTTGGCCAGCGAATTGCACATCTCGCTGTATCCAGTGGTGGATTTTGGGAACTTCTTGAAAGTCTCGGCGGCGAGGTCGTGCGCCTCTTTGAGCCGGCTCTGGTTGCGGTACTCGTCGGCGATGTGGTAGGCGATGGCGGGCGCAAGTTCGGGGTCGTTGGAATGGCGTTTTTTCAAGTTTTCCAACGCTTTGAGGTATGCCGTGGGCGCGTCTTCGTTGACGTTTTTGCCTTTGTAATATGAAAGTCGGTAGAGGTCGGTGAATACGTATGCCGCCGGGGTCTTGTCGGCCTTGTGAGAGCGCAAGAGTTCGCGGTAGATTTCGTTTCTGAGGTTTTCGGCTGACCAAGTGTCGGCGTTGTTGGGATGGTAGTTAACGAAAGTATCCGCGTCGCTGACGAGTTCGATGGCGCGGTTGCTGAAATCGCCGTTTGACCCAAACCTCGCGTCGCAATAGTTGTCGATGGTAGCCCATGCGATGAAGTCGTAGAGGTTGGTGCAGGTGAGGTTGCCGGGGCGGTCGCCTGAATATGTAACGATTGCGCTGTTCCATGCTTCGAGCGGCGTGGCCTGCGTGGCGGCGGGATTGGCGACGGCGGCGCGGTAGCAAGCGGACATCTCGCGGTCGAGGCGGTCGGGCGACCATGTGTTGATGTCCTCGTTCTGGTCGTCCTCTACGTCGGTGCGGTTGCTGTTTTTGAAACGGTTGCCGTCCTTGAAGGCCTGGTAATATTTGGCGAGGATTAGGTTGAGGAACGCCCTCGGCGCGTCTGGCGCATCGAGCGCGGTGGCGCGCAATAGGCGCAGTTCTTCCTGCCACTTGTCGGCGTCTTCTTCCAACTGTTGGGTGTAGTCGATGGCGTAGATGAATGCGCGTGAGGCCTGTTGGAAGTTCTTCTCTTTCAGTGCGTTTTCGCGGATTTCCTTGACTTTTGCGAATGCCTTTCGCGGCAGTCGGTCGGCGTCGAGTTTTTCAACTTCCTGCCATGCCTTGGCGTAGTCGTAACTGTCGATGATTAGTGTTTCCATTGTTTCGGGTTTGTTGTTTTGACTTTTGTCGTTAACAGCGGACACCCCCGCCAACGAGAGTGTCAGCAAAGTACCGGCTATTAAGTATTTTATCTTCATGGTTTCAAAAATTTTTTTGGGTGCAAGATAAGAATTAATTTTCAGATTTTGTATATTTGTGGAAAATTTTTGTTTTAACGTCGGATATTTTTGGGACACGGGTAATTTTGTTTTCCGTGTCCCAAAAAAATATATTCCGTGTCCCCCAAAAAATCAAAAATAAAAAGTTAACTATAATTTATGGAAGAGACAGAAAATACAGTTCAGAGGCCGTTGATTTTGGTAACGAACGACGACGGCATATTTGCCAAGGGCATCCGCGAACTCGTGAAGGCCATCCGCCCGTATGGGGACATCGTGGTCGTTGCGCCCGACAAGCCACAGAGCGGCAAGAGCCATGCCGTAACGCTCGACATGCCGCTGTGGTACATGGTGTCGAAGTTTGACGACGCCGACCGCGCCTACAAGTGCACCGGCTCGCCCGCCGACTGCATCAAGATTGCGCTGTTCCGCATTCTCGACCGCCGCCCCGACCTCGTCATTTCCGGCATCAACCACGGTTCCAACGCGAGCATCAACATCGTCTATTCCGGCACGATGGGCGCGGCGATGGAAGGCGCAATCCACGGGATTCCGTCCATTGGGTTTTCGCTGTTGAGTTTTAGTAGCGACGCGGATTTTGAGTCGGCGGCGACGGTCTCGGCGCGTATTGTCGAAAAAGTGATGCAACGTCTTGACAATCTGCCTTTTATGTGCTTGAATGTCAATATTCCCAATCTGCCGGTGGACGAATTGAAGGGCGTGAAGGTGGCTCGTCAGGGGCGCGGGGAATGGATTGAGGATTTTGTAAGGCATTTCCACCCGTCAAACAAGCGTCCATATTACTGGCTCACAGGCGAATACCACGACCTCGAGCCCGAATCCCCCGACACCGATTCGCGTTACCTCGACGAGGGCTACGTTACGGTGCAGCCGGTAACGGTGGATTGCACGGACTACGGCGCGATGAGGAAGATGAAGGAAGAGGGGTGGTGGGATTAGCGGCTGGTGCTGATGTGCGGCGCATTAAATGAATGGATGACGCTTTCGAGCTGGCCACGTGAAATCTCGATGTAGTCCGACGGTATTTCAAAAATATCGTCGGCGACATTTTGTTGTGTTACCTGCACGGCCTTAGCCTTGAGGTAGATACCGCACAACTCGACGTCAAATTCCATCATGACACCGTTGACGGACTTGAACGGCGTTATCGCACCGGCGCAGTCGAGGTCGATGTCCTGTGTGAACCAAAATGAAAAATCCTTGTTGTATCTGTCGCTGTGCGCGATGATTTTGTGGCAGAGGTAGCCGCAAATGCTCATTGTGTCGTCGGTCTGTGTTACTTTCATGTCCGTCATTCGGCTCGAGGCGAAAGGATTGTCGCCAAAGTCGGATACTGTCACATATTTTTTGTTGAAGCCAATGGAAAGCATGGTGTAGTTGCGCTTGTCTTCGTATTTGGCGATGTTGCGCATCGAGAAACAACCCGCGAAACCGTTGATGACCATTGCGGAATTGTTGTCCTTAAACGCCAAAATCATCTGTGGCGGCAGCATCATGAGCAGCGAGCTGCTGTTTTTGTCGTCCGGGTATTCGAGGTGGTATGTTATCACTCCTTCGCTTATTTTCTCGCCGAACGAACCCGCATTACACCCACAGGCGGCCATCACGGCCACCGCAGCCATCAATACTAACATTATCCTTTTCATCATTGCCGATAGTTGTTTATGAGTTTAGTAGCATTGCGCAAATATATATAAAAAAACTTGAAACCCGAAGTTTGGGCTGTATTATTTTTTTTTCTTCTGGTAAATCTCGTTTGTGCAGTCGCCGATGAAAATCGTGTTGCGTTTGTCATAATTTTCGTCCTCGCGGATTCGCTGGAGGTCGTCTCCGGCGGCGAAGTCCGTGTATATCGCCCACTGGCTGCGCGCTGTCGTGTCGTATGTCGTGCAGTGGTAGGTGGTCAGGTCGTCAATATAGCCGAAGTCCTTGTTTGTGAGGTACTTATATAAATACTTGTCACAAAATATTATGCCGTTTCCGTCGGAGTTCGTGCCGATAAGTTCGATGGTCTTCATGTCGACTTTGACCTTGGACTTGTAGTTCAAATATGCGTCGCCGACGCTCGTGCGCTGCGTGACGCCCAACGCCCCGGCCGCCATGACCGCGCAGGCTGCGATATATTTGCTGTAATAACTCGTGTGCAAGGTCGAAATCGCGCAGCCCGTGCATACCGCCATCATCGAGACCGGCACAAGGTTCCACCGCTGCTCAGACGTGAGTATGGAATTTGTGATGAATATTATCCCGAACATCGCCGCGCTCGTCCACGCCATGTCTTTGACGTAGTAGAGCATGTTTTTATTGACAGTGTTGACTGCCACTACCGCCAAGAGCACCGCCGTCATCGCCCATCGGTGTTGAGCAATGAAAATGAACCGGGCATTTTCGGCAAAATTAGAAAATGAAAACTCCGCCGCACGGGTCGAAAACTTGCCGCATACGCCAAGGCTAATAGACTGGTACACAAACCATAACGCTATCGGCAAGGCAAGTATGAAATTCTGGCTCATGTTCCATTCCTTGTATTTTGCGCGGTAGTACGCCACGAGCAGCAGTGCGGACGCGAAAAGCCCCGTCAAGTCCGTCAATGCCGCCGCGCACATCAGCACGGTGCAGGTGTTGTATTTCTCCCTGAAGAATGTGTAAAGCCCGCCTAAAATGCAGCCATTCAGCATCATGACCGGCAAGACCAGGCCGCTTTGGGCGAGGAAGATATTTTGGACTGTCATTATCGCCGCCGACATAACGCCCGCCTGGACGGAGAAGAAAAACTTTCCAATTTTATACGCCGCCGCTATCGACAACCCCGCAAAGGAGAGTGAAATAATGTGCAGCACGAGCGGGTTTGTGGTTATGAAACGTGCGAGCAGATAATAGGCCACCGAAAACAAATCCGGCAGTTCGACGCTGTCGCCGTTGAAGACCATGCCGATCCCGTGGTTTTTCATGTAGAAGATCGAGTCGCCGAGGAGTTGTGCCTCGCTGTAGCAATACGGCAGTCCCAGCACCGGCAGCGTCACCGCCAGGAGCATCGCCACGGCTATTATCAATGGTATGTAGAATTTAACGTTCATCTTTTTTTCAATTCATAATTCATAGTGCATAATTCATAATTGCCTTCCGGCGTTTTTTCGCGTGACGTCATGAAACGTCTCTACATCAGAATAATGCATCGATTCCATTATTAAAAATCGCGTCTATCACGCTGAGGTTTGGCTCGAATGGCATCTTCGAGTCGAAAACCTGCGGATAGGGCGTGTCGTCATAAAAATATTCGCCGTGCCGCTGCGCCACTTTCGGGTGGATTTGGTTGCGGAGGTCGTTAAAGCCAGGGTCGGTGGCGCGGACATAGTCGTCGGTGAGCCTGACAGTGGCCTTTATGTCAAGTATCGACAGAATCCGCTCCAATATCTTCATGTTCAAGTCCAACAAATACTCCGTCTTCTCGCGGAAAAACGGCTCGAAATCGTCCCTGTAATACATGAAAAACGGCGACGAGTTGTATGCGGAACAGATTGCGTGCCAGTGTTTTGACTGCCACGGCTCGTGGTAACTTACCTTGACATCGCGGGTCATTTGCTTTGTGTTTGCCTTTTCGACCGGCACGGTGAGCGACATGCGTCCGTTGGCGGTCAGGATTTCGCAACGGTTGCGGAAGGTCTGTTTCGGAAACGACTCCCACTGCTCCACAACCGCCGTCTTATGGGCGGCGATGGCTCTGATGTACTGTATGTTGGGCATAAAAGCCGTGCTTAGTAACAGTTCTGACATTTGTGATACTTAAAAAAAATTATTTTCCGTTACAAATTTACAAATAATACTCCAAAATTTTTATCATTACAAGTTTTTTTTCTTAATTTCGCTTCGGAAAATAATTGCACTTCATTATGAAAAAAATTGTAAAGTTTATCGGATTTACTGTGTTGGCAATCCTCGTGTTGCTGATTGTCATACCTATATTCTTCAAAGACAAGGTTTTGAAGGCGGTCACAGAAGTCGCCTCCAATTACGTCGACGCTGATGTCAACATCGGCAACCTCGACCTCAGCCTCATTTCCAACTTCCCGGGCGCGACTGTCGTCTTGGACGATGTGTCCGTCGTTGGCCACGGCGACTTCAAGGGCGACACCCTCGCCGCTTTCGACAACCTCGAAGTCACCGCAAACGTGATGTCGCTTTTCGGCGGCAAAATCAAGGTCAAGTCCGTGATTCTCAACAATCCACGCGCCAACATAATCGTCACCTCGGCTGGAAAGCCAAACTACGACATCACGTTCCCCGACGACGAGGAATCCGCAGCCGAGGAAGAACCCGACACTGTCGTGACTAAGTTTGCATTGGCACTTAAAAAACTTAAGGTCAACAACTTGCGTGTTACTTACACTGACTCTGTAACTGATGTCCACGCGCTCATCGACAGCCTCGACTTCGACCTGCGCGGCGACCTTTCGGACAGTGAGACTATACTTTCCGCGCTTATGGACATCGCAAAACTCAACGTCCGCATGGGACCTATCATCTACATCAATGATGCCGTCGTCAACCTGAAATCCGACCTTGACGCGGATTTGCAGAAGATGAAGTTTGCTTTTAAGGAAAACCTTTTCCGCATTAACGAACTTGGACTTGCGCTCGACGGCTGGATTGCCATGCCGGACACAAACATCAGGATGGATCTCAAGTTTGGGGCTAAGGAAACGGATTTCCTCAGCGTCCTGAGCATGATTCCTGCGGAGTACGCGAAAGATTTGGAGGGAGTTAAGACGGCAGGAAAGTTCAGTTTTGACGGCGGCGCGCAGGGCAATTTCAACGCCGTGTCGTTCCCGAAGTTTTGGGTGGATTTCGTGGTTGACAATGCACGTTTCCAGTATCCCGACCTTCCAAAATCCGCCGAAAACATCAATGTCGACGCCCACATCAAATGCCCCGGCAACCTCGACAGCATCAATATAGATGTCCAAAAATTCCACGTCGAACTCGCTGACAATCCGGTAGATGCGCGTGTCATTGTCCAAACGTCCGCAGATGACATCTCGCTCGACGGTAAGGTGGACGCAAACCTTGACCTTGCGGTTGTCAAGGACGTTGTGCCGCTCGACGGAATGACTGTAGCCGGTCTTGTGAAGGCTGGCATTGCTTTTAAGGGCAACCTTTCTGACATCGAAAACGAGCGTTACGACAGGTTCGCCGCCTCGGGCGACGTTACGCTTGCGCAGTTCCGCACAGTAATGGACGACCTTCCGCCAATCGACATCCACAAGGCACACCTTATAATATCACCACAGGCTGGCAACCTCGAATATCTGAACATGAACCTCGGCAAGTCCGATTTTGCGTTGTCCGGTAAGATTGACAACATTTTCCAGTATGTATTCGCCGACAGCACATTGAAGGCGGCGTTCAATTTCAAGAGCAACCTCCTGGATGTCAACGACATATTTTCATACGACCACTCGCAGCCCGAACTCGAAGACGCCGCTGAGACCTCCACAGACGATTCGCCGACCGAGGCTCCTGAAATTCCAAAGAACATCGATTTTGCCCTTAACACTTCCATCGGCAAGATTTTGTATGATTCGTTGGTAATCAACGATTTGAGCGGCAAAGTCGGATTGAAGAACGGTGTCGCCGCGTTAGACAACCTTAAACTCGGAATGTTGGGCGGAAATGCTTTTTGCTCAGGACTTTACGACGGCAGTAATGCAAACTCGCCGAAGGTCGACCTCCAACTCGACTTGACAAACATCGACATTCAGACCGCCGCAAACACGTTCAACACTGTCGAGCGGCTCGCCCCGATTGCAAAATCCGCCCACGGAACTCTCTCTGCAAAAGTCAATTTCAAGAGCGACATGGATCGCCAACTTAACCCCATATACAACACTGTCAATGGCGGCGGCCGCTTGATTACAAAAGAGGTAAGCATCAGGGATTCAAAGGTTTTCCAGTTGATTGGCACAGCCGCCAACAGTACCAAAATCGCCAATCCGACGATGAAAAACATAAACGTCGGCTTCAAGATTACGGACGGCACTGTCAGTGTCGATTCTACAAAATTGAAACTCAACGACTTGGACGCTACTGTGTATGGAAAACTTGGACTTGACCAGACCTTGGACATGTTTGTTGGCATACCAGTTGCAGGCACAAAGGCAAACGAACTACTCGGCAAGGCGATTGGCTCCGACGCCGCCAAGACCATCGACGTACTTGCCAACATCGGTGGAACGGTGACAGACCCGAAGTTGAAAGGCTTTACGACATCTGCCGCAGACGCACTCAAACAGGTTGTGGACGAGAAAGTTGCGGAAGTGAAAGAAAAGGTTTCGGACGAGGCGAAGAAACTGATAGCCGACGCAAAGGCGAAGGCTGACAAACTCGTCGCCGATGCTAAGGCGCAGAAGGAAAAACTCGTCAACGAAGCCCGCGCCGCCGCCGAAAAGGCGAAGTCCGAGGCGCAGAAAGTCCGCGACGCGGCAGTCAAGAAAGCCCAAGACGAGGCCGACAAACTCGTCCAAAAAGCCGGCTCGAACCCTGTAGCAAAAGCCGCCGCCAAGAAGTCCGCCGACGAAGCCATCAAAAAGGCGACAAAGGAGGCCGACAAGACACTCGCCGACGCCAACAAGAAAGCCGACTCGCTCGTTTCGGAGGCGGAAAAGAAAGGCGACCAACTCGTCTCCACCGCCCAAAAAGAGGCAGACAAAATCACCGCCGAAGCCAATAAAAAGGCAGAGAACATTAAATAACAGACAAAAATGAAACGACTCGCCGTAATATTAGCATTTGTAGCGGCCACTTGCGCCGCCACAGCGCAAAACAACTGCCCTACAATCAAGTCGAAAGACTTGCAGAAACGCTATGCCGACGCTTGCGGGCAGATGGAGACCAACAAGGACGCCGCCGCAAAGTCGCTCGCCGACTTGGTGAAGGTCTCGCCGGATTTTTACCAAGCGTCGTTGGAACTGGGCAAATATTACCTCGCCAAGATGAAGGACGCGCAGATAAGGTTTGACCAGCGGTCGGCGTTGGAGTATTCAAAAGTGGCTTCTAACTACCTGCAACAGAGTTACAACACGTGCAACGCCTTCGACAGCAGCCGCGCGATGTTCCTGCTTGGCGAGTGCTACTACCTCTCGCGCAAGTACGACATGGCGAAGCCTTTGCTCACTAACTTCATAGCCCTCGACAAGCCGGCCGCCTCGTGTGTCCCGCTCGCAAAACGCAGGTTGACGATGATTGACGAGTACAACGAACTGATAGCCAACCCGATAAAGTTTGACTCGCAGATGTTGCGCGATGTATCGACGAAGGACGACGAGTTCCTGCCGCTTATTTCGCACGACGGCACAATCCTCCTCTACACCCACCGCAAGGAGATGCGCAACGGCAACGCCATCGAGGAACTGATGATGAGCAATCTTGTTGGAGTTGACGAAGAAGGCGAAATATTCAGCAAGGGCATTAAGATGGAATCGCCGTTCAACCAAGGCGACCTCACCGGCGGCGCGTCGCTTACCCTCGACAACAGAATTATTTACATAACTATCTGTAACGGTGACGATTGCGATATTTACTACACCAAAAACGAATCCGGCGCGTGGCAGCCTTTGGCTAAAATGTCAAACACCATCAACACCGAATTTTTTGACGGTCAGCCGTCCATCGACCCGACCGGCAACGTCCTGTATTTTGCGTCCAACCGTCCCGGCGGCTACGGCGGCTATGACCTTTACAAGGTTGAGCGCAAGAACTCCGAAATGGCTTGGAGCGCGCCCATTAACCTCGGTCCCACAATCAACACTGAGTTTGACGAAAAAACGCCATTCATGCACTGCGACGGCAAGACGCTGTATTTCTCGTCAAACGGTCATGGCGGCGTCGGCGGTTTTGACATTTTCCACGCCCGCTTGGACGACAATGGCAAGTTTTCCGAACCCAAAAATATCGGCTATCCGCTCAACACCGAGAGCGACGAGGTCGCATACGTCGTCAGTGCCGACGGACAGCGTATCTACTTCTCGGCCAAGTTGTTGAGCGGCATCGGCGGCTGGGACATCTATTGTGCCGAACTTTCACGCGACGCGCGCCCCGACCCGGTAGTGATTCCTAAAGGCGGCCCCACGGCATACGAGATTTTTGTGCCGGTCAATAAGCGTGGACCGACGACATACGAGGAGACAGTGACAGTCAGGAATCCGTCGACCGCCGAGGAGTACATCGAGTTTTTTAAGAAGAAAAACACTAATGGCGATGAGCGCATCACGACAGCCACTAACAATCCCCACCATCACGGCGGCGCGATCGAGTTGGAGGACATCAATTTTGATTTCAACTCCTCGAAACTCTCCGACCATATCCGGTCGTACCTGACGCGGCTGTCAGTGTTCTTGAAGGAGTATCCGCTATATCAAGTTGAACTCCTCGGGCATACCGACGGCATCGGCAATGTCGAAGGCAACATGGCATTGAGCAAACGCCGTTGTAATGCGGTCTATAACCACCTTGTCAAGAATGGCGTTGACCCTAAGCGTCTGAAAATCCAGGCTTTCGGAAAGTCCTCGCCGATGGCGACTAACGACACTGACAAGGGGCGCGCCCTGAACAGGCGTGTGGAGTTGTTGCTGATACACGAATGATGTCCGCTGTCAAAAGTTGTATTTGAAAAACATGCTGACTTCCGATTTGTGGTCAGCGTCGATTTCAGAATCGCCACTGCCAACACTCTGGCGGTCAAGGTATTTCCATCGTGAAATTTTGATTTGGATTGTGGCTTTGTCGCCAATCTTGTATCCGGCGGTGAGGTATAGCCGCTGTCCTTCATAATAATAACCCGGCACGGAAAATGCGCCGCTCACATCGTTTTCGTATGCGTAAATCCTCGCTGCGTATGGTGCTGAAAATAGTCCGTAGCGCGCCGTAACTGTCAGTGGCACTGATTCTGACCGCCATTTCACGTCCTGGCAAACCAAGTAGCCGTGTTGGGTCGTGGTGCTTTCGGATTTGCTCCATTGAGCTGATGTAGCGAGAGTTATGAAGTTTGAGGGTTTGTACGTGCCCATTACTTTCAAGTAGCCGGTTTTTGTCGTGCCGTCGTCAAGTTCAGAATTGTGCCTGACCTTGTGTTTAAGCCTGACTGTCAGGTCATAACGCCGCGAAGCGTGGAACGTGGTCTTCAGCATCGCCTCGTTTCCAGAGGCGGGGAGTTTGTTGTACGCGCCAGCCCACGGCAGCCTGAAAATATCCGCCCAGCCTTCGATGCTCAGCCATTTTTCAGGTTCAGCAGCCATGCCCAGATATATGCCGTCCTCATTGTTTGCGCGTGATGTCTGCCCAAACGACAACGCTTTGAACGACTGATATTTAGGCGAGTAGTGACGGTGTGTGAGCCTTAGCCTCAGGTTATCCGCGACCATCATTTCCACGGCGTTTAATGTGGCTAAGTTGCCATGCTTGTCGATGGCGGTCTCGCCGTAAAGGGTTGATTTTTTGCCGCCATAACGGTAGCACACCGACGCGCCGACGCCTTCCTTAGTGCTGTAGGCATTTGCGTACCGGAGTTGTTCGCGCGGCGTGAATTTTTTGTCATAGCCATAATAATACGCCGCCGCGCCTACCTGCCACCGTCCTGCGCCGTATTCCGCAATCATGCCGCCCAAGGTCTCCCGAAGATTGTCCTTATTAGCGAGTTCACGCTCCGTGCGGTGGTAGCCGTCAGTTCTAAGCGAATGGAACTCAGTATCTTCGCACGTGCCGTCGACAAGATTTGCGCTCGCAAATACTGTCACCGCTGCCTTCGGAAACACATTGATTGTGGCGGCTGCGCCACGGTAAAACCTATTTTCATTCGACGAGCTGTATTCTCGTAATTGTTTGCAGCCCGTGGAACTGTTCACAGCCATCGACTTGCCCATCGAAAATCCGCCGCCGAGCATCAGCCCCTGTCCAAATTTGACAACGTAGTCGCCGGCGATTGCGTTCTCGATGATGCCTAAATTGTGGATTTTCAGGAACATAGAATAATAATCGAAGCCATATTTTCGGTTGCCGAAACTGAAACTCTCGCCCGCGTCCTTCTCGCCCGTAACGCCCCATGCAATTTTGTCCTTGAATTTATAGCGGTATTTAAGACACCATCGAACCCTGTCGCCATTATATTTTGTATCTCCCATGCTGTCAGCCACATACGCCGCCTGACGCTCCAAAACCGCCTTGTTGTATGACGAGATATAATGCCTGCCCTTTGTGAGCATTTCGCGCAAAGTGTATTTGCGGTTGTCAGGCTTGTTGTTTACAGATGTGAGTTGCATTAACTGTTTGATTGTGGCGGTTGACAATGACGGCACGCCCTTCAATTCTCCAAAACTTTTTATATCGCCATATTTTTTTCTATATTCCATCAAGTCATTTATTTGCAGAGAGTTAAGTATCGGCAGCGACTGTAATTCTATGCTGTCGTTGATGTCAATCTTGTTGTTAGAAATTTCCTCGATATAGTCGCAATCCATCTCGGCAGTCTCCGCCGCTTCGTCATCTCCAGCCTCGGCTGCGTCGGTCAGAATGTCGATGTCCATGTTGCCATCCTCCTGAGCCACTGCCCTGCAAGTCAACAACATAAGTATTATGATGGATATTAATCTCAGCATTTCGGTTTTTTATTTTCACTGCTGCAAAACTAATCATTATAAGTTTTATAAAGAAAAAAATCGTAAAATTTATTGTCGTAGGTTCCAAAATTGCGGACTGCTAAAATTTTTTATATCGCTTGAAATTCTGAAATTCAAACCGTTGCGATTTTGATGTTATGCGAATTATACAAAAAAAAACACTTTACTTTCTTAAATACTTTATTTACCTTTGCATCGTGAAAAGTAGCGATGGAGTTTTCCACTGCTAATTTTCTTAGCAATCAATGATTCGTCCCCGAACGGCAGATGCAAAGTTTCCGCATCATCGTCGAATCTGGGAATGAGAACATCATCGTCAATCAGAATGAAATGCCTTCCTTAGAATTGGAAACCATTTATTCTTTGGTCGGCGACACTTATGACAAGCATTTGTCTGACATTTCTTCGATAATGGCAAGTTTAGAAAAACAAGATTTTATATTCTTGATTGAATCTTTTTTCCACCGCTTTTGACCTCGAATCCATTGATTATCTGCACTCTTTGAACATCGGACTGTGGAAAATCCCTTCCGGCGAAATCACAAACTACCCGTACCTGAAAAAGATTGCGGGCTTTGGCGAGCCGGTGATTCTTTCGACCGGAATGTGCGGGCTTGACGACATCGAGGCGGCACTCAAAGTGTTGACCACCAACGGATTGAGCAAAGACCAAATCACAATAGTCGCAAAAATTTCTGTTAAAATATTTGCTGATTATAAATATTTGCGTTACTTTTGACGATTGATAATCGGAAAAGAATGAAGCACTTAAGAATAGAAAATTTTGGACCGCTGCAACTTGCTGACATTGAACTTGATAGACTAAATCTAATCATAGGCTACCAAAGTTCTGGCAAAAGTTGTGCCCTAAAAACTGCGTGCTTTTGTTCTTGGCTCGAAAAGAGGATAATTCTTTCACAATCGCCCGATTATTACGCTAAGGACGGCAATTTCAAAAAATCGCTCGAAGAATACCACAAGTTTTACGGATATTTCAAGCCCGACACCGTAATCGAATACGAAAGCCAATTCCTGAAATTCAGGTACGCAAACAATGACAATAGTTTTACTTTCAGTTGGAACAAAAAACGCTGGAACTACAAACGCAAAAAGATTTCATACATCCCGACAGAAAGAAATATCGTGGCGACATTTCCGGCATGGAAAAAACAAGCCATCGTAGACGACAATGTCCTTGACTTTATGAACGATTGGGACAAGGCGAGGAAATATGTAAAAAACATTAACAACATTCTCAACTTGGACTTGGGATATTCATACGACGAAACACTTGAAAAAGACAGCATCAAACTGCAAAACGGTACGGAAATATCACTTTCCAATTCGTCAAGCGGAATACAGTCGCTAATCCCTATGTTTGTGCTTATCAACTATTTGGCTGGTGGAATATACAGACAGGAAAAAGAATCGGATGGGAAAACATTGTATGAACGCGAGGAATCCAAAAAACTGTTGTACCTGATATATGATTCGCTTGGCAGACGTCAATATGCCCAAAACGGCAACATAAAGGTTACGAAACAAAACATTGATTTCTACTTCGACAACCCAAAGGATGCCGAAAATTTCGAGAAACAAGTTAAGAATTTCACCCAGACTTCAGGATGCGAGATTTTTTTGGAAGAGCCGGAAAACAATCTGTTTCCGCCCACGCAATGTCAGTTGATAGATGTCTTGCTTGACATGACAAACAATAGGAATCATCCGGGTACTTTTTTCATTGCGACACACAGTCCGTATGTGCTTGACCATCTGTTGGAAAAGAGAACAAAGGGATTCAATTTCTATTTCACGCACCAAACCGCAGAGGGCTCGGTAGTCAGACAGGCAACCGACGAGGAAATTGAGGAAATACGTGCAAACGGTGTCGATATGTTTTTCAATTTTGAAGCATTCGTCTGATGGAACGCCTGTTGTACATAATACCTGAATGTTACGTTGACACAAATTTGATTTCGACCCTCGTCAACGCCGCCGTCAACCACCAAAAAAGTTGCACGAAGGTGGGTGGCACGCTAAAAAGCAAATATCCGGATAGTTTCGCAATAGGCATCATAGACAAGGACAAAGCCGAACCAAAATTTGTAACTGAATTTCAAGAAATTGCAGTGCATGGCCATTTGCAACTGTTGAAACACAAAACAAATCTCATTATCTGATAACAATCAATCCCGCCGTTGAACAATTCATCATCGACAGCGCGGCTGAAATCGGATTGGATTTAAAAGATTTTGGCTTGTCGTCCAATTTGAACGCATTGAAGAAAGCGACAAAAAAAGTATCGTCAAACATCGACCCGAAATTCACCGCCTTGTTCAAATCGTTGGCAGGCAGTAGTGATTTCTCTGTTTTGAAAAACACGCTCAACTATCTTATAGACAACAAGTTTCAGAGCAGTGAAACTGATTTGAAGGCTATATTCTCGTAACAAATTGTACATCGTGGGGATTTTTGTATGGCAGGGGCAAATACGCATTTTCCACTCATCGAACTATGAAACGTCGCAAAATCTGTTTTTTTACCGGGACGCGCGCCGAATACGGAATCATGAGCCGCCTGATGCCACTTCGCCATTCCGCACAGCCATGCACGTCAACGAGGCTTTGAAACTCTATTCGCCTGACATTGACATGGTTGTGTCGGTAAAGGAAACATCGTCGAATCCGTATTACAACTGTTTTGAAGAGGACGGAAACGGATTCCTGAAAATCAGCAAAGGGGACGGCAATTACACACGCCGCCAAGACGTCCCGAAAGTTTACGAATACAATGGCGCGATATATATCATCAATCCTAATAGCCTGAAAACAACGTCGTTAGGCAATTTGACAAAACGTGTGAAATATGTTATGGACGATTTGCACTCGTTGGATTTGGACAATAAATTTTTTTTACGACCAAAAAATTATTTTGCAAAATTGAATTAGATTTCCTACTTTTACGACGAAAAAAAATGACATTACGTTGACCGACGGAAATCATGGCATACAAATCGCTTGACATAGCGCGATGGCTTATCAATCAGGCATCTACGGATGCCAACAGCATTGACGGCGAGCCGCTCACAAACATGAAGTTGCAGAAACTCATGTACTATGTGCAGGGCTATTTTGTCGCGCTGTTTTTACAAATCTTTATATTTTTTGACAAAGAAAAACAAATCAGAAGGAAAATCAAAACACATTTAAAGATTTGAATGATCTGAAAAGATTTGAGAGATTTCCGCCCGAAGGGCGCGCCAAGAAATAAACGTCCGAAGGGCGTGCTAAAAAAACGGTCAGACAAAAATAATTTTGCCTGACCGTTTTTTGTTGATGAAGTATTAGTGCTGGTTACTACTTGTCGAGGACGTTCATTGTGTCGAGGACGCCGAGGGTTTTCTTGACAGCCGATGCAGATGCGTCGAGGAGAGCCTTCTCGTCGGCGTTGAGGTTGAGCTCGATGACTTTCTCGACACCGTTGCGGCCGAGGATGACGGGAACGCCGAGGTACATGTCCTTGTAGCCGTATTCGCCGTCGAGGTATGCGCATACGGGAACGAGTTTCTTCTGGTCGCGCATGATGGCTTCAACCATGTATGCAGCCGATGTGCCGGGAGCGTACCAAGCCGAAGTGCCGAGGAGGTTGGTGAGTTCGCCGCCGCCTTTCTTCGTGCGTTCTATGATGGCCTCGAGTTTGTCCTTTGCAACGAGGTCGGTTACGGGAACGCCGCCTACGGATGTGAACCTTGGCAACGGAACCATGGAGTCGCCGTGGCCGCCGAGGAGGAGTGCCTGGATGTCGAGGGGGGTTACGCCGATTTCTTCAGCGAGGAATGCTTTGTAACGTGCGGTGTCGAGTGTGCCGGCCATGCCGAATACCTTGCTTGAGAGGGTCTTGGCGGTCTTGAACGCAACGTATGTCATTACGTCGAGGGGGTTGGACACAACGATGATGATAGCATCGGGAGAAGCCTTGATGACGTTCTCGGTAACGCTCTTCACGATACCGGCGTTAACACCGATAAGGTCTTCGCGGCTCATGCCGGGCTTGCGTGGCACACCTGATGTGATTACTACAACATCGGATCCTGCTGTCGCTGTGTAGTCGTTGGTCACACCCTTGATCTGGTGGTTAAAACCAGCGAGTGCTGAAGTCTGCCAGATGTCAAGTGCCTTGCCTTCGGAGATTCCCTGCTTGATGTCGAGCAGCACTACTTCGTTTGCCAAATCCTTGCGTGCGATTACGTCCGCACATGTCGCGCCTACATTACCAGCGCCGATGACTGTGATTTTGCTCATTTCTTATTATTTTTTTAATTTAAAATTTTATGACTTCTATTTTCCATAAATTTTCCACAAATATACGTAAAACTCTTTTATGTTGTCAAATCTTTTTAGATTTATTTTTCAAAAAAAATTTTTTTTTGATAGTTTCGAAAATTTGTTTTACTTTTGAAAATTATTTTTGCATCCATTGATTATGGGAAGAATACTTTCGATAGATTATGGCGGCGTAAGGACGGGCTTGGCGGTGACGGATCCGAGCCGCATTATTGTCACGCCGCTCGAGACCGTCCAGACGACAGTGCTTACTCCTTATTTAAAGGATTATATTCCGAAGAATAAGGTCGACCAGATTGTCGTGGGCTATCCTGTCAATCCTGATGGCGGCGAGAATCCGATTGTCAAGCAGATAAGGCTCTTTACTGACAATCTCAAGAAGGTTTTCCCCGACATCCCGCTCGACTTTTATGATGAGCAGTACACGTCACGGGAGGCGGTTTCTGTCATGTTGGCAGCCGGATATAAGAAAAAAGACCGCCAAAAGAAGGGAAATACTGACAAGTTGGCTGCGGCACTCATTTTGCAAGGGTGGATGGAGGAGAGGCAGCCAAGCAAGTGATGGAAGTAATTGAAGTGATTGATGTGATTGGATATTTAGGAATTTAATTTTAGACACATATATAAGATGGTATTACCGATAAGTATAATAGGCACTGCGGTGCTGAGGAAGAAGGCTGAGCCGGTGACTAAGGATTATCCGGAGCTCGCCAAGCTCATCGATGACATGTTCGAGACAATGTACAAGACTGATGGGGTAGGGCTTGCCGCCCCGCAGGTCGGTCACTCTATCAGGGTGTTCGTGGTCGATGCTGCTCCGATGACTGATGATGAGAATGACACTTTCACAAAGTCGTTCAAGCGCGCGATGATTAATCCTGAGATTATTGAGACTTTTGGCAGTAATGTGTCCTATAACGAGGGATGCCTTTCTGTGCCGGGTATGCACGAGAATGTCGTCAGGCCTGATGGCGTGAAAATCCGCTATTATGACGCTGATTTCGAGTTGAGGGAGGAGACGCTGACTGGCAACTGTGCCCGTGTCGTCCAGCATGAGTACGACCACCTGGACGGTATTCTCTTTACTGACAAGGTCGGTGTCCTGCGCCGCAAGATGATTCGCAACAAGCTCGCCAATATTTCAAAGGGCAAGTTTGAGCACAACTATAAGGTGAAGATGGCTTAACTTTTTTTTCAACAAAAATTAAAACGAATAAAAGCGAATTAAAACGAATTTAGAGTTTCAAATTCGTTTGATTTTTGTTTAGAAAAAGCGTAAATAATGAATTGTTATTCTAAAAAATAATTTGTGTTATGAATTTTGAGAAGACATCAAATCCGGTCTTTTCGGACAGCAGGCTCCGTGACTTGGCAAGCAGTTTTGCCGGCACGGGACAGATGACTGTGGCCGGTACGGCGACAAAGACTTTGTTGCTGTTTGCATTGGTAGTTCTGACGGGTTCTATAACCTGGAAGATGTTTGGCGCGGGCAGTCCGGCTCTCATGCCGGTCATGATTGTGGGCGGTATCGGTGCGTTCGTGCTGGCGTTGGTAGCGAGCTTCAAGCCCGACAAGGCTTATATCTTCGGCCCGTTGTACGCGCTGTGCGAGGGCTTGTTGCTTGGCAGTATTTCTGCCATGTACGCTAATGAGTTCGAGGGCATTGTGTCCATGGCATTGCTGCTGACGATTGCGGTGAGCGCGGTTGTATTCCTGTGCTACAGGGTGGGCATTCTCCGTGCGTCCGGCACTTTCGTCAAGGTGATTACGTATGCCACGCTGGGCGTCGGCGTGTTCTACTTGTTGAGCCTCTTGCTCGGTCTGTTCGGTGTCAACTTGTCGCCCATGCGGTTCGGCACAATCGGCCTCGTTATCCAGATTGCGATAGTCGGCATTGCGGCGTTGAACTTGGTTCTTGACTTTAACAATGTCGAGAATGGTGTCGCTGACGGCGTTTCGGCCCAGTACGAGTGGTATTTCGCTTTCGGTCTGATGGTGACTATTGTATGGCTCTACCTCGAAATCCTGCGTCTGCTCGCCATTATCCTTTCAAGGTCAAGGGATTAGCGAGAGTTCTCGTTTGGATTTTCAACAAGATAAAAGCCGGATATTTTTGAAGTCCGGCTTTTTTGTTTCTTGTCGTGTGTCGGATTCTTAGTCCAGGTAGCGTTCCACTATAATGCGGTCGGCAGGAGCCAGTGACATTTTGAGTAGTTCTTCCTTGGTGAAATATCCCGATGCGATGTGCTCTTTCAGTGTTATCTCGCCTTCAAATGGCGTTACTTCAAAGGGATAGAGCGTGATGTGGAATTTTGGGTAGTCGTATTCCACTGGCATGTATTCTTTAAGGATGATGATGCTTATGCCGAGTTCTTCGCGGAACTCGCGGTGCAGGCATTCGCTTTCGAACTCGTCTTCCTCGACTTTTCCGCCGGGGAACTCCCATTTGCCGCCCATCTGCTTGTCGTTTGGGCGTTGCGCTACAAAATACTTGTCGCCACGGCGGATAATTCCGCATGTAACTTTTCCCATGATTGTCGTCTATTTTTTTGTTGTTATTTTCTTATTTGGTTTGCCATTAGTTCTTGACAGTTGACTTTATCTTCACCTCGTATGTGTGGTACACGAGCGAGTTTTCTGGTACTGAGCTTGTTATCCATACGTTACCGCCGATTATTGAGCCTTGGCCGATGACAGTGTCGCCGCCGAGGATTGTGGCGTTTGCGTATATGATTACGTTGTCTTCTACGGTCGGGTGGCGTTTGGTCGAGGCGAGGTCTTTCCTTACCTGCAATGCTCCGAGCGTCACGCCTTGGTATAGTTTGACGTTGTTTTTTATGATTGTTGTCTCGCCGATTACTACGCCGGTGCCGTGGTCTATGAAGAAACTTTCGCCGATTTCCGCGCCCGGGTTGATGTCTATGCCGGTCATGGAGTGGGCGTATTCGCTTATGAGTCGCGGTATGAGCGGCACGCCTAATGTCTTAAGCGCGTGGGCGATGCGGTAGGCGGCTATCGCGAAGAATCCGGGGTATGTTATTATGACTTCTTCAAGGCTTGCCGACGCCGGGTCGAAGTCGCATATCGCCCTCGCGTCCTTCATCAGCCTTTCGTATATGTCGGGCAGTTGGGAAAGGAATTGGAGGCATATAGTTTCCGGCGTTGAGGTCAGGTCGTCGCGTATCGGCAGGAGCATGACGGTAAGCATGTTGCTCAGTCGGTACAATGCGGCTTCGTCGCCAGTGTAAGACTTTGTCTTCCTGGCGTTTATGGGGAAGAGGATGTTGAAGCACTCGTTGGTGAACTCCTTTCCCTGCCTCTTTGAGGGTTTGTCTATGCAGAGTGCGCCTTGTGCCTTATGAAGCCGCTCAAGTACGTCTGTGACGACGCTTTCTTGACATTTTAGTTTCTTTTCCATTTTTGTCGAAAAAATCTGTGGTGCAAATATACTGATTTTTTAGTTTTTTATTTACCTTTGCCCTATAATTTTTTAATCTTTAGCGAAAATGAATAATATTTTAAGCACAGACTTCAACACCCTGTATATATTTGCGGGTATGGTCCTATTGGAATTCATTGTGTTCCTGATAATTGTGGCCAAGAAGAAACTTAACATCGTCCGTATTCTGCTTGCGGTGCTTACTGGCAACGCCATCACTGCCGCCATGTGCCTGTTCCTTCCGGCGGGCGATTCGGATTTTGGCTATTATACATGGCTTGGCGTCGCGTTCCTGCTCTCGGTGGGTTTTGAGTGGTGGATTTACACCGCCTATTTCCGTGACCGCGAGGTCAAGGTGAGCAATGGCTATTTCTTGGCGAGCGCGGTGTTCGGTAATCTGATTTCTTTCGGCAGCATCGCCGCGTTGACTTATTTCGGCATCCTCGGCTAAGTGGGAAACGCCTGACGGCGTTTTTCCATGGCATTAATTACCATGAATTAAAAGAGTGGCCATGAATTAAAAGAGTGGCCATGAATTAAAAGAATGGCTATTGACATGGATTAAGGGAATGACTATAAAAAAAGAATGGAAATTGAATTTTCACTTTAAATTCTTTCCATTCTTTTGATTTGTGGTTCAGAGAGGATTGTCCGTTTATTTGTGGTTAAGCGTGTTGCCGGGGTACTCGCGGAGGCCTTCTTCAAGGCATTTAAGTGCTTTGGTGAGGTCGTCGCAGTTAATGACGTATGCGAGGCGGACTTCGTCGCGGCCAAGTCCCGGTGTCGCGTAGAATCCTGCGGCGGGCGCCATCATCACTGTCTGGTTCTCGTATTGGAATGTCTCGAGCATCCACCGGCAAAATATTTCGGAGTCGTCGATGGGCAGTTTTGCCATTGTGTAGAAGCTGCCTTTTGGCATCGGGCTGCGCACTCCGGGGATTTTGTTGAGTCCGTTGATGAGGCAGTTGCGCCGTTTGACGTACTCTGCGCGGACTTCCTGGAAGTATTCTGCCGGTGTGTCCAGGGATGCCATGCCGACGAGCTGTCCGAAGTATGGCGGGCTCAGTCGTGCCATCGCGAACTTCATTATTGTGTCGAGGAGTTCCTGGTTCTTTGTGACCACGAATCCCACGCGGATTCCACATTCGCTGTAACGCTTCGACGTGCTGTCGATGAGTATTGCGTGCTGTTCAAGTCCGCCCATTTGCATTATCGAGATGTGCCGTGTGCCGTCGTAGCAGAAGTCGCGGTATACCTCGTCGGAGATTACGTACAGGTCGTACTTCAGCGCGAGGTCGCGTATCTGCATGAGTTCGTTGAACGAGTAGAGGTAGCCGGTGGGGTTGTTGGGGTTGGAGATGAGGATTGCCTTGGTGCGCGGCGTTATCACTTTCTCAAACTCGCTTATCGGCGGCAGCGCGAATCCGTTGTCGAAGCTCGACTTCACCGGGACGACCTTTATGCCCGCCATTGCGGCGAAACTGTTGTAGTTTGTGTAGAACGGCTCGGGGATTATCACTTCGTCGCCGGGGTTCATGCAGCTCATCAGCACGTATATGAAGCCTTCGGAGCCGCCGAATGTCACCATTATCTGGTTATAGTCCACGTCGATTCCGATGGAGTCGTAGTACTGGGCGAGCGCGCGGCGGTATGTTTCGAGGCCTGCCGAGTGGCAGTATTCGACGACTGTGCCGTTGTACTTCTTCAGTACCTCGAGGGCGTTCTTCGGGGTGTGGATGTCGGGCTGTCCTATGTTCAGGTGGTACACCTTGATGCCTTTTTTCTTTGCTTGCTCGGCGTATGGGACGAGTTTGCGGATTGGAGAGGCGGGCATCACTTTGCCTATCTTCGATATTTTGGGCATTTTCTTTTTTAAGTGGCTTTATTTGTTCTGTTTGTACTGGACGCTGCCCTTTATGGACAGCACAACGGGACTGTTGGTCGCGTTTGAATATACGGTGACTGTCTTTGAGAAGTTACCGATGCGGTTAGAGTCGTATTTCACCTTTATAGTTGCGCGCCCCTTGCTAGGTATCGGCTCGCGTGGCCACTGCGGGGTCGTGCAGCCACATGATGTGGATACGTTGTTGATGATGAGGGGCTCCTTGCCGGTGTTGACGTACTCGAACTCGTATGACACGTCGGAGCCGTTCTCTACATTGCCGAAGTTGTGGTCGGTATATTTGAACGTCATCTCGGCTTTGTCCTTAAGAGATGCTTCGAGTTTTTCGAGGGAGTCTTTTACATCCTTCTTCGTCTTGTTTTCGGCGGAAGCGATGGAGTCGATTGTCCTTTTCTGTTCTTTCTTCGAGATTTCCTGAGCGTCGGCTGCGGGGCAGAGTACTGCCGCCGCCATTATCGCGACGAATGTCATTATCAAAAATTTTTTCATGGCGTTTATAATTATTTGTTGATTTGTTGATTTGTGACTGCTTGTTATTAAAGTGTGTGCACCACAAGTCCGCTGCGGAGTTTTGGCTCGAACCATGTCGTCTTCGGCGGCATGATGTTTCCTGTGTCGGCTATGGTCAGGAGCTGTGACATTGAGACCGGATACATTGCGAATGCGCATTTCATCTCGCCGTCATCAACTCGTCTTTTAAGTTCGTCAAGTCCACGTATGCCGCCCACAAAGTCTATGCGCTTCGATGTGCGGAGGTCCGTAATGCCGAGCAGTGGCTCGAGGACTTGCTTTGTCAGTATCGTCACGTCGAGCGCGCCTATCGGGTCGCTGTCGTCGTATGTGCCGGGCTTTGCGTCGAGGCAGTACCAGTGGTGGTCGATGTAGAGCGACATTTGGTGGAGCTGTCGTGGCTTGTAGGTTTCAGTGCCACAGTCCTTGATGGTGAACGACTGTGCCAACTTTCCCATGAACTCCTTGTCAGTCAGTCCGTTGAGGTCTTTGATGACACGGTTGTAGTCCATGATTTTCAGCTGGTCGTCGGGGAATATCACAGCGAGGAAATAGTTATAGTCCTCGTCGCCTTTGTGGGCGGGATTTTTCGCCTTGCGCTCTATTCCCACACGTGCTGCTGCGGCTGTACGGTGGTGTCCGTCAGCGACATAGAGCGCGGGTACTTTCTCGGCGAACAGTTTTTCTATGCGCGCGTTAGTTTCGGCGTCGTCGATGACCCAGAACTTGTGTCCAAAGCCGTCCGCAGACGTGAAGTCGTATTCCGGCTTTTGTGACGATGTAATCTGTGAGACTATGGCGTCTATTTCCGGCACTGCGCGGTAGCTCAGGAACACAGGCTCCGCATTGGCATTGAGCGTGTTGACGTGTACCATGCGGTCGTCCTCCTTGTCCGGGCGCGTGAGCTCGTGCTTTTTTATGATTCCGTTTTTATAGTCCTCACAGAACGCCGCGCCGGCTATGCCGTATTGTGTGCGGCCGTCCATGGTCTGTGCGTAGATGTATAACTTTGGCTGGTCGTCGCTGACGAGCCATCCCTGCTGCTTGAACTTGTTGAAGTTGGCCAATGACTGGTCGTAGACCTGCTTTGAGTGCGGGTCTGTGCCGGCCGGCAAGTCGATTTCTGCGCGTGTGATGTGCAGGAACGACTGGGGGTTGCCGTCAGCCATCACAGCGGCTTCCTGCGTGTTCATCACGTCGTAAGGCAGGCACGAGAGCGCGGCGGCTATGTCTTTGCGGGGTCTGAGCCCCTTGAACGGTTTTACTATTGACATTTTTTTGTTATTGAATTATTCGGCAAAGTTATAAACTTTTTGAGATATTGTCTTATTTTTTTGTTGGATTTAGGATTTGAAGTTGAATATATTTCTTTTTCCGTCTTTTTATATCAAAAAAAATGTGCTGTTCTGAAAAGTTTTGCTACCTTTGTGGTATCCAATTTACGAAAATGAACGTGTATATGAGAAAATTCAGATCCATATTGGTGCATGTGAGCGTGATTGCGGCAGTGTCGTTAGTGGTGTTGGTAATCAGCATTTTAGGCTATATCATCTGGCAGACCGGGCAGCACAAGGAACTCGTCAAGGCAGCCAAGATAGAACATCAAAATATGTCGGAAAAGATTTGGAAGGCCAAGTCCGAAAACTTCCAAAACGCCGTCCGCGACAATTCCGCGTGGGACGAACTCGTGGATTTCACCGAGAATTACAATCCAAAGGACATCGACTCGGCGTGGCTTGAAGACAATTTCGGCTACATGCTCGATTCGTACTCGGCGTCGATGGTAGCAATATTCAACCGCGCGGGCGACAACCTATACCACAAAGTTTCAGAAGGTTACGAGGATTACGACTTTTTTTCGCTCGATTTCATATTGTTTGCAGGGAAGATTGACCGCGACGGCACCACCAACTTCTACATGTACGACGAGGGCTGCCTGATGGAATTTTTCGGCGCAAAAATCACCAACTCGTCCGACAACGACCACAAAGGTCCATCGCGCGGTTTCCTGATGCTTGCGCGAGAGATAACGCCCGATGTGATAGAGGATTACAGGATTTCAACAGGCGCGTTGTACATCGGCGTTTTCCCAAACGACAGCACCGCCTCTACCGTTGATGTCGCCGGCAACAACATCATAATCTCGCGCGAACTCGACGACTATTCCGACGACAAACAGGCGTTCATGTGTTCGGTTTTTGAAAACAGCGTCGAGAAGTTTTTTGACGACATGAAACCGGTTTTCGGCGTTTTCGCGCTGATATGCCTGATTGCGTTGGGAAACATTTTGCTCTTCATGCGCAACGAGATTGCAGGGCCGCTGTCCAAAATTTCAAGGTCGCTTGCCTCGTCCAACTCGTCAGAAATCAAGTCCATCATGTTGAAAAACAACGAGTTCGGGCAGGTTGCCGAGATGCTTGACGCTTTTTATCAGCAACAGGAAGAAATCCGCGTCCAAAACGAGACCCTGAAAGAACAGAGCGAGGAAATCGCGCTCATCAACGCCGACCTCAGCGACCAAAAAGACCGCCTCGCCGACGCCAACCGCCAACTCACCGACAGCATCAACTATGCCGGGCGAATCCAACGCGCGGCGGTAAGTAGCAAGGACAGCGTTGCGGCACTGTTCCCCGACAGCATGGTGATTTACAGACCGAAAGACATCGTGTCGGGCGACTGGTTTTTCGTTACCGGCAGACGCGGCAAAAAGATTGTTGTAGTCGCCGACTGCACGGGGCACGGCGTACCCGGCTCGTTGCTCAGCATGCTGGGTATCAGCGCGTTCAAGGATATTGTCAACGGCATCGACATCAAGGGCGAGCCTCTCACGCCAGAACTTATCCTCAACCGTATGCGCACGAGCATCAAGACCACTCTCATCAAGAGCGACGACGACATAATGTCGCTCAGCGACGGCATGGACGTGGGCATCGGCATTTTTGACGACGGCTTGACGACGATGCGTTTTGCCGGCGCCAACCATTCGCTGTTGCTGTGCAGGGGCGGCGAGGTTTCCAAAATCAGCGGCAACCGTATGCCAATCGGCAACTACATCAGGGAAGACGATTTTACTGGCGTTGACGTGCCGATAGAGTCGGGCGACGGGCTGTTTTTCATGTCGGACGGCATCAAGGACCAGACAAACCCCGATCTGAAGAAGTTCAAGAGCGTGCGCGTAGAGGCGTTCATCATCGAAAACTCGTCGCTGCCCATGCAAAAATTCGGCGAGAAACTCAACGCCACCATCGACGCATGGATGGACGGTTCGGCCCAGATTGACGACATGACGATGATTGCGATAAGGGTGTGAAAATTTTGTAAAATACTGCGTTTCAAAACACGAAAATTTGCAAAATACTGCGTTCAAAAACACGAAAATTTGTAAAATAGTGCGTTTTGTCGAGCAAAAATATGTAAAATAGTGCGTTTTTATGAAAAATATGTGTATATTTGCGGTCAAGGAAACATAAAAAAGCATCTAAAAATGTCCCAAAAAATCGACAAACGAACATTGGAAATAATCTTTTCGGAACAGAAAGAGGAACTTGAAGCACGGCGCGGCGAAAAACTCTGTCAACGTTCCGAAGAAAAACTTGTTGACCTGAAAAGTCCACAGGCTCAGGTAGTTATAGGTGTCCGCAGAAGCGGCAAATCAACGCTTTGCTATCAGGTGCTTGAAAACGCGGGCGCGGTGTATGCCTACGCAGATTTTGACGACGAGCGTCTTGCAAACATCGGGGCGGAACAGTTGAACGACGTGCTTGAAGTACTGTACAAGATTTACGGCGATTTTGATTGTCTGTTTTTGGACGAGATTCAGAATGTTGACGGCTGGCATCTGTTTGTAAACCGTTTGTTGAGAAAGAAAATCCACATCATCGTAACTGGCTCTAACGCCAAATTGCTTAGCGGCGAACTTGCCACGCATCTTTCGGGACGCGCCAAAGAGATACATCTGTTCCCGTTTTCGTTTGGCGAATATTGCGCGATGAAAGGCGTTGACACCAAGACAGTTACCACAAAGGCGGAGGCGTTCAGGCGGGCGGCTTTCGACGAATATTTGCTAAGCGGCGGCTTCCCCGAATTGTTGCTAATCAACGACAAGCGCACGTATATTTCTGATTTGGTGCGCAATATCATCGGGCGGGACATCGAGCAACGCTACCAAATATCATACAAGGCGGCTTTTGAACAGATGGCGCAACATTTGCTCAATGTCTCACCGGCGCAAGTGGTGGTCGCCAACCTTTCCGAAGCGTTCCACATCAAGTCGGAACATACGATAAAAAACTATATACAGTACCTCAAACAGTCTTTTTTGCTTATTGGCATCCAAAAATATGCGCAAAAAAGCCGTGTCCGCCTTACGCAGGAAAAGGTTTATGCGGTGGACGTGGCGATGATGGACAACCGCGAAAACGCCTTTGCGGGCGAAAACCTCGGCTGGTGTCTCGAAACCATCGTCTTAGTCGAACTGCAACGCCGCTGCAAGGCATCGGGGCGTGATGTCTATTATCTCAACGAGCGCAGCGGCGAGTGTGATTTTGTGGTCTGCGAGGGCGACACCGTGGTTCAGGCAATCCAGGTGTCATACGACATCTCGTCGCCAAAAACGCGCACCCGCGAGATTGCAGGGCTTTTGCTCGCCAACAAAATCACCAAATGCACCGACCTTCTTCTTCTCACCGACCACGAATACGACGACATTGAAACCAACGGCCTGCACATTGCAATTATGCCGGTGTACTCGTGGTGCCTCACACCTGCCCCAACTGTGCCTGTTTGTGCTGGTAGAGCATGAAATTCAGTTCGTCGATGTTGTCGAGTGCAAAAATCGTGTTCTTGCCAGGCGTGTAGTCGCGGTTTGAGATTATCTTTGAAAACAGCCGCCGGTCGATGTTCGCGTTCTTGTAGACATCGGCGTTGCTCATCTTGGCGCGGCGGATATAGTTGAAAAGTTTCTCGTTGAAACTGTCTTCCATGTTCGCAAAATAATCCGGGCGTTATCACCGCCCCGCCCATTCTCAAACCCGTGTTTGCGGCGTTGACAATGGCCTCGCAATCCATCTTCGTGATGTCGTTTCTGTTTATCAAAAGTGGCATGTTTTTCGACGACGTTCCTGATGCGCTTCGGTCCCGAAAAATCGTACCTGAAGTCGCCCGCGTGCACCAAGACGGGCATTTTAAGCGCGGCGATTGTCTCGTACACCGGGTCCATCGTGGGCGTGTCAACCTCAAACTGTTGGAAATCGGGATGAAGTTTTACACCCCTTAGCCCGGCGGACTTGATGCGGCGCAGTTCGCCCTCAAAATCCTCGTAGTCGGGATGCACCGTCCCGAAACCGACAAACTCGCCGTGGGCGTTGACCTCTGAAATTATGTAATTGTTGATGGATTCCACCTGACGTGCGGCGGTCGCGGTGGAATGGACGATGTATTTTGACACGCCGATTTTGCTGCCGCTCTTGATCAACTGTTCAGGCGAGCCGTCGTAACACATTGGCACATTGTAGAATTTGCCGATGTTTCCGCTTGCCTTCACGGCGATTTTCTGCGGATATATGTGCGCGTGGAAGTCTATTACCATAATGCGCAAAAGTAGTCAACGTGCGTGATTTGAATGTTTTATTAGCGTTAAGTTATTCTGATTCATACATCCCCGCCGCCTCGACGTGCATATTATAAATTTCGTCGGCGAGCCATTGAGGTTCAATTACTTTGAGCATAATGCCACGCGAAAGCAAGTGAGACGAAAAGTCGAAGGTAGGACGCATCGTAATCTCAAAATCAGAATAATCATCCTCCGTTGCAATCTCCTTTTGTGTGTGGTGCAGCGGAAGGTCGCGCAAGAAATAACGCTCACTGTCGTAAGCCCTCAAAACAATCCTCTCCGCCGGCGCATTCACCTCGCTCACAATGCCGAAACATTCGCTGAAATATTCTGCCGCGTCAAAATCGGGGTCGATGTCAAAATGGTGATCCGAAACCTCCACGCGCACAAACCTATCCAACGAAAACACGCCGAAAAATCCGTTTCTGTGTCGGCAAAGCGCATACCACCGCTGACGGAAAAGTTTCACGCAATATGGCATCATTAAAAATTTCTTCGGCTCCGACGCTCCATAACGGCGATATTCGGCACTTATCATCAAACTCTCTTTCATGGCTTTGATGACGGTCTGCAAATGCGCCCCGCCCGACGGAACGTTTTCAAGTAAAATACGGTTTTGAACGCTCAAACCCTCGCTGAGGATATTGCCCACACTAATTGTAGAAAACATCCAATTTTGAATGGAATTGTCGGTTAAAACCTCTGGATTG
>CAJOJG010000029.1 GCA_905234655.1 uncultured Bacteroidales bacterium
TCCATTTTGGCAAAGAGGTTTTTGGAGGCTTCGCCCTCGCCGCCGTGCCACATTATGGCTTCGGTGAAATTGCGGGCGCGGCCGTCGTGGAGGAAGTAGGTGTGTCCGTTGACGATTTTTTGCAAGCCGACGCCCCAAAGCGGTGTGGTGCGCCATTCGTTGCCACGGGCTAAGCCGCTGACGTAGTTGTCGTTAAGACCAACGCCCATAATCTCGCTGCCCATATCGTGAAGCAAGAAATCAGAATACGGATGGATGGTTTGACCGCCGAGCCACGGAATCCGCGTACCATTCAATAACACAGAACCTTGCGGCTGCGTGTGAAGCGTAGTTACGTGGCACAAATGACATTTGGCGGCGTAAAACATCTCCTCGCCGCGCTTTACCGTCGGGTCGTTGACATTGCGGCGGGCAGGCACTCCAAGGCACTGCATATAGAGGTCAACATCTTCCATTTGTTCGGTGGTAACGTCCAACTGATGGTAAGCGATGCCCATAGCCGACGTTGCCTGCGCCATTTGAGCCTGACCTTCGCAAATCTCCTCTGGGAAACGGCTGTTGGTGGCGCCCATGTCGGACGAAAAACCGAGTTCCACAGTAAGGTCGGCGTGCTGAGCCTTGTTGCCGGAGAGACCGAGTTGGAGTTTTCCGCGCTCCTTGATGTAGTTTGCCTTGCCCGAAATTCCGTATTCGGGATAGTTGCTGCGGGCTGCAAGTTGCTCAATTTCGTTGCGGTCGATAGCCATCATCAAACCCATTCCCACGTGTCGGAGCGGTATGCGGACGGTGCAGAAGAGGTCTTCGGGGGCGATAGTGTCGGCGTACCATTCGGTGATGGTGTATTCTGGTCGGGCAAGTTGGTATTTTTCGCCGTCGGGAAATTCAAATTCTTCATATTTCCAGTCCACTGTGAGTTTACCTTCGGGTTTAACGCCCATAATCGCGTTGTCGTGAACCACACGTCCATAATCTTGGAAAAACGAACCGTTTTTTCGTGTGATGTAAATCAGCATTGACGAAAAACCATAGTTCCCGCTGCCTTTGTTGCTCCACAAAGTTGGTTCGGTGCGTCCGGCATTTCGGTGGCAACTTCCACACGAATAGCCAGCATATACAGGACCCAATCCGCCCTGACTTTGAGCCGAGCCGAGCGGATTGTCGTAGAGATTGTCGCCGTTGTTGAAACGTGTGGTGTATTTGCCGGAAACCCACGGCGCATCGGTATCGAAAGCATAGGAACTTTTGAGGAAAACAGTTGACGCACCCGCCGACATTGCAAAGCCGTCGGGAATTTCGATTTCGTCCACCTCAATGCCCTCGTCATTGTCGCATGAAGCGCAAAATATTGATGCACAAACGGTTAACAATAATATTTTATTGAATCTAATCATTTGATTGATTGTTAATTATTAATAACACACAAAGCATAATGCATAATTAGGTCATCCAACGGATGGTAATTATGCATTATGCATTATGATTTGGGCGCAAACACCTCAAAAATTAGTGAATCGTCCTTGCCTTGCCGTCCTTGAAAATCAAGTATTCCAAAGTGTGGAAGCCACGCAGACCCTGAGCGGATTCAATTTCCTGAGCGTGCTGGGAGCCTTCTTCGTCTTCGGGGATTTCCTCATAGTCGCCAGACCATTCGAGGTCTGCCCATGCGGCGGTGTTGAAAACTTTCACGATGCCAGTGAGGTCAAGCGGCCAGGAGTCCATGTTGGGGTCGAGCCCCTTGTCAGCAACGGGGCCAAAGAGGAACGCCTCAGAAGATTCCCACGGCTTGCGGGCGTTGAGCCATGCGTCGGCGCACTTTTGGAAAGCGTCGTCGGATGGGTTTTTCTCAAATTCAACAACGGCATTGTAGAGTGTAGTATTGTTCTCAGAAAGTTCCTTGTATGTAGGGAGAACAACGTTGTCAACATACTGATCGAGAACGGGCTGCCAATCAGCTTCGGCGAGATCGCCATTGATGATGTCCTTCACCTTGTTGGTGAGGATGTCGCGGAGTTCCACGCACTTGTCGATCGCGGTCTGTGCCTCAGTGCTGCCGAGACTATTGCGGAAGGGCTGAGGAATAGCCAAGATAGCCTTCTGCGCTGCATCAATTGCGTCCTTTACTTCCTTATCGAGGTCGGCATTCTTGTCGGCAACCATCTTGGAGATGGAGTTGTTGTTCACGATGCCGTCCAAAGAGCCGTAGTAGGCGTTCTTGATTGACTGGATGTTGTTGGCGAAGTCATCCCTCGAATGCCATGAGAACCAAGATTCAACGGCGAGCACGGCCTCCTCTTTGTCGCCCTTGGTCCACTTCTCTACGGGTTCGGCGATTTTGGATGTACCAACCTCGTTGGCGATGGTGACGCAGCCGTCCACAATCTGTTCCACGCAGTCCTTTGCAGACTTGAATCCTGCGCCTTCTGCGCCCTTGAAACGCTTTGCGTAGCTGTCGCCGTCTTCGTAAGCCTCGTTCCAATACTTGTAGAGGTTGTCGGAATCGGCTTTCAAGAGGGTTGCCACAACGCGCATGTAGTTGCCCCATGCCTTAGAGTATTTGGCTTGATACTCTACGTTGACAGCCTCGTTGTCGAGAAGGGTCTCTTGTTGAACCTCTTTTTCTTCGTTCTTGTCGTCATCGTCATCGCCACAGGCGGTGAATGTCGTCGCGCCCAATGCGAGGAGCGCGGCTGCGAATAATGTGATTTTTTTCATTTGTGTATTGTTTTTTTGATTAATTACGAATTATGAATTACTTTTGCCAAAACCAACCCACGTAAGCCACTGATATACAGAACTCATTTTCGTTGTTGTAATTGGATTTTGTATTGCCAAACATTTCATCAGTACCGATTCGGCGGCAGGTGTAGTCTGCCTTGACGACGAGGTTTGGCAGCGCAAAATAATTGATGCCCCACGTCCAATACGACACCTGGCAGCGGTCGTCCGCGCCGCCTTTGACCTCCTCTTGCGGATTGTAGTATTCATAATGCGCAAAAGGATGAATCACAGGGAATTTGTCGCCGCCGTTGAAGATGTTTTTGAGGTTGACCCCCAACTCAAAATTGTAGTTCAGAGCCTTGTCGGCGACATTGAGCGTGCGGCTGTATCCCGAACCCGACGAATATGTGCGGATTACCCGGTCAACAATCTGAGCCTCAGTCATTTTGCCACAGAGATAATTGCCACGGAAAGTCAAGAAACGGTTTTTGTATTGGGCGTCAAGTGAAAAAATTTTCACGTTGATAGGGTCGTAATTATTGAATGTAATCAGACGGTCGCAATTTTGTCCCGCATCGTGGCAATAGTACATGGAAGTACCAAGCCTCAATCCCGGAACGCCTTTATAATCAAGACGTAACACGTATGCCGGGCGTGTGAAATTGTCGGTCTCGAAGAAGCCCTGTTTGCCTCCCTTTATCCAATTGTAACGGCTGAAACCCAACGGATTTTGACCGGCAACAATCTGTGCCTGATAATCGAATTTTGCATATCCGCCACCAAACGCACCGAAAAACTCGATGCCAGTTTCGTGCCATGTGCAAGGCGTCAGGGTTGTTGCGCCTTCGGGACGGAAAGTTGTGTAGAAATTGATAGGCTCGTGGTGAGTGTTTGTCAAGCCGACGGGGACGATGACGTGTCCAACTTTCACATTAAAAGCGTCAACGAAAAGCCTTGTGATGTGGAATTGTTCGAGGGCTACCTCGCCGCCTTTTTCGAGTTCGGTTTCATACTCGCCGTTTTCGCTGCCGGAGCCGGTCTCGATTTCCAAAGCCATTCCCGTGCCGCCAGATTCAAATTCTATCTCCGCACCGAGAATCCATTTGGGATTGAATTTGTAGTCTAAAGCCAGCACAAACCTCGGTATCGAAATTTCGGCGTGGTTGACCTCCGTGCTGCCCTTTGTGCTGCCCCAACGGTTGATGCCATAATTTTGCCAAGAGGCAAGCATCTCGCCATAGCCGCCGAAACGTAGTTTTGTGTAGGTCGTGTCGTCCTGTGCCTGTGAGTAGGTGTTTGACGCCATCAACACAGATGCCGCAATGACGGCATTTTTTATAATGTTTTTCATCACTGTTAATTTTGCTGCAAAATTACTACAACGGACAATACTGCGCAATCGCAATTTTTAGGTATTTTGTCGGAGGCGTTTAATCATTTTTAGGTATTGAAAACTAAAAAAATAATTTGTGAGTAATAAAAATACCAATTAACTTTGCAGCGAAAAACGAACAGACAATGCTTCATGACCATGAAATAATAAAAATAGCCGTCGTGGAATCGTCCACAATATTAAGGCTCGGCGTCATGTCTACGCTCAGCAGGACTTTGGACTGTGGCGTGGAATACCTTGAAATAGGTACGCCCCAAGACTTCGGAAAGGCTGTGGAATTTGAACCCGACATCATTGTGCTCAATCCCGCGCTGGTCGGGTGTTATAACCTCAAGCACGTCAAGCAGAAGCTCGGCGAGAAGGCGTTGTATGTGGCGTTAATAACGATGCCGTTAGACAATGCGGCTCTCGAGGGTTTCAGCGGCACAATCAGTCTTTATGACAATCCTGACGACATCCACGCCATGATAGACCGGCTTATGGGCTATGAGGAGGGCGAAGAAAATTCCGGGCTGTCGGAGCGCGAGAAGGATATTATAAAAGGTGTTGTCCGTGGACTGCCCAACAAGTGCATCGCCGACGAGCTTAACCTGTCTGTCCATACTATCATAACCCACCGGCGCAATATTGCCAAGAAACTGCAAATCCATTCCGCGTCCGCCCTTACAATCTATGCCATTTCGAACAAACTCGTGGACATTAACGAGGTGTGCAAGAACATTTAGTTCCAGATTCGTGTCTCGAATGGTATGCCGATTGCCGAAATCAGGTCTTCCGCATTCTCGAGGCTTGACTCGTCGCCGTCTTCGTAGTACCATACTGCCGAGACCTTGACACCTTTTTGTTCGCTGATGCGGCGCAGCGTTGCAAGTATATCCGCAAACTTCCTAAGCGACGCCGAGTTGTAGTATTCGAGCCTGAATACCATCTCTGTCTCGGGGTTGGGGTCTTTGCCGTAGTCGTCGAGCCATTCGAGCACCGGCCCGTACACAGCTTCGGAATCCTCCGGCAGCGACCGGCCTTCGAGTTCAAATATGCCGTTGTCCTTGTCAAACACCATCTTGGGGTAGAAGTCGGATTTTTCCCTGTATATTTTTCTTAATTTTGCCATTCTTTGTGGATTTTTTTTGAACTACACTTTTGCTGTCATTGTCAATAGCTTGACCTGCTGGTCGCCCTCTATCGAATAGTCAATCCTGTCTACGCTCTCCCTCGCCACGTCTATCAGTCCGAGGCCGGAGTCGATGTCCGCGTCGTCGTGTCCCTCTCGCAGCACGTGTTTGTAGTATTCGGCGAGTTCCTCGTTTGACTTCGAGTTCAGGGAGTCGATGTACGCGGCGAGTTTTTGCGCGCTCTGGGACTCGATGCCGTTAGTCGCGCTGACGACAAACCTTTCTCCGTCGAATCCCATCGTGAACAGCCCTTCCCTGCGTCCGTCGTCTGTCAATGAGGCGTGCCGGGCGATGTTCTGTAGCATCTCGACAAGCACATGGTACACATTGCGTTGGGTGCGCATGCTCTCGGTGCTGATGTTGTTTTCCGCCATGGAGAGTATGGGGTTTATAGCCGACTGCCGGAGGTCGCCCTTCATGGCGATGAAACGTTTGTTCTGTTCCATGAGCGACTTCAGGTTCTTAGCGTTTTGGATGGGCAGGGCGGGGGAGGAGTCCTCGGGGTTGTCCTTCAGGCGCAGCTGGAAGTAGAAGAACGAGCGGTCGTCGTCGATCTCCACAAAGTCAAAGTCGAGCTTTTCCTTCGTCTTCCTGACCATCTCCATGAAGCCGAGGCCTGCGCCGCCCTGCTTGGAAATCTTCTTGTTCTGGAGCGTCATCATGAACAGCTTTTTCAGTTCCTCCGGCGTCACGGAGTTCACGCGCTCGAGCTTCTCGCGCATCGGGCCGATGTTGACGTTCTCGACGTAGTTGCCGGTGGTGATGTAGTAGCTTCCACGGTGCTTACGGACGATGAACGCCTCGCCGGAGGTCATCTCGGCGGCGCGCCCGGCAAGCCCGTACCTCAGTATGTTCTGGAAACTCTCGATCATCAGGAACGAGAGTTTGTTCTTCTTGCCCTCCGAATCGTCGCTTTGAGCCATGTGGCTCTTAAGTATTTCTGTGGCAAACCCGAGTACCGTGTTGTCGAATTTACCAAGGTAGACGAAGCTCAAATCGTCGTCACAAAGCTCCTGAAACAGGGTGTTGTTGGTGGTATCTGACATATCAAATTATTCTCTAATTCATAAAATTGATTAAAATCGGGCATAAAATTAAAAAATTCATTACTTTTGCGGAAATTAATTGAGGATTTTTTTCTGAAGAAGTTTCAAAAAAAATGAGAATCATAGCAAAATTCATATTATTGTTGACGGTAGTTATGGTCTTCATTACCGGCAACGCGCTCGCTACACACAACAGGGCGGGCGAAATTGTGTACAAGCACATCTCCGGCTACCGCTACCAAATCATTGTCTACACGTATTGTTATACGGAGACGCAGGCGGACAGGGACGAGCTTGAGGTCGATTGTGGCGACGGAACGGGGAAGATAACCGTCTACCGCGAGGGCAGCGGCACAAAGCTCGACGAGCTTAACTCCATGTCGTTCACATATTTGAAGAAGAATGTGTATTATGGCGAGCATACCTTCGCCGGCCCTGGCACGTATGTCCTTTACATGGAGGACCCGAACAGGAACGAGGGCGTGCTTAACATTCCTAACTCCGTCAATGTCGTCTTCGCGATAAAGACAACCCTCGTCATCAGCTCCATCACTGGCAACAACAGCTCGCCCCAGCTGTTGAACTCGCCGATGGACAAGGCCGCCGTCAACCGCACTTTTGTCCACAACCCCGGCGCATACGACCCCGACGGCGACAGCCTTTCGTACCGCATCGCCACTTGCCTACAGCAGGACGGACAGGAGATAGTCGGCTATACGCTGCCGCCAGTGTCCGACAGCATTTATGTCGACCCGATAACCGGCGATTTTGTGTGGGAAAAGCCCACGAGGACCGGCACTTACAATGTCGCCATGTGGATCGAGGAATGGCGCGACGGCATTAAGATTGGGCAGGTCTTGCGCGACATACAGGTCGAGGTCATCGACACTGACAACCACACGCCGATAATCACTGAAACCGGCAACTATTGCGTCGTGGCGGGCGAGACCGTGGCTTTTAGCGTGACGGCCACAGACCCCGACCATGACATGATGAAGATGTACGCCTCGGGCGGGCCGCTTATCGTGGCGGAGTCGCCGGCGACTTTCGATTCTGTGAAAGTATGGACTCATAACCCGGTCGGCCATTTCAAGTGGGAGACTAAGCAGAGCCATGTCCGCAGGATGCCATACGACTTGCTGGTGAAAGTGTTTGATAACGACAGGCTTGTGCCGCTTACAGCATACAGGACGATACCGATCCACGTCATCGCGCCACACCCCACGATTACGTCGCTCACCCAAAGCAACAATGAGATTAAAGTCGACTGGGACAAAGGCCCGAACACAAACGCCACCGGCTATAAGATATACCGCAAGGACAAGAACATCGACGAGTACGAGCCGGGCGTATGTGAGACTGGCGTGCCGGAATGGACTGGCTATAAGCTCATTGCCGAAATACACGACGGCGACGACTTGTCATACATTGACGACGAGGACGGGAAGGGACTGCCGAGCGGCTTTGTGTACACGTACCGCGTCACGGCGACCTTTGCCGACGGTGCGGAGAGCCAGCCGTCGCCGCCAGTCCATAAAATCCTTGTCCGTGGGCTTATCGCGATGACCAATGTCTCCATAAACTCCACCGACGACCATGACGGCGAAATCTATGTGGCTTGGACAACGCCTGTCGAAGAGCTTGACCAGACGCTCATGCCGCCGCCGTACCAGTACATCGTGCAGTGCGCAAATGGAAAGAGCGCGGAGGCCGGCGAGGGTGTGTTTAATGACAAGCACACTACGTATGGGCTTGAGGACACGTCATTTACAGACACTGGCATTAACACACGAGAAATCCGTGCTACTTACCTCGCCACATTCTTCAGCACCGACCCCGAAGACGCGACAAAGCTCCGTGACAATGGCGCGTCCGACCGTGCGTCGTCCGTGTTCATTAACCTCACGCCGTCCGACCGCCGTGTGACGGTATCTTACATAGCCGAGACTCCGTGGCGCAACGACCTTTTTGAGGTTTACAGGAAAGGCCCGGAAGACGACGACTTTAAGAAAGTGGGCGAGTCGAAGTCCGAGACTTTCACGGACTACGGGTTGAAGAACGATGTCGAGTATTGCTACAAGCTGAAGACCATCGGCTACTATTCCGCGCCCGGTCTGCCGACGGTAATCGAAAACTGGTCGCAGGAAGCATACGCCACGCCTATCGACACAATCGCTCCATGCGTTGTGCTAGACGTGACTTCGGTTTGCAACGAGATTTATAACCACCTCAAATGGCATCCCGACACGGTTTGTGGACTTGGCATCGCGCAGTACACAATATTCTATTCGGAGACCGGCGACGGCGAGCTTACAAAAATTGACGACGCAGGCCCCGAAGTCAATGAGTACAAGCATTATCCGACGAAGGGCATGGCGGGTTGCTACGCCGTCGCAGCCCGTGACTCTGCCGGAAACGAGGGACTGCCGTCGGCAAAGGCTTGTGTGGACATGTGCGACTACTACCGCCTGCCCAATGTCTTCACGCCAAACGGCGACGGAAAGAATGACGTTTTCCACCCGTACCCATACCAGTTCATCGACCATGTGGACATGACGATTACAAACCGTTGGGGCAAGGTCGTGTTCGAGTCCAACGACCCTGACCTTAATTGGGACGGGAAGGACAAGAACTCCGGCTCGGTTGTGCCGGACGGCGTGTATTTCTACCGGTGCACGGTCTACGAGTACAGGCTCACAGGACTTGAGGAGCGTGAGATTAACGGTTATATAACAGTGTTCACCAAAAAGACTAAAGCCAACTGAAAATGATCAGGATTTCCACCATATTGATTGTGATGCTCATGATGCCGCTGTCCATCGTCGCGCAGCCACAGAGCGTCCAGGACGAGATTAAGTACGCCGCCTACCTCGTCGACAACGGCAAGAACAGCCTTGCGTACCAGACGCTTAACTCTTTGATAGCCAAGTCGCCGTCCGCGCACGAGGCGTATTATCTCCGTGCAAGAGCCTATTACAACGACGGCAACGCAAAATCCGCGCTGTACGACATCGACCAGGCTCTTAAGCGTCGTCCCACGTCGCCTCAGTACCTTGAATTAAGGGGCGACATCCTCTCGTCGGCTGGAAAGTACAGCCAGGCCGCCGAGACTTTCTCAAAAGCCACAAAAGCCGACGGCGACCGTTTCACGTTGCCATACAAGGCCGCGCGGGCGTTCCTCGACAGTGAAAAAAACATAGAAAAAGCAATCCAATACGCCGAAAAGTGCCTTGAACTCGCGCCTGAAAACGATTCCGCAAAGTCAATCGCCGCCGAGGCATACATCGCCGCCGACAACACTGTCGATGCGTTGAAAGTCATAAACACGATTTCCGACCGCTCCGCGTCATTCTTCCGTCTGAGGGGCATCGCGTATTGCAAGTCACAGTTGAACGACTTGTCAATCTGCGACTTGAACATGTCGCTCGACATCGACCCGTCGCTCTCGGACATCTATCTGTGGCGTGGTCTTGCGTATTACCAAAAAGGCGACCGAGAAGCCGCGCATTCCGACTGGGAGGCCGCCATAAGACTGCGCCAGTACCGCGCGAAAGATTATCTCCAAAAATACCGTTAATGCGCACAAATGGCTGAGAAAAAGACACTTATACAGAAAGCAAAGGCGTTGATGTACAAGATACGCCGTAAGCGGATTAATAAGAACCTGCTCACTTATATCGTGATGGTTTTTATCGCGGTGATGTTCTGGTACTTTAACAAGATAGGCAGTACAATCACCACCGACGCAACGTTCAATATTGAATATTATGGCCTGCCCAACAACAGCATCCTCGTGCCGGGCGTGACGACCGAGCAGCTCCGCATAACCCTCTCGGCGCGCGGCGCACAACTTTTGGCGCATCGTGGCGGCTATTCGCCAATCCGCCTCGACCTCTCGAAACTCGACATCAGGACATTCCCCGAGTCGGACTCGTCGTTGAAGTTTGTGACCGACGACGACATCAGGGCGCAGGTCGAGTTGCAGATGCCCGCCGACTATAAGTTCATCTCCCTGAAGCCCGACACAATCATGCTCGACTTCAGCCTTTCGCGCCATTTGAAAGTGCCGGTCGTCCTGGATTATGACGTGACTTTCGAGAACCAGTTCAGATTGGCCAGTGCGCCGACCCTCCAGCCCGACAGCGTCGTGATAGACGGTTCGGCGATTATTGTCGATACTGTCACGGCCATTCATACCGAGAAACTTACATTACGGCGGCTCAGCGCGTCCACTGTCCAAAAAGTCCGGCTCGTCGTGCCGGCGGGCGTCAACTGTCCGCTGACCGCGACCGATGCAACGGTCAATGTCGAGAAGTTCACCGAAAACGCCATCGACGTGCCAATCCGCGTGGTCAATGTGCCGGACACGATTTCGCTGAGGATTTTTTCGCAGAACGCCACGATAAGGTACCATGTCGGCTGGAACAACTACAAGAAGGTTTCGCGCGAGATGTTTGCCGTCGAAGTCGATTATAACGACCTCAACGGCATAAAGATTCCGAAGTTCCTGCCGCTGAGGATTACTAAAATCCCGGAGGAGATGGGCGTCACTAATGTCACGGTTTCGCCCGAGGCCGTCGAATACATGAGGGAAGTTAAAGACACGCTAAAATGGAAATTATAGGTTTGACAGGCGGCATAGGCAGTGGCAAATCCACTGTCGCCAAGATTTTTGAGCAGCATGGCGTACCGTGCTTTAATTGTGACGATGAGGCTCGTCATATCCAGGACGACGACCCGCGCGCAGTCGAAGGCATGAAAATGCTTTTTGGCGACGACATCTACGACGAGCACGGCCATCTTCAACGGCGGCGCGTGGGCGAAGTCGCATTCCGCGACAGCAGCCTCCTCGCAAAGATTAACGAACTTGTCCATCCGCTTGTCTATGAGAGTTTTATGAAGTTCAAAGCCGCCAATGAGCAGCATAAGTTCGTCCTCATAGAAAGCGCGATACTTATCCAAAGTGGCTTTTATAAACTCACTGACGGCTGCATATTCGTAAAAGCCGGCCTCGAGGCGCGCATCGCCCGCGTCATGCGGCGCGACGGACTTACCCGTGAGCAAGTCCTCCTGCGCATCAAGAACCAGATGCCCGAGGAGGAGATGTTGAGGTATTGCAAGTATGTGGTTTTTAATAATGGCTACGTCCCACAGATTGAGTCACAGATACTCCACGCCGTGCAGACTGGCGATTTTTCTGATTTAATCTACTAATTAACATATTTTAATGGTTAGATTTTGAAACTTTATTTATCTTTGACACGTTAAATAAAAGTGAATAATGGCACTTTTCTTAAAAATGAAACTTCAATAGATAACGACCGGCTCAGAACTGAAAATTTTTTGGTTCTGAGTTTTTTTCGTGCTTTTAGGCAAGATTTTGGAAAGAATATTGTGTTTTATTGCCAAGTATTTTTTAATTTTGCAACGTTAATTATTCAATTTCGAGAAGATGAAAGCAGTTTTCAGATATATTGTGGCGCTGTGTGCGGTACTGTGCCTCGGCTCGTGCGGGGACGACGGCATAGATTTTTCCGGCGAGGAGTATAACCCCAGCGAGAACGACGCATGGAACGTGTATTATGACACGACCGGCTCCGTCGGCGGCCATTCATACGTCGACCTCGGGCTTAAGGTCATGTGGAGCACTGCCAATATCGGGGCAAGTTCGCCCTTGGTCTCTGGCTCGTATTTCGCGTGGGGCGAGGTCGTGCCAAAGGAATCCTACACGTGGGAGACTTACGCATACGCCGACAAGTCCGGAAAACTTACTAAGTACAATTACAAGCCTGAATCTGGCAGTGGCGGTTTTGTAGATTCGGTGTACACGCTCCTGCCCGAGGACGATGCCGCAGTGCAGAACTGGGGCAACGGCTGGCGTATGCCCACCGACGCGGAATTTGACGAACTGCGCGCCGAGTGCACTTGGGAATGGATTTCAGGCATTGGCGTTAATTACTATAAAGTCACCGGTCCTAACGGCAAGTTCATCCTCTTGCCCGCCTGTGGCAGCATACAAGGCCGAGAACGCATCATGAACTATTCTAACGGTTGCCTATGGTCGTCGAGTGTCTCTCCGAACAAGCCGGAACATTCATACGAACTTACCCAATATGCTTCAGGCTTTTGGAAGGGCAGCGTCGACCGCTACTACGGCGAGCCAATCAGACCCGTGGTTGTAATTGAAAAAGGAGGTAGTAGATAAAAATGTGGATTCTGCCGGTAATATTCTCCGCAATCTTCCTCGGCGTATACGACGTCTGCAAAAAGCAGTCGGTAAAGGAAAACGCCGTACTCGTAGTAATGCTCATCTCGTCTGGCTCGTCGCTCGTGCTGATGCTCCCGATGCTCCTCGACTCCGCATTCGGACTGGGGATATTGGACGGAACGCCCTTTGAGGTGGGCGGCACCACCCTCCGAAACCAACTCTACATCATCCTCAAGACTTTCATCGTGCAAGCCTCCTGGCTATGCAACTTCTACGCGATGAAACACCTGCCGATCTCCATCGTCGGCCCCGTGAGGTCGAGCGCGCCTGCGTGGACGCTCCTCGGCGCGGTGCTCGTCATGGGCGAAAGGCTCAACGGCTACCAGTGGCTCGGCGCGGTGATAATACTCGCATGCCTGTTCCTATACGCCACATACGGCAGAAAAGAAGGCATATCCTTCAAGCACAATATCTTCGTCTATCTCCTGATAGGCGGCACGCTGATAGGCTCGGCGTCAGCACTATACGACAAATATCTCCTGCGCACCGTGATGCTTGACCGCATGGAAGTGCAGGCGTGGTTTTCGCTGTACCAATTCGGGCTGGCGTTGATAATGATGCTGATATTCTGGTATCCGACGCGCAAGAAGTCCACGCCGTTCGCCTTCAAGGCCGCGATACCGCTCGTGGGTCTGTTCCTCACCATCGCCGACTTCCTCTACTACATGGGGCTCAGCAGCGACGGCGCGATGATTGGCATCGTGTCCCTCGTCCGCCGCAGCAACGTCATCATATCATTTGCGGCGGGCGCGTTGCTCTTCCACGAGCAGCACATCAAGCAAAAAGCCTTCATCCTCTGCGGCATCCTCGTCGGAATAGCGATTTTGTGCCTGTGCAAGTGATTGTTTTTGGGTTCACTTTTCACGGCGAGGCGATGTACCACACGCTCGCCATCATGTTCGTTTTTGTCTATTTCAACGTCCAAGCCCAAGACAATAAGTATGTACGTCAAGAAAAACATGGATGCGAAGGCAAATTTCACTTTCCCACCACCCACTTGTCAATCGTCCTCGCGTTGCCGTCCGAAGATATGTTGACGCCGATTTTGACGATTTCGCGGCCGTGGTATTTTGTTAATTTCTAAATTGCAGTGGCAAGTTTGGCATTGTCCAACCCAATGTGTAAACTTTGCTTTCTTGGTCGCAATCCTTTATTGTGAGATAGCCGTGCTGATACAGGATTGCCAATTCTTCCCTTCCATAGCCAACATTACAATAAAAATCATCTGCAAAGAATTGCCCGCCGTTCCACTTATTTTTTTCAAATCCTGAGAAACTCTGTTTGATGAAATCGGGGATTGCGTCGTTAGTTTCTTCACCAAATATCTTTGCCGGATTGTAGATTAGCATAGAACTTGCACTGAATTTGTATGGTTCAACTTCTTTGCCGCCAACAGTTGCCAATTCTTTTTTAGTGAAACCACAAATGTCCGCAAATTCATCTCTCATCGAAAGATTGCTCAGATTGTCCAAAATTAGATATTTTGAAATGCCCGTGATGAAGACAAAACGCTCGTCATCTTCCAAAACTTTCAGTTGCTGATAGATTTCTTGAAGTTTTGGCTTCACATCGTTTAGTTTACCATCGTAAAGATGGGCATTAAGCGGCGCGTCATACTCGTCGATGAGTACAACGACGTTTCTGCCCGTCTGCGACTTGGCAGTTTCAATGAGGTTTTTGAAACGTGCGCCGTTGCTGAGGTTGTCGTTTGGGGTGATGGAATATTTGATTTCCATTTTGGATATGTCGTCCGCAATAGAGGTTCTCATTTCGTCCGGCAACATGTCTTTGTAAGAAGACATATCGAGTTTGATGACCGGGTATTGTATCCAGTCCTTTTCCAAGTCGTATATTTTCAGTCCTTTGAAGAGTTCTTTCTTGCCCTCGAAATATGCCCGCAAAGTGTTTACCAGCAACGATTTGCCGAACCGTCGCGGGCGCGAGAGGAACACGAATTTCCTGTCGCCAATCATTTCATACATGCGCTCGGTCTTGTCAACGTAGAGGTAGCCCTCGGTTATGATTGACTCGAATCCGGCGCGGCCTGTGGGATATTTGTGCGGTGTAGCCATGGTTTCTGAAAATAGATTTGTCGAACAGTTCGCGCAGAATGATAAGCATCACCGCGCCCGCGATTGCCGCGAGGATGTAGTTTTTGATTGTTTTATTATCTTTCATTGTTTATTGATTTGGTTTGACATTTTTTTCACCGCAAAGGTACACGGAAGAAATAGTCTAACCAAATATAACGATGGATTTAGGCAAAATTTAGGCAATCTACTTGTCAACCCTCCTGGTGTTGCGGCCCGACGAGATGTTGACGGATTATGCTGTGTCGCCATAATTTCTAAAAATTTTGGTTTGGATCGGGTAAAAGCAGCAAATTTTTCTCATAAAGCAAAAATTAACATCATTTGTATTAATATTTAAAAATTTATTTATAATTTTACACCCAAATTTTGTAACAAACCAAACAGCATAAGAAATGAGTGAAAATATTTCTGAGGCTTTGATGCTTATGGGCGTCGGCCTCGCAACGGTTTTCGCAGTGCTCGGACTCGTCATTGCGTTCGGCAACCTTCTCATCAAGGCGGTCAACAGGTTCGCGCCAGAAGAAGAGAAGCCGAAGCAAATCCCGTCGAAGCCGCAGCCAGCGCTCGTGGACGCCTCGGTGCAACAGGCCATCAACAAGGCCATCGGGCAAATCACCGCCGGCAAAGGCCGCGTCGAGAAAATCGTCAAATTGTAAAAACATCAAAAAACAAGTTCCAAACTTCAAAAAATGGGAAGAAAAGTTAAATTCAATCTCGTTTTCAGAGATTTGTGGCAATCCTCCGGCAAATACCAGCCGAGAGTGGACCAACTATTGAAAGTAGCCCCCGCAATAATCAAGATGGGCTGTTTTGACCGCGTGGAAACCAACGGCGGCGGTTTCGAACAAGTAAACCTTCTATACGGCGAAAACCCCAACCGTTCCGTCCGCGAATGGACAAAGCCGTTCCACGAGGCGGGCATACAGACCGAAATGCTCGACCGCGCACTCAACGGCATCCGCATGAACCCATGCCCAGTGGACGTCCGCAAACTATTCTACAAGGTAAAATACACCCAGGGCACCGACATCGCCCGCACATTCTGCGGACTCAACGACCCGAGAAACATCATCCCTTCAATCGGATACGCACACGAGGCCACACGCCCCGACGGCACGCACATGATTTCGCAATGCTGCCTCTGCATCACCGAAAGCCCCATCCACACTGTTGAATACTACGTAAACCTCGCCAAGACCCTCATCGATGCGGGCGCGGACGAGATATGCATCAAAGACATGGCGGGAATCGGACGCCCCGTCAAACTCGGCAAAATCGTGGCCGGCATCAAGGCATACAAAGACATCGTAGTGGAATACCACTCGCACGCCGGACCCGGATTCTCGATGGCGTCCGTCCTCGAAGTCTGCAAGGCGGGCTGCGACTACGTTGACGTCGGCATGGAACCCCTCTCGTGGGGCACGGGACACGTTGACATCCTCGCCGTACAGCCAATGCTGAAGGACGCCGGATTTGAAGTGAAGGAAATCAACATGAGCGCATACATGGAAGTGCGCACTCTCATTCAGGAGATGATGGACGACTTCCTCGGCTACTACATCCCGCAGCGCAACCGTTTCATGAACTCGCTTCTCATCGCGCCCGGACTTCCCGGCGGCATGATGGGCTCGCTGATGACAGACCTCGAGAGCAACCTCGAATCCGTCAACAAATACAAGGAAAAGCACAACCAGCCCAAGCTCACACAAGACGAGCTGATGATCAAGCTCTTCGACGAAGTAACATACGTATGGCCAAAGATGGGCTACCCGCCGCTCGTAACACCGTTCAGCCAGTACGTCAAAAACATGGCCCTCACCAACGTGATGCAGATGGAAAAAGGCAAAGAGCGTTGGTCGCTCATCGCCGACGACATCTGGGGCATGCTTCTCGGCAAGTCGGGCAAACTTCCCGGCGAGGTTGCGCCCGAACTCAAGGAACTCGCCAAGGCCCAGGGACGCGAATTTTTCACCGGCAACCCGCAAGACGAGTACCCCGACCAGCTCGACGTGTTCCGCAAGGAAATGAAAGACAACGGCTGGGACTTCGGACAGGACGACGAGGAACTCTTTGAGCTCGCAATGCACCCGCAGCAATACCGCCTCTACAAGTCGGGACAGGCCAAGAAGGACTTCGAGGCCGACCTCGCCAAGCGCAAAGCCGAAAAGAACGCGCCCAAAGGCGGCGTACCGGCATTGCAGTTCCCGCAGACCGTCACCGTGGACGTCAACGGCCAAAAATACGCCGTCACCATCGGCGCAAACAACGGCGCGCCCGCACCCGCAGCACAAGGCGCGGCACCCGTGGCACAAGGCGCACCCGGCGAAGGCAACGAGCTCACATCGCCGCTCGAGGGCAAATTCTACCTCAAAAAGAACCCCACCGACCCGCAGGTCAACGTCGGCGACACCGTCAAGAAAGGACAGACCGTATGCTACATCGAGGCCATGAAGACCTTCAACGCAATCGCCGCAGAAAACGACGGCGTAATCACCGAAATCTGTTTCCAGAGCGGTTCCTCGGTATCGGAAGACGACGTGCTGATGAGAATTAAGTAAAATCGAATGTTAGACTTTTCATAAAATCCACTTAACAATGGGTGACATATTAGACAGAATATATGGAATGACGGCCATAAGCAACATCGTAGAGCATCCGGGCTTCCTCGTGATGTACTTGCTTGCGTTTGTGCTGTTGTACCTCGGCATCAAAAAACAATACGAGCCCCTGTTGCTCATCCCCATCGCCTTCGGTGTCCTGATTGCCAACTTCCCCGGCGGCGACATGGGCGTAATCTCACCAGACGGCGCAGGCATGGTCCACTATCTCAAAAACGGTGTGGAAACATCCAAAAACATCTACGAAATGTCGCTGCCCGAGATTGCGCACGACCTCGGCGTGATGAACTTCCTCTACTACGCGCTCATCAAGACCGGCCTCTTGCCGCCAATCATCTTCATGGGCGTGGGCGCGCTCACAGACTTCGGCCCGATGCTTCGCAACCTCAAGCTCGCCATCTTCGGCGCGGGCGCACAGTTTGGCATCTTCGCCGTATTGCTCGTAGCCTGCAACTTCTTCACAATGCAGGAAGCCGCATCGCTCGCCATCATCGGCGGCGCCGACGGCCCCACTGCCATCTTCACCACCATCAAGCTCGCCCCGCACATGCTCGGCCCCATCGCCATCGCGGCTTATTCGTACATGGCTCTCGTGCCGGTCATCGTGCCTCTCGTAGTGAAACTCACATGTTCCAAGAAGGAACTCGAAATCAACATGAAGCAACAGGACAAGCTCTACCCGTCGGACACGGTAATCAAAAACGAGCGCGCGCTCAAGATTATCTTCCCGATTTCGGTAACCACCCTCGTCGCCATCATCGTTCCCTCGGCGGTGCCGTTGGTGGGCATGTTGATGTTCGGCAACCTGATCAAGGAAGTCGGTTCCAACACCTCGCGCATCTTCGACGCGGCAAGCAACGCCATCATGAACTCGGCGACCATATTCCTCGGCCTTTCTGTTGGCGCGACGATGACTGTGGACGCTTTCCTCAACTGGCAGACCATCGGCATCGTTGCCGGCGGCTTCCTGGCGTTTGGCTTCTCGATTTTTGGCGGCATCATGCTTGTCAAGATTTTCAACTTGTTCAGCAAGAAGAAAATCAACCCGCTCGTCGGCGCAACCGGTCTTTCGGCAGTCCCGATGGCATCCCGCGTCGCCAACGAAATCGCCTTGAAGTACGACCCCCGCAACCACGTCTTAAACTACTGCATGTCGTCCAACGTATCCGGCGTAATCGGCTCGGCAGTGGCGGCAGGTATCTTGATTGCGTTCTTGGGATAAGGTAATTTTATTTGACACTTTGAAAAAAACGACGGATTAAAAGATTTTAGTCCGTCGCTTTTTTGTGCATTATAAATAATGTGTTATCTTTGCGATAGCAAACCAATAAAAAAATGGATAAGGACAAAGACATAAAAATACGCTCAATATCATTGAAATCCTACAAGGGTTTTGATGACGTTGCCATTGATTGCAGCAAAGAGGGTACTTCCAACGAAGTTTTTCAGTGGACGGTCTTGTTGGGAAATAATAACACGGGTAAGACGAGGATATTGCAGGCGATAGCGGACATGAGGCCAATCAAATGGATAGATGGTAAGGGTGATGATATAATCGTCCCCGCATTTTGGAATAAATTCACAAAATATCCTGAATTTGCACGAAACTATGTCCTTTTCAATACCAAGGACGGTTGGTTCAGATACACGGAACTCGGATATGGCTATCAATCAATGCTTTCGTGGGTTGTTGACTTGTGCAAAAGGATGTTTGAGACGTTTCCAAACTCTGACAATCCATTACAGGAAAGTGCCGTTGTTTTGGTGGACGAAATCGACCTGCACCTACATCCCAAATGGCAGCGCGAGGTCATTTCAAATTTATCCCAAATATTCAAAAACGTGCAATTCATCGTAACGACGCACAGCCCGCTTATCATTCAATCAATGCAGGAAGTCAACCTGTACGTCCTGCGCCGCGAGGACGAAAAAATCGTCGTGGAACATTCGCCCGTAACCAATTTCAGCGGCTGGACAGTGGAAGAAATTCTAAGCGAAACGATGAATTTGGGCAGCGACATCCAATCCATCTATTTGCAGGAATCATACTTTATGAATACGAAACTTTCAATGAATTGGAATCCTATCTGAAAGACAACGGCTTATGGGACAGCGAGTTTGAAGATATTAAAGCGACATTGACGGAAATCGCGATGCCAAAATAGTTTTTTGTATAAAAAAATATTTGCATTTTTAATGCAACATACGTATCTTTGCAGGACTAATCAGACAACAATTAAAATTTTTTATTACTATGTTCAATGAAGAATTAGAGGAGGTTTGCCCGAAAGTGGCGAAATGTCCTATTTTTCAGGCTGGTACGCTCCTTAACGAGCAGACTGGCGAGACGTACAAGGCTGTCTATTGCCAGTCGGAGCGTCACAAGCAGTGCAAACGTTACCTCGCGTCTAAAAAGTGCAACTGCGCAATTCCTGTGCAGGTGCTGCCAAATGCTTATATTTCTGTGGACGAAATCGTAAAGCGCATTAACAGTGGCTTTTACGACATTTTCAATAAAAAATGACGGGAGGAAGCCTGTCGGCTTTTTTTGTCGGTTTTTAGTTTTTAAGTATCCATTTTACCAATTCGGACGCTTTAGCCGGTTCCCATTGTATGTCGAAGTCAAGGTCTTGACCAAGGTTTTCGAGCATTGTGGCGAGCGTGACGCTTTCGGTCAGCGGGATTGCTGTGTCGGTGGCGTTGTGGCGGATGTACCATTTCTGGGCGACGGGCTGCGACGTGCGCGACAGACCTCGGGCAATGTCCATCTGTCGGAGCGCGAGTGAGTATTCGTCGGCAGTCTTTTCGCCGAAAAGTTTTGCCGACAGTGTCGTGAAGTAGTGGCGGTAGCCGGTCTTGTAGGCGTTTGACTTTATGTATTGGAGATAAGTGCCGATGTTGAAGTCGACGAGGTATTGGGCGATGTCGCTGTCGTTAGAATCTCCAAAATACACAGCCCCAAGCTCGTCGGGGATTTCCGTGCCGTTGTCAAGGTTTGTCCGGGTCGAATTGTAGAGGATTTCTTTCAGGTATTTATGGTAATTGTTCGAGTTCAATGGCGTTTCTGTTTCCGGGACGAGCATTGCCAAGAAATCGATGTATTGTGGATAGTCGCCTTTATAGTCAGTGAGCCATTCGCCGCTCGAAGCCGCGTTCATCGGGTTCGTGAGCGGTTCGATGCACGCCACGGCGTATACTAAGTCCGATGCGTCGGCAGCACCGGCTGCGGTAAGCAGTGGGGCGTATATTGGGTCGTCGGCAGTCGCGCCGAGCAGTGCCGCAAGTCCGCCGCCAGCCATCGAGCCGGTGGCGATTATCTTTTCGGACGAGCCGGGGAGCGTGTTGTCGTTAAGGCGTAGATAGCGGACGGCGGCTTTGAGGTCGATGAGCGGCGCGGGAAGCTTGCCACAATAGGCGACATCGGTGTCTACCGTGATGTTCTTGTTTTTCTTCTTCTTCTTTTTCTTGTTTATTTTTTCGGTTGTGCTTATTTTCATCGTGTTATAGCCACGTGTGCCGACTATGCAGACAACGATGCCGTTCTTGAGCGCGAGGGCTGTCTCGTCGTTGGCTGACGGGGGTTGTGGCGTTGTGCTGCGGAAGTCGGTGGTGTATGTCTTGAGCAAAATAGGCGCGTCGGGTTTTGCGTCCTGCGGCTCGTAGATGCTAAGGCATTGAGTGGCAGTGTCTATGGGATTGCTGACGTAGGGGATGCGCTCGTATGACTTGTATTGGACGGAAAGCCCCTGCGCTGCCGCTGTCGTCGCTGCGGCAAGGAGCGTTATGATGGTCGAGGTCAGGCGTTTCATTGTCGGTGTTTTTACTTTCCAAATTCACATTTGATTCCGCCCATGAATGTCGCTTTGGGCATCGGGAAACCGGCGTATGTCTCGTAACGCTCGGCAAAGATGTTGTCGGCGCGGAGGAAAAGGCGCACAACTTTGCTGACATCGTAACCGATTGAGCAGTTGAGCGTTGTGTAGTTTTCCTTTTCGGGGTCGTCGCCAGTGGCGATGTACAGGCCGGAGATGTTCTCGATGTTTGCGTTTGCAGTCCATGTGCCGTGGCGGTAGGTCGCGCCGAGGTAGAGTTTGCCTTCCGGCGCGCCGGTGACGGGCTTTTTCATGTGGAGGTATGAGTAGTTGGCGTCCAAAGTCCACCAGCGTCCAAATGTGTAGTCGCCTTCGAGTTCAAATCCGTAGTTGTGGAACGAGCCGGTGTTTTGGTTCAACATTCCTGCGCCGGAGGGGTTTGGCGCGGTCGTTATCATGTTTTTGCCGTCGATGATGAAGATGTTTGCGCCAAAAGTGCCGTTTGAGGAACGTTTTAGGTATGCAAATTCGTAGTTCATCATGCGCTCCGGCTCAAGTTTGTCGTTGTGCGGCGGGAACATGTACATATCCCTGATTACTGGGTTTGCGAAACCTTTGGAAACCAACAACTTGACATCTTGGGTCTTGGCGAAGTGGAACACGACGCCGCCTTGTGGGACTACTTCCGTGCCTACTTGGGAATGGTGGTCGACTCGGAGTCCGAAGTCCAAGGTCACAAGTCCCGTGATGGCTTGGCGGATGTCCATGTAGCCCGCCACGTCGTCCTGGTTTTCGGTGAGGTAGTCGCTTTTATGAGTGCCATTGGATTTGAGCATCTGCCATGCGTCGCCGCCAAAGTGTTGATAGTCAAAGCCAAACGTGGTGTTGTTGCCGGTGAAGAACTGGAAGTTTTGGAACGCCGTGATGCCGCCTATGAAGTCGTCGTGCTTGTAGAGGTAGTCGCGGGGCTGTGCTGATGCAAGGTGTCCGTCGTCGATGTTATGGTGTCCCCAGTCGTAGAATGCGCGGAATGTGCCGTTTGTCTTTCCGTATGTGTTTGATACCGAGAAACTTGCAAGTCCGCGCGTGATTTTGGCCTGTGCGTCGAGAAGTGGCGCGTCAGAGGGGCCGGGGTTCATAAAGTCGAGGTATGTGAGGTCGAGGTCGGCTGTGGCTTTCCAGTAGTTATTAAAGTCATAGCCAAGTTTCAGGAACCCAGACATTTGTGCGAAGTCCGAGTTTGGGCGGTGGCCGTCTGTGCGCTGGTAGTTGAGGTTGGCGATTGCGGAGAATTTGCCGCTGCGTATCGAGTTTGTGCTTTCTGCCTGGAATGTGCCGTAAGAACCTGCGCCGACGGTCACAGATCCGTTGTAGCCGTCTTCAGTGGCTTTTTTGGTGACTATGTTGATTACGCCGCCCATTGCGTTAGAGCCGTAGAGGACTGACGACGGGCCGCGCAGGATTTCCACTTTCTCGGTCATTGAGCCGATGTATGCGTCGGGGACGGGGTGCCCCATGAGCCCGGCGTACTGCGGCTGTCCGTCGATGACGACGAGGAGGTTGGAACCGTTGCCGACGCCGCGCACACGGATTCCGCCGGCAGAATTAGTGGACACTCCGTAGCCGATGACGCCGCGCGATGTGGCGAAAAGTCCTGGCGTGAGGTTCATGACGGTCGGCAGGATTGAGGTCTGGTATGTCGAGGCGAGTTGGTCGCTGGTTACTGTCGTGATGGTGGTCGGCAACTGCCGGAGCAGTGTGGGCTCGCGTGTGCCGGTTACGACGATTACGTCGTGGCGAAGCAACGCCAAGGAGTCCGGGTCTTGCGCGGTGGCTGTGAGCGAGAGTGCGCAGAGTGCGGTCGTGAGTATTTTTTTTAGCATATTGGATAGATTTTGTTTTGTGTTTGACAAAGGTAATAATAAATGTTTTATCGGCAAAATGTAATTTGAAAATCTGGCGGCTTTGAGGTGGCTAATATGAAAAAAATGTGGAATTGCATCTTGTTATTCAAAATTAAGTATTAAATTTGCCTCGGATAACTTTAATATAAATCAAAAACCATGGCAAGACCGATAAAAGAGACACCGATCCTTATGGATGAGGATGCAGAGCAGTTCGTGGAACGGGCTGGGGATATTGAAAATATGAGTGATGAAACTCGTGCCGCCAATCGCGAGAAGTTCATGGAACGAGTTTCTGAGGCAAATAAACACATAGAGTGGAGTTGTTAGGTTATGAAAGTAGTTGCATTAACATCAGATTATCCACTGACAGAGTTTGACTGTGGAGACAGCGACTTAAACGGGTTCCTTATGGAGGATGCCAAGCATTTCCTCTCGAAGCGTATTGCCAATACTTTCATTTTGGAGGACGAGGGTCGTATTGCTGGCTATTTTTGTTTGTTAAACGACAAGATTAGTCGTGTCGAAATTACCAATGGCAGATGGAAAAAAATCAAAGACAGTTTTCCTGAAGAATAAGATGCAGAGCCAGTCTGCGTTTCGCTTTATCACTGTGGATGCGTACCAGGCGGCTATTCCATTTTACAAAAAGAATGGATTTATCGAACTTACCCAAAAAGACCAGGGCGAGTTTACTCGCTTGATGTATTTTGATATGATGGAACTTGGTTAAGGAGTTGTTTCTTTCGGTCGTATTCTCCGCCAGACCCATATAAACGCAGGGACTAAGAACATGTCGGCGGCGAGCCAGGCCGTCGGGTCGCCGAGGCAGACGGCTATGTAGCCGAAGGTCGGGACGGCAAAGAGGCTGACTAAAACCCTCGCCACCATTTCCGCAACGCCGCTGAACATCGCCAACTTCGTGTAGCCGACGCCTTGTATCGAATAGCGGAGTATGCAGAGCGAGCCGAGCAGGAGGTAGAATGTCACGGAACAATGCAGGAAAAGTTCGGTCTTGTCCAAAACCTCAGTCTCGCCATTGTCCATAAATAGCGAACCCATCCAGTATGCTGACGGCCACATGATTGAGAGACATATCGCGACGTATGACGCCATTATTATAAAGGTGTCCTTAATGCCGTGGAGTATGCGCTGAGGCTTTCCTGCGCCGTAGTTCTGTCCGCAGAAGGTCGCCATCGCGATTCCGAAGGTCTCGAGCGGACACATGAAGAACATCTTTATGCGCATCGCCGTCGTGAAGGCCGCAGCACAGTTAGTGCCGAGGGTGTTGTTCGCATTTTGGAGCATCATGGAGCCAATGGCGGTGATGGAGAATTGGAGCCCCATCGGCACGCCCACGCCGAGCAGGTGGCGCGCGTCTGTCCAACGGAAACGCTTTTCGTCCGCCGTGGATTTCAATATCGGAAAACTTCTCCGCATGTAGACCCAGCAGGCCGCCGCCGAGAGCATTTGGGACAATAAAGTAGCCGCCGCCGCGCCGCCCACGCCCATCTTGAAGCCGAGTATCAACAGAAAATCCAGCCCGATGTTGAGTATGGTGGAAAGTATCAGGAAGTAGAACGGTGTCTTGCTGTCGCCGAGCGCGCGGATTATGGACGAGAGCAGGTTGTAGAAGAATGTCGCAGGTATGCCGATGAATGTTATCAGGAGGTAACTGTACGCGCCGTCCATCACGTCTTCCGGGGTGCTGAGCCATTGAAGGATTTGGCGGCAGAGGATTGTGGTGATGATGGTTATCAACAGCGACAGCACGGCGGCTATCTTAAGGCTTGTGTTGATGTAGCGGCGCATCATCGCGTAGTCCCGCGCGCCGAATTTTTGGGCGATGGGAATGCCGAAGCCTGCGCCGCAGCCGTTGCAGAATCCCAATATGAAAAACATCACCGACGAGGACGCGCCAATGGCGGCGAGCGACTGTATGTCGAGCGTATTGCCCACTATCGCCGCGTCAACGAGCGAGTAGGTCTGTTGGAGTATATTGCCGGCGACGAGCGGGAGGGCAAATTTTATTATTAGCGGAAACGGCCGTCCGTCGGTCATCTCCAGTGTCTTTGCCATTTTTGTTTTGTGTGGTTCTTCTTCTTATTGGGTCAGAATTTGAATACCGTGGTCGATTCCCTGAAGGCGTCCGCTTGTGCGTTGAGTTGTTCGGCGTTGACGGCGAGTTCTTCGCTCGCGGCGGCGTTGCCTTGGATGGAGGAGTTGAGTTGGCGCACGGCGTCCTCTATTTGACCGATGGTGTCCATGATGCTGTTTCCCGATTCTTCGACGCTGATGATGAGGTCGGTGCTCTTTTGGACGGACGGGACGATGGTGTTAAGCATCTCGGTGGAGTTTTCGGTGGCTTGGACGCTGTTTGCCGCGCCTTCGATGATGGAGTTTGCGGAGTTTTTGGACTTTTCGGCGAGTTTGCGGATTTCAGATGCGACTACCGCGAATCCCTTTCCGTGTTCGCCGGCGCGGGCGGCCTCGACTGCGGCGTTGAGGGCGAGGATGTTGGTTTGGAAGGCGATGTCGTTGATTATCTGAATCTTCTCTGAAATGTCGCGGACGGATTCCAGGCTCTCGTTCTGCGCTTTTTGGATGTCCTTTATGCTGTTTGCGATTTCGTGTGTGATTTCCATAGCCTGGCGCGTGTTTCCGGCGTTGTTGGATATTTCCTGCTGGATATAGGACACGGACTGCACGATTTGGTCGGCAGTGGCGGCCTGCTCGTTGGCGTTCTGGGAGAGCGTCTGTGTGGCGTTGTTGATTTCCGCGCTGTAGTTCGTTATGCTGTCCGAGCCGGATATGATGCCCTTGAGCATGTCGCTGAGGCTCGACGCAAGGTCGATGCAAGCCTTGAGTATGCCGGTGGTCTTGCGGCCGTTGTTGTTCTGCTGGAAGTCGCCTTTGGCAATCTTTGCGACGATTTCTTTTACTGTCTCGGGTTCGCCGCCGATGTTCTTGATGATGTTTTGGGTTATGCGGTTAATGACGAAGATTATTATTATGATGATGATGGTCACGGCGATGCCTACTGGCCACAGTATTTGGCCGATGCCGTCGAGTTTGTCGGCTTCGGGGTATACGAAAGCAATGTGGTTGCTGAGGTTGTTGTCGTATATGTGTATCATTTCATAGCTGATGCCGTCTTTTTTGAACTGGACTTTGTCGACGTCGCCGCTGTGGTTGGTCGATATTTTTTGCCAAACGTCGGACGGGAGGCTTCTCCATTGCTCGTTGGGGCGCATTATACATTCGTTTGTGTTGTTAATCCACAATGAGAAACCGTGGTTCAAGATTTTTGCTGCGCCGAACTCGCGGTTTTGCATGAGGATTTTGTTTTCCTCGCTGCCGGTGAACAACATGCCCGATACTTTGCCGTTGATGTAGATAGGCTTGTAGGTCGCGATGTATGGCTTGCCGAGGATTGTGGTGCGGTTATAGAAAACTTTTCCGAGTTCTATCGTCTTTGCGACCTCGGTGTTGTCCCCGATGAGCGTTCCGATGGCGTATGAGCCGTCCTCGTTCTTTATCGATGTGCATATACGGATATATCCGCCGTCGGTCTTCTGTAGGATTGTGAAGTGGCGGTCAGATGACGCGGCGGCCATGGTCGGTGCAAGCAACTCGTCGCCATGAAGACGTTTTTGTCCGAGTTTCCATGTCTTTAGGCGGTGGCCGTTGAGGTTATATATGGAGTCGTACTCGCGGATACCGCCGCGAAGTTGGAAGAAGTGGTCTACTGTGTTGAGGAAGAGTATGTTGCCGTTGCCGTTGTTCTTGAAGTGTTCGTCAACGACGGTAGTCACCGCCCTGAGGTCGGTCGCCACGCTCTGTTCAGTCGCCTGTCCCTTGAACTCCGAGAGTACGTAGGACAGGAATATGTTTGTCACAATTATGGACGCTATGCCTACGGCGATGAGGGTGGCTGTTATGCGCCCTCTAAGGCCTAATTTGCTGATAGTTGTGGTTATAGCCATATCTTTTTGCTCCTATGTGTTCTATTTCGTATTACGTTCCTTTTCAAAAACTGTGCAAGATAGTTCGGTTTTATGAATAAAACAAATTTTTTTGCAAAAAAATTTTTTAAATATTGTGTAGTGACTGACTTTTTGTTAAATTTGGCATGAATGTTATAATGTTGGATTTTTATGAAACGATTGATATTGATTTTGGTTTTGGCGGTTTTCAGTCCCATTGCCGTCGATGCGCAGAGCGACACTACTGATGTCGACGAGGACGATTTTACTCCAAATTTTGCATCGTGGAGCGTCTTGACGGATGTCGAGGTCGCTGCCGGCAGTGTCGGCATGTACAATGTCGCTGTGATTGGCGGTGTCAATTTCGCCAACCACCACCTTTATTATGGGTGCGGCTTCGTCGGCTCGTATGCCTACCGCGGGGAACGGTCACATGACAATGTCGTCACGAGCGAGAAGGGCGCGGACAAGGTCGTGACGGTCGTCGACGAGGTCGGGATTGACAAGGCGTTTTTCGGCATTGCGATGGACTTGAGGTATGATGTCCTGCCGGGGAAGATGCTGTCGCCGCTGTTCCAGTTTAGGATTGCCAAGTTACTCAGCGAGCGGTCCACGAGTTATAAAAGCGCGACTGTCGGCCTTGCGTACAGGATACGCGACACTCGCCACACGTTGTCGCTGGCGGCTGGTGTGTACAGGTTCGACTATAATATAGGTGCGCGCCTGATGGACTACAGCACGATGACGGTCGTCAATATTGGGTTGAAGTTCTGAAAATAAGATAAACGAAATATGAAAAAGATACTTATACTTATCATGCTTGCCCTCGCTTCGTCGGGAATCAGGGCGCAGGAAGAAAACACGGGCTACGGCTACGTCAACCAGGGCATCAACATCATGCTCGAGGGCGAATGCTCTGCCAATGAGGGCGTTGGCTACGGCGGCGTGGCGTTCACGATTGGCAACCAGGTCAATCCAAACTTCTTCATCGGCGGCGGCACAAAGATGCTTATGGGAGCGGTAAGGTACGACTGGCACTTCCGCGCATACGACGAGTTTATGGACAAATATGGCTATGACTCAAATACTTATTGGGTAGATTCCGAAGGAAGGAAGTGGAAGTTCCATGGATTTTATGACGACGGCACGGAGGTCTTCATGGACAGTTGGGACGACATACAATATGATAAGGTGGACAACGCCACCCGCCCAAATATTGTCGACGAGAATGATGCCGACATGAGGTGTTTCACGGAAGAAACCGGCAGGGAGAACAGTTTTATGGCGCGGCTCGGCGTGGAGTTCTGACGGCATGAAATTTTTTTGTGTTTATTATCGGCTTGATTATCAATAAGATGACCCCTATTTTGACGCTGTAACGTGCATTTTGTACTTTAAGGCAATGTAAAATTTCCTTATGACGGTATGATAATTAAACAAAATTTTTATTACCTTTGTACGCCGAATAAATCCATCATGGATTCGTTTGCAAAAGGAAACAGGAATACATTATACTTATATAATATGTCAAGAGTATTTGCAATAGCCAACCAGAAAGGTGGAGTTGGCAAGACTACAACAGCAATCAACCTGGGGGCGTCGCTCTCGATTTTGGAGAAGAAAATCCTCCTCATCGACGCCGACCCGCAGGCTAACTGCACATCTGGCCTTGGGTTTCAACTCAGGTCCATCGAGAGGAGCATCTATGACGCGCTGACCGAAGATGTCGACCCAAAGGACGTCATCCTCAAGACCGGCACGGAAGGGCTCGACATCGTGCCTTCCCACATCGACCTCGTGGGCGCGGAAATCGAACTCCTTAACGTCGAGGGACGCGAGTTCAGGCTCAAGTCGTTCATCTCAAAGGTTCGCGACCAGTACGACTACGTGATAATCGACTGCTCGCCGTCATTGGGCCTGCTTACCGTCAACGCGCTTACCGCAGCCGACGCCGTGATTATACCCGTGCAGTGCGAATACTTTGCGCTCGAAGGACTTGGCAAACTGCTCAACACCGTCAAGATGATTCAGCCAAGGCTCAACCCCGACCTCCAAATAGAGGGCTTCCTGCTCACGATGTACGACAGCCGCCTGCGCCTCTCCAACCAGGTCGTCGACCAGGTGCGCCAGCATTTCCAGGACATGGTGTTCAATACACTAATTCTCAGGAACATCCGTCTCTCGGAGGCTCCCTCGTATGGAAAGCCGGTCATCGAGTACGACGCAGCGTCCAATGGCGCAATCAACTACCTCAACCTTGCCAAGGAAATCCTCGAAAAGGACGCTTCCGCAGAGGCAAAGGCTTAAGAACCGAAAAAGAAGTTAGAAGAACTAAAAGAATAACAAGAACATCCTTAAACTTTTGGAACAATGGCAAAACCGAAGATAGGCGGGCTCAACCGTGGTCTTGACTTCCTTATCCAAGACAACAAGACCTTTGAGAACAACCAACCCGAGGACGTGGTCAATACGGGCAGCATTGCCCTCATTAACCTCGACCTCATCGTGCCTAACCCGACACAGCCGCGCACTGACTTCGACGAGAACGCGATTAACGAACTCGCCGAATCCATCAAGACGCTCGGCATAATACAGCCGTTGACACTCCGGAAGAAGGATGACAAATACGAAATCATCTCCGGCGAGCGTCGTTACCGCGCCTCCAAAATTGCTGGCCTGGTCGAAGTCCCGGCGTACATCACCGAGGCTGACGACAGCGTGGCTTTGCAGATGGCGCTTGTCGAGAATATCCAGCGCGAGGATCTTAACTCGATAGAAATCGCCATTACCTACAACAGGCTCATCGAGGAGTGCCACCTGACACAGGAAGAACTCAGCACCCGCCTTGGAAAGGGCAGGAGCACGATTGCAAACTCACTGCGCCTGCTGCGCCTTCCCGACCAGATGCAAGCCGCATTGCGCAACAAGGTAATCACCGAGGGTCAAATCCGTCCGCTCATCAGCATGGAAGACCACGACCTTCAAGTAGACCTTTTCCAAAAGGTGCTTAACTATGGCCTTACGGCGCGGCAAGTCGAGATGCTCGTCAAGGATCCCGACGGCTATGTCTTTGAACTCGAGCAGAAAGCCGATGACGAGCCACAGGGCGAGGAACAGCAGCAGGAAAACCCCGAGGCTAAGAAGGTCATGATGAAGCCCACGCGCCCAAAATTGACCGACCATCAAAAGCAACTCAAAAAAGATTTCACAAACAAATTCAGCGTGCCTGTCGACATAAAGCCCGACAGCAAGGGTTACTGCAAACTCACATTCAACCTCAAGTCGCAGGACGACTACGACAAAATCATTAACATCCTCAACAACGTCCAACTTTAGCCGTATGACATTAAAAAGGACAATCGCACTGTTGGCCGCCCTCGTTATGGCTTTCATGGCGGACTTCGCCTCCGCGCAGGAGCCTGATGCGCCCGACCTCAGCGACCCAGCCGTGCAGCAAGGCTACCGTGAAGGGCGGCAGGATTCCTTGCGTCCGAGAATCAGTTTTGACGATGGAAAAAACTACGAACTCGTCGCCGTGGATACTGCGGCGGTGGAGGAGGACAGCATACGCGAAATCACAAAAAATCCTAAACTCGCCGGCTGGCTCTCGTTCGCAGTGCCGGGCGCGGGGCAGGTCTACAACGGTCAATACTGGAAAGTGCCGATAATATACGGCGGTTTCGGGACGTTGATTTACGTTTCGCAGTTCTATAATGTCCGCTATAAGCAACTTAAAAACGACGAGCATTACCTGCTTGCACAGGCGGCGGGCGACAGCACGTATACCGGCATTAGTTTCTATGGGTTGACGACGGAGAGCGACATTGTCAGGTATATGCGTAAGTATCGGCGTTACAGGGACTTGTGCTATCTTGGAATGTTCCTTGTGTATATGATGAACATATTTGACGCTGTGGTTGACGCCCATCTTTATGATTATAATGTCACGGACGACATCGCGCTGAGGCTCGAGCCATACGCGACAGAGCCTTTTTTTGCAGGAATGGGTCCGCCCCCCGCTTTTGGCGCGAGGTTTGTAATTACATTTTAGACAGGTTTGATTGATTTGGAAGATTTGAGAGAGATTTGAAAGATATATGTAAGATTTCCGTCCTATAGGACGAAAAAATAGATTCCGCTTCGCGGGAAATTTTTTCAAATCTTATCCAAACAAACAAATAATATATTATGAGTTATTTCTCGCGAAGATTTTAACAAAATACTGAACTTATAATGGTTATGAAGAAGATATTTTTGTCAATATTGCCGGTGTTATGGCTTGGGGCAGGTATTGCAGTCGCCCAGGAGCCGGGAGACGACGATGTCGCCGGTGTTGAAGTCATAGACGGCGATACACTCTCGCTGCCGCTTGTGTCAAATTCGCCCTCCGAAATCGTGACCGAGGAAAACCAGGTCAACGAGGGAATCGACAGCCTTATGTCGCTGTGGTACGTGAAAAATTCTATTAACTCCGCCGAGACATCGCGCGAACTCGTCGACGAGAGTGTGCCGGTGTATTTTTCAGATTCGATTTACGAAGGCGTGTTGAAGAAGATTCCGACGACTTTCCCCCTCGTCTATAACCAAAAGGTCAAGGACTGGATCGAGATGTATATCCGCCGTGGCAAATACTTGATACCCACATTGTTGGGATTGTCAAAATATTATTTCCCGATGATTGAGAAGGTTTTTGACCAGAACGACATTCCCTTGGAACTCAAGTACTTGACCATCGTAGAGTCGGCACTTAACCCACGCGCAGTTTCACGCGCAGGCGCGACCGGCCTGTGGCAGTTCATGTACGGAACCGGCAGAATGTACGACCTCGAAGTGACAACTCTCGTCGATGAACGCCGCGACCCCGACAAGGAGACTGTGGCGGCTGCAAAGTTCCTCAAAGACCTATATTCGATTTATGGCGACTGGGCGCTGGTCATCGCGGCGTACAACTGTGGCCCTGGAAACGTCAACAAAGCCATACGTCGCTCCGGCGGAAAAACTGGATTTTGGGAGATTTATCCGTGGTTGCCGACCGAGACGCGCGGCTACGTCCCGGCGTTCATCAGTGTCAACTACATCATGAACAACTACGAAGCCCATGGCTACAAGGCTTTTAACGTCAACATGCCCACATATTCCGATACCGTCATGGTGACTAACAAGTTGCATTTCGGTCAGGTTTCGGGCGTTCTTGGAATTTCAATCGACGAACTCCGCGAACTTAACCCTCAATACAAGAAGGACATCATCCCCGGCGACATAAAGCCGTCCGCATTGAGGCTGCCGGGCGACTTTGCGACAAGGTTTGCCGGTCAGGAAAAGGAGATTTACGCCTATCAGGATTCCATATTCTTTGCGCCGGTCAACGCGCTTGCGTACCAAAGGCAGGCCACAGTGCGCACTCCGAGCTCGTCGAGCGGAAGGGCTGGCCGCACATACGAGCCGGAGCCGTGCGACAACTCGATTCCCGCCGGAACTTCAAAACTCGTCTACACCGTCAAGCAGGGCGACACTTTCGGCTTTATCTCCAGCTGGTACGACGTGCCGATTGCAAAAATCAAGTGCTGGAACAATATCATCGGCAACCGAATCAATATCGGTCAAAAACTTTCGATTTATGTCCCCACAAAGCGTCTTAACTCGTACAAGAACATCGACAATATGACTTTTGAGCAGAAGCAGTCCCAAAAGAGCAACCAGATTGTACAGACGAGCAAGTCCTCCGGCACAAACCTCGACCCGAAGTTCGAGTACTACACGATCCGCAAGGGTGACAACCTCAGCACTATAGCCGCTCACTATCCGGGAATTTCGGACAACGACATTATGAAAATAAATGGTTTTAGCGCGGCGGACGTGCGTAGGCTCCAGATTGGTCAGGTAATTAAAATAAGGAAAAAATAATTGAACTTAAAACCGACAGCCACGTTGTTTTTCATGATTGCGGTCATGGCGCTTTTGGCAATAATGATGACGATATTTCCAAAAGACGGCATCGCTGTTTCTGAAGATTTGACGTTGGAGTTCCCGGGTTTAAAGGAATGGTGGGACGACAAGCCCAAAAACTCGTCAAGCGGCAACGCCTACATTCCCGACCTTGTCGAGGAAGACCGTCCGGGCGGCGCGCCGCAGGGTGATGTAGACGGTGCTGACACTCTCGTGGTCGCCGACATGAGCGGTGTGCCGACATTCGACTCGTCGGTCTACAGTTTTAAGCCGAGGCCGATAGACGTCGGCGGAATCCGCCAGCCGTTAGAACTTCCTGCGTCGGGGCCTGGATGCCTGCGGACACTGTTCGACGCTCTTGTCGACCCTGACCAACTCGCTAAGGTTGTGCGCATTATCCATTATGGCGACTCCCAAATCGAGACCGACAGAATCACGGGCTATCTCCGTTACAAACTCCAACAGCAGTTTGGCGGCTCGGGGCCAGGGTTGGTTCCGGCAAAGACAGCATACGACTACAAGTCGCCGTGCCAAATCGTCAACGAGGGCGAGTGGCAGCGTTACACGATTTTTCCGTTCATTGACACTAATGTCCACCATTCGCGTTACGGCGCGTTGGCGGCTTTCGTGAGGTTTTCGCCGTTGTTGAAGTCCGAACCTGCCACAAAAGCCGTCGCCGACAGCGACACTCTGGCTCTGTTGGACACGACGGTTATCCCCACAATCCCCGACTACAAGCCCGCCGAGCCGTCCAAAATATATAATGCGTCGCTCCAAATAATCCCTTCGCGCTCGGGATATTCAAACTCCAAGACAATCAAGAAAATACGGATGTTCTATGGCAATAACACAAAGCCATTTTCGGTAAAAGTCATGGACGGCGGCGAAATCCTCTACGCCGATTCTCTGAAATCCACAGGCAATTATGCCGTAAAGACGTGGAACTTCGCACAAACTCCCGAAGACTTCCGCATGGAGTTTTCAGGCGCGGACAGCCCCGACATTTATGGATTTGCGATGGACGGATTGAGCGGCGTGGCGGTTGACAATATCGCGTTGCGCGGATGTTCAGGCACGATTTTCACGAAAATGAACGGCGCGTTCCTGAGCGGAATGTTCCGCGACCTGAACGTCAAGTGTGTGATTTTGCAGTTTGGCGGTAATGCGATTCCGTCGCTGACGCCGGATAGGGTAGGGTGGTTCGCGGGCGCAATCGCCTCCCAAATCAGGTACATAAAGCGCATTTACCCCGGCGTGTCCATCATCGTCGTCGGGCCGGCGGACATGAGCACAAAAGTCCAGGACAGGTACGAGACATACGAGGTCCTGCCGGATGTCGTGGAGGGCATGAGGAGTGCCGCACTGCAAAACGACTGCGCGTTTTGGGACATGTACTCGGCGATGGGCGGATTGAACACAATGCCCGACTGGGTTTTTCACGACCCGCCATACGCCGAGAAGGATTTTGTACATTTCACGCCAAACGGCGCAAACGCAATCGCACGTATGCTCTATAATTCGATAATCGCAAGATACAACGAATACATCTCAAAAAAATGAAAAATCGGATATTATTGCTTTTAGTGGCACTGATAGGCTCTTGGACTGTGAAAGCCCAGGACTATCCTTACGACCTGCCATTCTATAATTTCGTCGACTACTCAAAGGCGAAAATCGTGTTTTCAAAAGATTCGTCGGACTTCAGGAAACTCCATGTCAAACTCGATTCCATGATAAGGTTCGGCAAGTCCAGTCTCAACGTCGTCCAAATCGGCGCGTCGCATACTCAGGCGGACATCTTCTCCGGTCAAGTGCGGTATCGCCTTCAGACCTTCCACCCCGGTCTCGTCGGCTCGCGCGGACTTGTCTTCCCGTACAGAATGACGAAGACAAACAATCCGAGCAACTACATCGCAAAGTTCTCGGGCGTGTGGACTGGTTGCCGCAATGTCGAGTGGCGGAAGGCTTGTGAGTTGGGCATTTCGGGCGCGTCCGGCACGACCACCGACCCAAACGCCGCCATCACGATTACAATGAACCCGTCTAACCCCGTGGAGTATGACTTCAACGTCGTGAAGGTCTTCACCGCGCCACACGCCAACATGTACGACATCATTCCGGCGGGCGAGATGGGCGCGTACAAGGTGACGAAGAATGTCGAGTTGGGATATATGGAGTTCAAGTTTGAGAAATACCAGAAGGTCGCTAATTTCAGGCTGATGAAGACCAGCGACGAGCAGCGTTCATTCACCCTCTACGGCCTCTCTTTGGAGAATGACAACCCGGGCATCACGTATTCCGCCATGGGCATTAACGGCGCAAGCCTTAAGTCGTGGCTCGCCTGTGAGCATTTCGCGTCGCAGGTCAAGATGATGGAGCCGGACTGGTTCGTCATCCTCCTCGGCACTAACGACGGTTTCGTCAGCAACTTCAACGCCGAGCAGTTCTACACTAACTATGACGAGTTCATTTCGCGGATTAAGAAGACCTGCCCAAACGCCGTCTTCACTTTTGTAGTCCCCAACGACTGCTACCTTTTCCGCAAGCGTCCAAACCCCGCCACGGAGCAGCAGGAGCAGCAAATCCTCCGGCTCGTCGCCAAGTACAATGCCTCGATGTTCAGCATATACGACTGCATGGGCGGCTTCGGCTCGTCAAAAACATGGGTCGAGAACGGGCTCATGGCGGGTGACAAGGTTCACATGACCGTCGCAGGATACCGCCTGTGCGCCGACATGTTCTTCAACGCATTCCTGAGGACTTACGACAATTATCTCGACGCTGGAAAAAACAAGTGATTTTTTTATGCAGTTGTCGAAAAATTTTATAGTTTTGCGGAGAGTTAATTAACCCCTTTTAAAACCCAAACTCGCGCAAGAGGAAACAGATAGATGAACTCGTTATTCTCATTGGATGATTTTGTGAGCCTGTTCACTTATAATCCGCAAAGGCCGCTGCTGTTCACGCAGTTCTACTTTTGGGGATTTTTTGTGATTGTGATGGCTGTATACGTATTCGTGTACAAGAAAATCGCCATGAGGAACGTGTACCTGCTGTTGTGCAGCCTGTTTTTCTACTACAAGACGAGCGGCGTGTTCCTTGTGCTGCTTATTCTCACTATCGCGTCGATTTACTATATCACAAACTGGCTCCACCGCACGCCCGACGGCACACGGAGAAAGTTGATACTTGCGCTCGGCGTGGTCGTCAATCTCCTGATACTCTTCTACTTCAAGTACACGGCGTTCATCGTCGAGTCCGTCAATGGCATCTTCGGGACGGATTTCCATGTTGTCAATTATTTTTCGACAGCCACAAATGCGGTTTTCGGCACCGATTTCGTCACTGACAAAATCATCTTGCCGGTGGGCATTTCGTTCTTCACATTCCAGGCTATAAGTTATTGTGTCGATGTGTATTGGCGGAAGATAGAGCCGGTGAAGTCGGTTTTGGATTTTGGGTTTTACGTTTCGTTTTTCCCCCAACTTGTCGCCGGTCCCATAGTCAGGGCGTCGGAGTTTGTGCCGCAGATTTATAAGCCATACTCACTTTCGAAACAGGAGTTCGGAATGGCCATATTCATGATTCTCAAAGGTTTGATAAAAAAAGTTTTCATATCCGACTATATCTCAATAAACTTCATCGACAGGGTTTTTGACTCGCCGATGAAATATTCTGGGTTCGAGACTTTGATGTCATTGTACGGCTACAGCCTCCAGGTCTACACCGATTTCAGCGGCTATACTGACATCGCGATTGGGCTTGCGCTACTGATGGGATTCCGCCTGAGCATTAACTTCAACTCGCCTTACAAGGCAAAATCCACCGCCGAGTTTTGGCACAGGTGGCATATTTCGCTTTCTACATGGCTCAAGGACTACCTCTATATCCCGATTGGCGGCAACAGGAACGGCTCATTCGGCGGCTACGCCTGTTGGGTTGTGATGATGCTGGTGTTCGTGATGCTGAGCGGCAGTTTGGTCGTCGCGGCGGTGCTGTTCGGGCTGATGGCGGTCTTGGTTGTGCTGTGCATGATTTTCCCGAACTTCAAGCACACGATGACCACAATGATGAACAACCAAATCACGATGCTCCTCGGCGGACTGTGGCACGGTTCGAGTTGGATGTTTGTGACGTGGGGCTGCTATAATGGCTTTGGCTTGGTGGTCTACAAACTTTGGAAAAAGGAGACCCAGGTCTTCCGCTGGATTCTGCTCGTGGCACTCAATGCCGCCGCCGCCATAACGTACAACCTCGGCTATTGGCACAGTCCAAACGGCGTCGTGCTGTGGGCGATGGCTGACGGCGTGTGGTTCTACTGCTATTTCGTGTGGGTCGTCAAACTCTCGCAGTCCCGCCCTCACATCCATCTGAAGTACGCGCTCGGCATCGTCCTGATTACGTTTTTCTCGTTGTGCGCGGTCGTGCTGACCGGGCTTTGGAACAGCGACGTGAAGTATTTAGCGTGGATTTTGCTGAGTTTCGTGGCTTGTGTGGTATTCTACATGTTCGATAATTGGGATAGGCTATTCCCCGGTGTGGCTGTCCAGGGCAGGCTCACGACCTGTTTCCTATGGGCAAACCTCGTCCTGTCGCTCGGCGCGTGTTTCTTCGGGCATACCGGCGGATGGAATATCGTGTGGCTCTTGGCGGCAGTGACGGCTCTGTCGGGCTACCTTTTCGCCATCACGAAGGGTCAAATCAAGGAGCCGGGGAAATTTGTGCCGTATATTTGGGGTATCTTCTTGACTTTTAACTTCATAACGTTCACACGAATATGGTTCCGCGCACCCGACACGGACACTGTGGAGATGATGTTGGAGCGGCTGTTCAATGGATGGAGCGACATCTCGCTCATACCGACCATGGTGGCAAGTTACAAGAAGGTGTTCGCAGTGATACTTTTCGGAATGATAATCCACTGGCTTTCAGTGCCATATAAAGAAAGGTACACAAAGCGTTTTGTGGACTCGCCCGTGTGGGTGAAGGTTTTGATATGCGTGTTTACGGTTTTCATGCTGTATCAGGTGAAAACATCTGACCTGCAACCGTTCATATATTTCCAATTCTAACTTTAACAATAGGTATTCATCATGGCAAACAAAAAAGAAGAGGTGGTAACGACCACCACAAAAGTCGCCAACGGAGAGAAGACAGTGACGACGGTGACTACGACGACCGAGACAACCACCACGACCCGCAAGAAGAAGAGCGGCTGGTGGTCTAAGCTATCGACGCTGATGAAGGTGCTGGTAATCGCCGGCGCGGTGCTGTTAGTGGGTCTGATAGTTGGACTGCTCGTCCTCGGCCGCGTGAAGGCTACTTCAAACACTATGGAAACGTCTGTGTTCCAGGGCGAGACTGTATGGTTCAACCGTTGTAAGAAGCCGGTACAGGGCGACGTCCTCGTGTTCCGCCACCCGGAGGCCGACACTGTCGTCGAGAACATGCGCGACAAGAACTACTACAAGATGACGCGCTTGTATGGCAATGCGTGGTGCAACAAGTCGGTCGACCCTGTGAAGTATCAGCCGAAGAAACGCCGTCCAATCGTCCTGTCGCGTTGTTTCGGCCTGCCCGGCGATGTTGTGACGATTAAGGACAACATTGTGTATGTCAACAATGCCGCTGTGCAGGATCCCGTGTCGGCTAAGTATGCCTACCTCACGGTTTCGACTGGCCACGTCGGCCTCGATGTGCTTGAGCCTCTCGGTCTTAACAAGGCTGGCATGAACTCGTCGTCCGAGGATGCCGAGACGGTCATCAGCTATTTCCGCAATTCGATTCCGTCGGACTGCATGGCCGCGCTCTACAGCATGACTGAGGAATCCGCTAACGCGCTGTCCAAGAGCGACATTATCCGCAAGATCCAGAAGGTCTCGCTGCCGAAGGAGTATTTCGAGCGCACTGTGTTCCCCTACATGGAGTCGCTCCACTGGAACTCCAGCAATTTCGGTCCCGTCCTCGTCCCGGCGAAGGGCAAGGTTCTTAAGCTCAACACCGACATTCTGCCGTTCTACCGCCGTTGTATCGAAGCTTACGAGGGCAACAAGGTCGATGTCAAGGATGGCAAAATCTTCATCAATGGCGACGAGGCTACTTCGTACCGTTTCCGCCGCGACTACTATTTTGTCCTCGGCGACAACCGCACCAGCGACGACGACTCCCGCTATTTCGGCTTCCTGCCCGCGAACCACATCATGGGCGTAGCGCGCTAATTCATAAACAAATTGGTCGGACAAATCATCACGAGTGGTGATTTGTCCGACCAATTTGTTTGTATAAAAAAAGCCGTGGGGAAAGCCACGGCTTTTTATTTTGGGAATGCCCTGACGGGCGAGTGTTTTTTGGGTCGCCCTTGCGGGCGGAAATTTTTCAAATCAACTTCAAATCTTACAAATTTTTTTACTCCAAGTATTTTTTGCCGTTGTCTGAGAACCAGTCGCGGATTGCTTCTTCAAAACTGCAACTTCTTGACGCGGGCGGGGCAGATGCCCATGGGACTGCCGACGAGTTTTGCACCGAAGGCGGCGGGCATGATGATGGCGTTGGGGATGTAGGGGACGGATTGCGAAAGGCCTGTTACGGATTTCATTGTCTTGACGAAATTGCACACCGTCGTAGGCCTGCAGACTGGCGTAGGAACCAAAGTAGAGCCTTCCGCTGGCGGTCTGTGCCATACAAAGTACATGATTATTGCC
>CAJOJG010000030.1 GCA_905234655.1 uncultured Bacteroidales bacterium
CTCGGTGCTCTGGTCGGCAGCCACGGAGAGATTAGCGCCCTGGACGAACTCTTGGTTGCTGAAATTCTTTCCCTGCTTGTAGGCGGCGGTCACGGTGATGCTCTGCTGGTCGTTCTGCCAGAGCATAAGGGATTCATTCGAGGGGAGCGTCCACTCGCTGCCGTCGTACTGTATGTTTCTGAAGTAGCTGTACATAGCCGATACGGGGTTGACGATCTTCACCTGGAACTGCTGGCCGGCCTGGTTCACGTCGGCTCTGGTGATGCTGGCGCGGGTGAGTACGGCTGTGGGGTCAACGAGGTTGGTGGTGAAGCGCATCACGCCGTCTTCGGGGAACTGGGAGACGAAGATTTCGTCGTTGTTTTCGTCCTTGTTGCAGGCGGCGAGCATCATTGCCGCCATGGCTGCTGTAAAGATGATTTTCGTTTTCATAACTGAAGTCTGTTTGTTAATATTTTATTTTGCAATTTTCAAATTACAACGCCTGCCCTCCGTCGAGAGTCGTGCCTTCGGTCCAGTCGTTGATGCTTACTTCGCCGATTTCGATTTTTTCACGGCCGACGATGAGGTTGAGGGTGGTGAATTTGCCGGAGACGAGGGGGATGTCCTCGGTATGGGTGTAGGTGTAGTCCTTGCCGTCGATGGTGATGATCACAGTGCGGAATCCTGACTGCGGAACCATGAGGCCGCTGAATGTTGCCTCAAAATTGCTCGTCGGGGTCTGTTGTTGCACGAGCGCGGTTTCGGCAGCCTGACCGGCGGCTATGGTCTTAGCCATGTAGTTGATTGTGCCGGTATTGGCGGCGAGGGCGGTGCAAGAGGCTATCGCCGGTGTCGCGTCCCACTGGTTGCGGAATGTCATGTTGACGTACAGTTTTGACATTGCGTGGTCGAAAGTCAGCGATACGGGGTTGTCGGTGGCCGTTACGCCCGGCGAAAGGACAACGGCGTACAGAAGGTCGCTGGCTTCGTAGTCTTGGTTGTCCACCGTGAAAGCGTCGGCAGTGAAGTCGGCTACCTGATGCGGCGGATATACACCGAGGAAATAGTGGCGCGTGGTCATGTCGGACCACAGCATCGGGGTTTCCGGCGTCCATGTGCCGTCCTGACCCAATGTGTTGTCAACGCCCTCTACGACAAACGATTGCGGCGTGTCGTGCTGTGTGTCTGTCCATGCGTAGATTTTGATTTTGTCGCCTTGGTCGAAGACGGTCGTGGTGCCTGTCGTGGTCGCACGTGTCATTTTTCCGACGGACGCGTCCACTGTGATGTACTTTGGCACCGGCGTGTCGTCAGTGCCGACTGCGCTGTCCTTGCCGCACGATGTCGCAAGAAGGGCGATTGCGGATAGTGATAATAGGATTTTTTTCATTTGTTGATTTGATGGTTTATGATTTGATGATTTTTAGATTAGTCGGGAAGTAAGATTTCGCCGTCTGTAGTCCAGTCCTGTTGCCAGTCGTTGATGTCCGAGCCGGAAATGTGGATGTATGGACTAAGTTTCTCGTAGTCAAATTCAAGGACGTAGGATTTGCCGGATTCCATTATTGGCGCGTCGATTTTGCTTACGAGCGTCTCGCCGTCGGGCGTGGTGGTCGTGAGGGTTATCGACGAGTTTTGGTCGCCGTTTGCAGTCGGCATAATCATGTTTCCGGTCAGCACCATCGCCGCGCCGTCCTTGACAAGGTTGCCGAGCGTTGTGGCGGGGCATTTGTCGGCGGAAGGTCGGCCGGTGGTCAGTTCCACGGATTGCGCCATGTTGAATATGTCCACTGACATTGTTGTGCCGTCGGGTACGCCGTTAATTTTCACTGAAAACGTTGATAACAAGCGTTTTGATGTGAACTGCGCAATGGTTATTTGGTTGTTTTTGACGGTTGCCGACGTAACACCGAACCATGCCTGACGCTTGGCGAATGGCGGGGTTTTTAGTGTCGAGTTTGTCAGAGGCAGCGAGCCGTCGCCCGGGATTGCCTCTTGGGAAACTGCGAAGTTGTCCTTTTCCGCCATGTCTATTTCGACGAGTAGGTTGTAAGACCCTTCGGGAAATTGATAAATCTCATTTGCGGCATCTTGCGGCGACGAGAAGTCGTAGTTTTTCGTCAGTGCGTCGTGTCCCGTTACGGTGATTTTCACGTTGTCGATTTTTGACAGAGAGTCGGCGTGGTCGTCCCAAATGAGTTGGTACGCCATGTAGCCCACCGGCACGTCGCCGTATTCGCTGTCCCAAAATTCATGGTCGTGTTCCTTGCCGCATCCAGCCGCTATGAACATTACAACGGAAAGTATTGTCAATATCTTGGCGTTCATAATCTTATGTTTTTTTTGTTATTCAACTATGATTTCTACACGGCGTGCCGACTTGTTGTCGGGTGCGGAATGGTCGATGCCTTTACCGACTACTTCGCCAAACCTTTCCTCTGCCACGCCGGCCTGCATCAGGCGGTGCTTGATGGCATCGGCGCGGCGTTGGGACAGGTGCAAGTTGTATTCTTCCGTGCCGGTCTTGGAACAGTAGCCGTATATGCTTATTTCCATCTGTGGATTTTCTTTCAGGTAGTCGGCGATTTCGCGGAATTTTGGGTATTCCTGTTGAGGAATCGAAAGTCCGTTGTTGGCAAAATGGATGAGCGGCAGGGTCGTCCTCTTGGTTTTGTCGTTTTTGGGCTGATTGTTGTCGTTGTTTTCTTCTGTTACGACGGACTTCTGGTCGTTGTCGTCGGCGTTGGATGTGTTAACAATGTCATGGATGTCAACGACGACAACTTGCTGATTGTCAGTAGTGTCGGTGTTTATGATTTCGTTGTCGGCGACGACGGGCTGGTTTTGGGTCGTGTCGGTGGTTACGTCGGCGAATGGCGGGGTAGGACGTTCGGCGCACTTCCTGCCAGCGCGGTAGGCGATTTTGATGCCCGCGTCAAAGATGTGGTTGCTCGTATGGTGAAGTTTTGGGATATTGTCGAAGCGGTCGCCGGTGAGTGCCGTAACGCCGCCAAAGAGTTGGATTTCAATCTTTTTGGCAACAAAACACCCCAACGCAACTTGTGCGCCGTAGCCGAAATGCGTCTGCGAGCCGAATTTTTGGTTGTAGTTGTCGGACGAAAGTTTGTTTTTGGTGTTGATGACCGAGATTTGCGGGGCGACGGTCAGCGAAAAACGGTTGCAAGGCTCGGTGAAAAGTTTCAGGATGTCGATGTCGAGTTGCAGCGCAACCTTTGAAAATTTGTCTTTGGCGGTGATGTTTCTGTAGAAGTCGCCGTTGTGGTCGATGACCGGCGCGAAATACACATTCTCGTCGTCAGAAAGCCAGTACGGGTCGCAGCCTTGCGCGTTGAGTTTCATAGAGCCGACGGATGCCGCCGCTTCCAACGACAAGACCGGATTGAAACTATATCCGCCGAAAATTCCTGCCGAACCGCCGAGATTGCTGTTGTCGTCGGTGATGCTTCTGAAAGTGCATTGACCGAGAGATGTGCCGCCTTGGATTCCGAAGAACCAGTGTCCTGTCGAGTCTTGCGCCCGCAATGTGCTTATGCTCAATGCGTTGCATAATATCACGAGGCTTATTGATTTTAGGACGGTGTAAAGTTTACTTGATTTTACCCCCCCCTACTTGACATTTTGTAAAGTATGATTGTACTTATCATTTTCATAATGTTTGATGTGTTTATTCACATGTTTTAACGCAAAAATTGTGCAAAATGTTTCAAGACTTTTTGGATTTTTTTTGCCGATGCGCAATCTTTTTTGGGGTTGTGGCGTTAAAAGAAATAAAAAAAACGCACTAAAAAATGGCACGTCTTTTCCGTATAATTTTAGTATTGACAATCATAAGTCCTTTTGTTTCATGCTCTAAGGAAGACGACAATGACAGTGGAAAGGTCTCTAAGCGGACCATAATCCTTTTCATGCCGTATTCCGGCATGCAGAGATATTTTGCGCAAAATATTTCTGATTGGAAAACTGCCATTGGCGAGGGCATTTTGCACGACGAGAGGGTTGTCGCGTGTATTTCTTCTTCGGTTTCAAAAGCCTCGATGATTGAACTTCGCTATATAAAAGGCAAGGGCGTTGCCGATACGCTTTCCGTGTATGAAGATTTGAATTTCACGAGCCAAGCCGGCATCGAAAAGATTCTTCATGACGTTTCCGTCGTCGCGCCGGCGGAAAGTTACGCTATAATTATCGGCGGGCATGGTTCGGGCTGGCTGCCTGCCGGCACTTCGGTAAAGAAATCGTTGGGCAGCCAGACGGCGGATTCCCAGATTGGGATAGAGACCGTGTCGGGCGCGTTGGAAAACTCGGGATTGAAGTTTGATTATATCTTGTTTGACGATTGCTATATGTCAAACATCGAATCGGTGTACGAGTTTAAGGATGTCGTGGACTATATAATAGGCTGTCCGACGGAAATTATGATTTATGGCTTTCCGTATCTTAACTGTGCGCAATGCCTTGTCGGCGATGTCGATTACGAAGGCCTTTGCGACAAGTTCATTGATTTTTACAGCGACTATGACACGCCATGCGCCACCATCGGCGTTACCAAGTGCGGCGAGTTGGATTCGTTGGCGAGTATTTTTCGTGAAATCAATGTTTCAGGCGGCTTTGACCTTCAAAAACTTGACGAGGTTCAAAAGATGGACGGTTATGACCCGACATTGTTTTGGGATTTGGGCGATTATGTCGGGCTGCTGTGCACGGACGAGCATTTGAGGGAAATTTTCAGGCGTCAACTTGAACGCGCCGTACCCTTCAATGGGCATACAAAATCCTTCTACTGCGAACGGTCCGGGTATGAAGACATTGCAACATTTTGCGGCGTTTCCATATCCGCCCCGACCGAAACTACGGTTCAAATGGGACTTTTGGACACAAAATGGTGGCGCGAGTGTGTCGCGAGGTAAGGCGGACGAGGGTTACTTGATGACTTTTTATTTGCCGGTGTAGAAAATATCAAGTTTTTTATGTACCTTTGCACCCGTAAAAAAAACATAAAAGCAAAACAAAACAATTATGGCAAAGAAAGCACTTCTAATGATTCTCGACGGATGGGGAATCGGCGACAAGGGCAAAGGCGACGTCATCTACCAGACGCCCACCCCTTATATGGACTATCTCAACAACACATACCCGCACTCGCAGCTATTGGCTTGCGGCGAAAACGTGGGACTTCCCGACGGACAGATGGGCAATTCCGAAGTGGGACACCTCAACATCGGCGCCGGCCGCATCGTATATCAGGACCTCGTGAAAATCAACCGCGCCTGCGCCGACAACTCTATCCTGCAAAACCCCGAAATCCAATCGGCATACGGATACGCCAAAGAAAAAGGCAAGAGCATCCACATAATGGGCCTGACGTCCACCGGCGGCGTACACAGCTCGCTCGACCACCTCTTCAAGCTTCTCGACATCGCCAAAGAATACGGCGTGAAGGACACATTCGTCCACTGTTTCATGGACGGCCGCGACACCGACCCAAAATCCGGCAAAGGCTTCATCGCCGACCTTCAGAAGCACATCGACACCATCCAAAACGGCCACATCGCCTCAATCATCGGACGATTCTACGCAATGGACCGCGACAAACGCTGGGACCGCATCAAAGTCGCCTACGACCAGCTCGTCGAAGGCAAAGGCCGCAAATGCGACGACATGGTGCAGGGCGTTCAATCGTGCTACGACACCCATACCGAGGAACACAAAAACACCGACGAATTCATGGAACCGCTCGTCAATGCCAACGTTGACGGCCGCATCAAGGAAGGCGACGTAGTGATATTCTTCAACTACCGCAACGACCGCGCCAAGGAAATCACCATCGTCCTCACGCAGAAAGACATGCCCGAACAAGGCATGAAGACCATCCCAGGGCTTCAATACTACTGCATGACCCCCTACGACGCATCCTTCACCGGCGTGCACATCCTCTTCCCAAAAGAGAACGTAACCGAGACCCTCGGCGAGATAATCTCAAAAAAAGGACTTCGCCAACTGCATACGGCAGAGACAGAAAAGTACGCCCACGTAACGTTTTTCTTCAACGGCGGACGTGAACAGCCATACGAAAACGAAGACCGCATCCTCGTCAATTCGCCCAAAGTGCCCACCTACGACCTTCAGCCCGAAATGTCGGCATACGAAGTCAAGGACAAGCTCGTTGAGGCCATCGGCACACAGAAGTACGACTGGATTGTGGTCAACTTTGCCAACGGCGACATGGTGGGACACACCGGCGTTTACCCTGCAATCGAAAAGGCGGTGGCGGCTGTTGACAAGTGCGTCAGCGAAGTAGTAGAAGCCGCCAAGAAAAACGGCTACGAGACCATCATCATCGCAGACCACGGCAACGCCGACAACGCCCTCAACCCCGACGGCACACCCAACACCGCCCACTCGCTCAATCCCGTCCCCTTCATCTACGTAACGGACAACAAGAACGCGAAAGTAAAGTCAGGCGTACTCGCCGACGTCGCCCCCTCGATCCTTCACATCATGGGCATCGCCCAGCCCAAGGAAATGACCGGCAAGTGTCTGATTGAGGACTAAGTTTAGACAATAACATTCCACCAATTCCCCAAAAAAAGTACAACCATCATTGCGTGATTGTACTTTTTTGCATATATTTGGGGCGGAAATATTCAACATAATCAACACATCAAAAAATGAAAAAGTCACTCATCACGGCTTTTGCCGCCGTTTTGGCGGCGACGACGAATCCGTAGAACAATCCGCCGCCACGCTCGCCGAATTGTTGAAAAAAATATAACCGCAACGGATTGCATACGGTTTTAAGGAAACGGCGCAGCCTACGAAAAAGGTCGCGCTTTTTTTATTTTACAACAATTTGCCCGTCACGCAAAATTTTATTAACTTTGTAACATCAAACCTCGGCGGCAGTGTCGTTCGTGATACCATTGCTGCCGATACCGACCATTTTTGCCGTCAACGCCAGCAACGCGCAGCCCGCCGCCGTCGCAATAGGCGAAACCTGATGGCAATAGGCGCGGCGGCGTTTGCGCTGAGGTTTTTGGTGCCAACGGCATCCATCGCCGCGCAAGCCGTCCGCAACCAAAAAATCGACCTCAACGGCGGCATCAAACTCATCATATCCGAAACCATCAAATCCCCCGTGAGTTGGCTGCGGTACATCTTCATGAACCGCGACGACTACAACGAAAACTCACGCGAAATCCTCGTCCACGAGATGGCTCACATCCGCCACAGACATTCCATAGACCTGATGCCCGGCAAAGTAACCAATCCCACCATCGTCCGCAGCGCAGGCGACGCCCTCGACGAGGAAGCAATCAGAGTGGTCAACGCCCTTCCCGACTTCACCCCCGGCCGCCAAAAAGGACAGCCCGTCGCCGTTAGTTTCGTAATGCCCGTCAAATTCGCCTTGTAGAGACGTTTCATGAAACGTCTCTACCAATGAAACGTCTCTACCCCAAAACGTCAACAAACAACCACGCCGCCGTGCGTGGTTGTTTCGTTTTTTTTTAATCCTTATAATCCGCCAACGCAACGATGAATTTCTCCATCATTTTCCGAGTTTCGGTCGACGAGCATGTGAAGTTGTTTATGATAATCGACCATGCGATTTCGCGGCCTGAACGCGACGTTACGTATCCTGAATAGGATTTTACGCGGCGTATTGTGCCGGACTTGCCACGGGCATTCTTCTCGGCGCGGGTGTTGAGGCACATGCCGGACATTGTGCCCTTTTCGCCGCACATAGTCAGGCTGGCGTTGAACGCCTCGTAGTTTTGGGATTTGTTGTGCATGTATGTAAGCAGGTAGCACAGTTGGCGCGCCGTGGCGATGTTGTAGTGCGACAGTCCGCAGCCGTCGTTTATGCTAAGTCCCTTAGTGTCCATGCCCTTGCTGCGCCAGAATTGGGCGATGGAGGCTGAAGACAGGCTTACGCTTGTGCTCTTAGCCCACTTTTGACCGACGAGGAGCATGCAGTGTTCGGCGTACAGGTTAATGCTGTGCCAGTTCGTCAGGCGGATTATTTCTGACAGCGGCGGTGATTCGAGTGTGCAGATTACTGTCGCGCCTGAATCCTGGCGGATGTACCGCGTGTTGTCCGCCGCGTTGATTGCTTGTCCAAAGACTTTTATGCCACGGCTGTTGAGGCTGTCCATGAGTCGGGTGGCGATGAACAATGGCGGGTCGGGAAGTACGCACCGCACCGTCACGTCGTTTTTGTTAAGCGGCATCGGGCCTTCGAGGTATTTGTTGAGCTGGTACGACTTGCCGAATACGTTTGTGTTTTCGCGGGCTACATTGGCGGCGACGGCTTTGCCTGAAATCTTAAGCCCTTTTATCGGCGGGTCGCTGCTGATGTATATCGCGTCTGTGCCTTCGCGTCCGGTCTTGAAGTGGAGCGTCATCATGTTGTCGTTGACAGTCAGGCCGTTTGGCACTGCGCCGTAGTAGTTGCCCATGTCCTCCCATGACCATGTGGGCGGTGTGAGTTCTTTGTCGTACACAGTCCCGTCGGCTACGATATTGCCGCCGATGTGCTTTATGCCGGCTTCCTGGATGGCTTTTATGAAAAGTTCGTTGTAGTTGTGGTTCGGGTGGTCGGAGAAGAAGCGCGAGCCGAGCGTGGGGTCGCCGCTGCCTTTTATGATGATGTTGCCGTTGAGCATTCCCTTGTCGTCGAGTTTGCCGGTGTATGACACTTCTGTCTTGTATGTGTAGTCCGCGCCGCATAGCTCGAGCGCGGCGGCGGTGGTGAACAGTTTGGTGTTGCTGGCGGGGATTACGCTCATGTCGGGGTTGTATGAGGCAATGACCTCGCCGGTCTTCATGTCCGTCGCCAATAGCGATATTTGCCCGTTGGAGAACCATTCGTAGTTCTTTATTTCATTGACGGCGCGGGAGACCGGGTTGGGGCCCTGTGCCGCCGCGATGATTGCTGGCATAAGCGCGAGTGTGGTCAGAAGTGTCTTTATTTTCATTTTTCAGGTAGGTGGTTATTGTAGTGGTGGTTAGTTCTTGTCCTTAAAAAACTGTAGGAGCGCGATCGTGTCGATGACGGCGAATATGAGGTACAGCACTAAGAATACGACCACGAAGCATATCCTTTTTTCGCCTGGCATCCCGAGGTACGACACGAGGAAGTAGCCGAGGTATATGGCGAGTTTGACGATGTTGGTCAGCATGAACGCGCTGCTGAACTTCAACAATGCCTCTATGGATGGCGCGGTAAGTAGCCTGATGGTCAGTACACTAACTACGGTGTATATTATCGGTGCTATTATCAGTGCCGATGACGACACTTCCGGCAGCCATACTGAGAATACCACTGCGGCCAGTATGGTTATTATGCTTCCGATTACCACGCTGCGCCTTATTAATTCGCTGGAACTCATTTTGAAATGTCTTTTATGAAATAATACAATGCCACTACCGCTGCTACTATCGTAAGCACGAGCGTCCATACCTTGAAGTCCGATTCGAGGTACGAGTCGATGTATTTTCCTCCTAATGCGCCCAATACAATAATGGCCGCCATTTGGAAAGCGGCCGAGGTGTATTTTGCAATTATGCGCAGTTTGTCCTTGTCGCTTTCCTTTTTCGTCATGGCTTTACTTGGACTGTTGCGCTGGAGCGTGTGGCTGTTTCCGGTCCATGTTGCATGTGCCGGTGAATACTGCGCCGTTTTCTACTACGAGTTTGTCGGTGATTATGTCGCCGTGCACGCGTGCCGTCTCCTGTAGCACGAGGGTCTCGTCTACGGTTATTTTCCCGTCGAATTTACCTGCTATAGCGGCGTTCTTGCATGTCACGTCGCCTTCGATGATGCCCGTGTTGACGACGACGAGCTTTCCGGTGAGGCTGATGTTGCCCTTTACGGTTCCGTCGATTCGTATGTTTCCGTTGGCCTTTATCTCGCCAACGATTTCCACGCCCATGGCGATGGTGCTTGTCTTGCTCTCTTCTGATACGTTGTTCTTACTCATGATGTTGAGATAATGTAACTATGTTTTGGAGGTGCAAGTTACTCATTTTTTATTATTGCGTCAAAATTTTTTTCAAATTTTTTTTACATTTCGCAAAATAGTATGCGCACAATGCCGTTTTTATATATGGTGAAGTACTAATCATATTTGGAAAACTATTATCATGGAACAACTCGAGGAAATACAGGACAATAACTTACAAGATACTGGCGGCCAGCCTTCTGACACGCCGCCAACGCCGGCTCCTCAGCCGGAGCCGGGTAAAAATGCTGTGCCTAAGCATGGCGATACAAGGCGGGAGCGCGAGAACGACTCCGACTTGCAGGCGTATTCCGACCTTGTGCACGACGAGACTGTCGAGATGAGCAACACTAAGGTTTATAATGCGCTCAAGATGGTGTCGTTCATACTCGATAATTGCATCGACTATGACAAGAACTTGATTGCCAATGTGTTCGAGGCCCGCAGCAAGGTCAATACTAAGGAGTGGACGCTGGATGCCGAGATAAAGTTCATGGACACATACGGCAAACTCGTCAGGCTCATACAGCCGGTGTCGGTCAGCTCGATAGCCACAATGACCGCCGCTGAAAAGAAATCGCTCGCCGGCGTTGTCTTTGGCAAGGAAAAGCGCGAGAAGCGTAAGCGCAGGTCCACCATCTGGTATTCGATCATCACACTCTTGCTCCTTGCCATTCTGCTGGGTATCCAGGTCTACTATTACTTAGGCAGCACGAGGATTAACAACATCACCTCTGCCAAGGAAAAACTCGAGGCCAATGTCGCCCGTCAGAACGAAGTCCGCATCATCCTTAGTAAGGACGAGGACAATTTCACCTACAATGTCGAGCTTGAAGAGCTCATGGGACGCGCCGAAGAACTTGACAACGAAATCCAAAGCAACGTCCTGCTCCTCGAGCCTTGGGTCAAGTTCCTGAGCAAGATTACCTTCAACATCCGTGGCCGTGACGTCAACAAGGAGGAGAAGGAGTATGTCGTCGCCAATGTCGGCGTCATACAGGAGGCGCGCGGCTATGCGCTCATACTTGGCATATACGTCCTGCCGCTGTTGTACGGCATTATTGGCGCGTTCACATTCGTCCTGATGGAGATGAAGACGGATTTCAGCGTCCACGCTTTGGACAAGGAGGCAGACCTCAAGTATGTATTCCGGACATTGCTTGGCGCGGTCGCCGGACTTTCGGTCGGGCTGTTCTGGAGCGACATCGAGAACGCCCAGGTCGCCGGGTTCACCTCATTGTCGCTGTCGCCGATGCTGCTTGCGTTCCTTGGCGGGTTGTGCGTAGAGTACCTGCTGGAGTTTGTGGAGAAGATTGTCAAGCTGTTCTTCTCCTCATTCTTCGCCAAGCAGGAAAAGAAAGCCGAAGCCGCCGCTGACACCAAGGCCGATGCGCAGCAGGCGTCCACAGAACCAAAGTCACAGCCAAAGTCCGATAAAAGTCAAAAGTAGTCCTCCACAATAAAAAACAAATGAATAATAACGCACCGTGGACGAAATAAAACCGGACGCGGTACGTTTTTATTTATGGAACAACGTACACTACCCAATGAACAGGAAGGAGATTATACGTACAGTGCTTTATGTGCTTACCGCGATTGCGAGCATAGTCGCATGGCTATACTGCGACCATCTCACCGACCTGTTAAAGAAACAGGAGCAGAAGAACATATCCCTTTGGGCGGAGTCTGTCCACGAAATAGAGAAGGTTGACCTCGACGGCGAGATAAGCCCCATTGTCTATTCCATAATCCAGGACAACAGCACAATCCCCGCCATCCTCGAGTCCCACATCGACGGCTCGTTTTCCTATATAAACATCGACATCGACACGACCAAACAGACGCTCGACGAGCTCTTGCGCCGTGAGATTGAGGAGATGAAAAACACCCACGAGCCTATCGTCATCGACAGATATTACACCCTTTATTATAAGGACAGCAGCATAATACGCCAGTTGGAGACGTACCCGATAATCCAGCTCATAGTCACGTTCATGATTATCGCCCTGACCATAGTCGGCATCCGCATCAGCAACAAGGCCGACCAGAGCATCATGATGGTCGGCATGAGCAAGGAGACCGCCCACCAGCTCGGCACGCCGATTACGTCGCTCCTGGCTTGGGTGGAACTCCTGAAAATGGAGAACTACAACCCCGAAGTGACATGTGAGGTCGAGAAGGACGTGACAAGGCTTGTGCAGATTACGGACCGCTTCTCGCGAATTGGCAATAAGCCCGAGCTCACCCCCGAGAACATCGGCCCCGTCCTCGCCAAATCCATCGAGTACCTCAAGTCCCGCACGTCGTCTAACATAAGTTACACTGTCAAAATCCCGCAGAAAGACCTTATTGTCCCGATGAGCGTGCCGCTGATAGAGTGGGTAGTCGAAAACATTTGCAAGAACGCCATCGACGCGATGCAGGGCAAGGGCTCCATCGAACTCCGCCTGTACGACGCCGGAAAAAATGTGTGCGTCGAAATCTCCGACACCGGCAAGGGCATCCCCAAACGCAATTTCAAGACTGTCTTCAAGCCCGGCTACACGACTAAGAAACACGGCTGGGGACTTGGCTTGTCGTTGGCGCAACGCATTGTAAATGACTATCATAAGGGCAACCTTATTGTCAAAGGCAGCGAAATAGGGAAAGGCACGACGTTCAAAATTACATTGCCGAAAAAATAATTATTTTAAAAAATGTTAAACAGCGAAACCTTTTCCTTGCTTTTTCGTATAACTCAATAGAAAAACAAAACAAAGACACTCGACTGTGAAGTCCAGGCCAATCAATTATTTAATGTCAGAACTCTTTTCATAATAAGATTTAGGTTAAATTAGTAAGCAGCAAAAAACGGATGTCCAAAAGCGTCCGTTTTTTTGTGTTTTTGGGGTAGATGATCCCACACCGCCGAAAAAAGTTTTGGATTTCATTTATTTATTTGTAACTTTGTACTCGAAGAATTAAGGGGAGTTTTATAAACTTGTTTTTACCCTTTAAAATTTAATGTTGAACTATCCAATTTCCAGAGAAAAAAATGAGTAAAGTATTGGTCATCGGCTGCGGAGGCGTAGCAAGTGTGGCGATAGCAAAGATTTGCCAAAGGGACGACATCTTCTCCCACCTTTGCATCGCGAGCCGTACACTGTCAAAGTGTGGGGCTATGAAAGAAAAATGGCAGAGCGCCACTAAGACACAGATTTCAACTAAGAAAATCGACGCTAATTCAAAGCCCCAGGTCGTTGACCTAATCAGACAGTTCGAGCCGGACATCCTGCTCCACCTCGGTATGCCGTACCACAACATCGTCCTGATGCAGGCATGCGCCGAGTGTAAGGTACATTACATCGACACGGCATCGTATGAGCCGGAGGACACTAATGACCCCGTATGGAGGAAACAGTACGATAAACGATGCAAGGAGAAAGGCTTTGTCGCATATTTCGACTACGAAGAACAGTGGTCATACGACAAGGCGTTCAAGGACGCCGGCGTGACCGCGCTCCTCGGCGGAGGCTTTGACCCGGGAGTGACGAGCGTATTCGTCGCTTATGCCAAGAAGCACTATTTCGACACAATCGAGTACGTGGACATCCTCGACTGCAACGGCGGCGACCATGGCTATCCCTTCGCGACCAACTTCAACACGGAAATCAACCTCCGCGAAGTCTCCTCGCCAGCAGACTATTATGAAGACGGCAAATGGATCCCCGTGCCCGCGATGTCCATCAAACGCCAGTACGACTTCCCGGAAGTCGGCGTGAAGGACATGTACCTCCTCCACCACGAGGAAATCGAGTCGCTCACGAAGAACTTCCCGGAGATAAAGCGCATGAGATTCTACATGACCTTCGGACAGAGTTACCTGACACACATGAAGTGCCTGGAGGACGTCGGCATGTTACAGTCCACGCCCATCGAGTTCAATGGCCAGCACATCATCCCTATCCAGTTCCTGAAGACACTGATGCCCGACCCGTCGACGCTCGGCGCGAGGACTGTCGGAAAGACAAACATCGGCTGTATCTTCACCGGCTATAAGGACGGAAAAAAGCGCAACATCTACATCTACAACGTATGCGACCACCAGGAATCGTACCGCGAAGTAGGCTCACAGGCAATCAGTTACACGACCGGCGTACCGGCGATGATTTGTGCCGCGCTTATATCGAAAGGCATCTGGAAAGGTGCGGGAGTGTTTAACTTGGAAGAGTTCGACCCCGACCCGTTCATGGAGATGTTGAACACGTCGGGTTTGCCGTGGAAAGTTGACGAGAATCCTGTATTAGTAGACTGACAGATGCGCCCACACCCAATCGAACCCGAAAAACTTAAAGTTCTCGAAAGTCTGCCCACGCCGTCATTCGTAATCGACGAGGGCAGGCTTATCTCTAATCTCAAAACTTTAAGTGAAGTCCAGCAACTGTCAGGTTGCAAGGTGCTTCTCGCCCAAAAATGTTTTTCGACATTCGCGATGTATCCGCTTATTGGCAGGTATATCGCCGGGACAGTCGCAAGCGGCATATACGAGGCGCGGCTCTCGCATGAGGAAATGGGCAAGGAGAACCATGTTTTTGCCCCCGCGTACAAGCCCGAGGACATCGAGGAACTTGACAATATTTGCGGACATATCGTATTCAATTCGTGGCGACAGTACGGACTCCACAGCCCTCGTTGCAAGAATGCGAGCCTTGGAATCCGCATTAACCCCGAATTTAGCACGCAGAACCACGCAATCTACGACCCATGCTCGCATGGGTCGCGGCTTGGAGTGAGGATTTCCCAAATGCCCGACGACTTGCCGGAGCGCATTGAGGGTTTCCATTTCCACACATTGTGCGAGCAGGGAGCCGACGACCTCGAGCGTACATTCATGGCTTTCGAGTCGAAGTTCAAGAAATATTTTCCAAAACTCAAATGGCTCAACCTCGGCGGCGGCCATTACATAACGCACGAGGATTATGACCGTGGAAAGTTAGTGTCGCTTTTGAACTACATCAAGGATCAATACGGCTTGCAGACATACCTCGAGCCGGGCGAGGCTGTGGTCTTGAACAGCGGCTACCTCGTGTCGGAGGTTTTGGACAAGGTAAGTAACGGCATCGAAATCCTCATACTCGACGCGAGCGCGGCTTGCCACTGCCCGGACGCTATAGAAATGCCATTCGCGCCGCCGGTGTATGGCACTGACGAGGACAATGGCAAGTACCATTACCGCTTGTCGTCGATGACGTGCCTGGCGGGTGACAAGTTCGGCGACTATGATTTCATCGAGCCAAAAGAAATCACCGACAAGGTCGTCTTCGAGGACATGGCACTCTACACGATGGTAAAGACCAACACTTTCAATGGAATGTCGCTGCCGGGCATTTACGTCTTGAAAGAGGATTTGTCGGTCGAGACGGTCAAGAAGTTCGGCTACGGGGATTTTAAAAACCGGCTCGGTTGACGGCGACTTTTTTTTAATTTTTTTTGCAGAACCTAATTATTTATTACTTTTGCTACCTGAATAAATACAATTAAACTCATCATCATCATAAAATGAAAATCACAGTGATAGGCTGTGGCAATCTCGGGTCGTCGATTGCCAAGGGCCTTGCCAACAAGCAGAAAGAGTGTGGCTTTGAGATAACCGCCACCGACCCCGAGGCCGACCTTGAGAAAGTCCGCGCATGGGGCATTAACGCCACCCGAAACAACATCGAGGCTGTGAAGTCCGCAGACATCATTTTCCTGTGCGTCAAGCCGTGGATTGCGAAGGACGTAATCGAGGAAATCGCGCCCGCGTTGAACAACAGCCAGACCATCGTGTCGCCGGTCGCAGGACTGAGCATCGACCAAATCAACGGCTACTGCTACAAGCGTGTCTCCGTATTCCGCATAATGCCCAACATTGCCGCATCAATCAACCAGTCAACGACTTGCGTTGCGTATGACGCTGAAGACGAGGCCATCGAGCCGACGATGAAAGTCCTGGGCTGCCTTGGAAAGGTGATAGTCATCGACGAGAGCCGCATTAACGCCGCCACGATCCTCACAGGCTCGGGCATTGCGTATGTGCTGAGGTTCATGCGCGCGATGGTGGAAGGCGGCATAGAAATCGGCTTCCGCAGCGATGTAGCCAACGAGATTGTCGCACAGACCATGAAAGGCACAGTCGAACTCTTCATGCAGGAGGGCACTCACCTCGAACAACTCATCGACCGCGTTTGTACGCCGTCCGGCACTACAATCCGCGGACTTAACGAGATGGAACGCAACGGCTTCTCCTCGTCCGTCATCGAGGGCATTATTTCGTCGTACCATGTAATCGCAAAATAAGCATGTTTTCAGGAATTGTAGAAAGCGTTGGGCGCGTCGTGGAAATCAGCCACGACCGCTCCAACATTGACTTCACGCTCGAATGTCCTTTCGCGTCCGAGTTGAAAATTGACCAGAGCGTCGCGCATAACGGCGTTTGCCTGACGGTCGTCAAGTGTGACGGAAAGCGTTACACCGTGACCGCAATGAAGGAGACCCTCGACCGTAGCAATCTCTCTGACTGGCAAGTCGGTACGGAAGTCAACCTTGAGCGGAGCATGAAGCCGGATTCGCTGCTCGACGGACATATTGTCCAGGGGCATGTGGACCAGACCGGCGTATGCACAGACATCGAGGACGCGGACGGCAGCCGCTATTACACTATTGAATACGACACCGCTCAGGGCAACATCACCGTCGAGAAAGGCTCTATTTCCGTCAATGGCGTGAGCCTCACGGTCTGCAACTCCGAGGCCGGACGTTTCCGTGTCGCAATCATTCCCTACACATACGAAATCACCAACTTCCATGCCCTGAAAGTTGGTGATAAGGTTAATCTTGAGTTTGACATCATTGGCAAGTACATCCAACGGATTGCCAAGGTGTATTTGGAAAAATAATTCCCCCGCTTTATTCCGCTTTCTGTTCTGTGCCTTTTGGGATCATGATGAAGTCGAAGCGGTTGGCGGTCTGGAGCATGTCGGTGATGTAAGACTGGACGTCGGACTGGGTTACTGAACGGTAGGCGGCGTCGTAGCCGTTGTGGTAGTCGAGGGAATAGATGTGCTTGCCGATGAGGACGTATTCCCAGTAACTGTTGGTCTTCAAGACTTCCTGATGGTGCTTGAGGTAGTATTCTCGGGCTTTTTCAAGTTCCTGCGCGTCAAAGCCTTCCGTGGCGACCTTGCGGGCGATGTCGTACATCGTGCGGTTGGCGAGGTCGGCGTATTCGGGCTTGACGGGGCACTGGAATATCATCACGTTGTCGGCGCGGCCGGGGGTTTCGGACGGCGAGAAGTCGGAATAGCAACCCGCAGAGTACGCAATCGACTTTTCTTCGCGTATCTCGTTGAAAAACAATGATTTCAAAACGTCGGCGGAAAGTTCGGCGACGGCTTGGTTGCGCATCGTGAAGTCCGTTTCCTTATAAATGTAGTCAACAATCATGCTCTGCGGGGTCTGCATCTCTTTTTCGAAGCGTATCAGGCCGGTGCCCTTTGCCCATGGCATCATGTTTTTGCGGATTGACGAAGTGCCTGACGCTTTGGGCAATGCGCCTATGTACTTAATCAAAAGCGGCAAGAGCGTCTGTTCGTCAAAATTGCCGACGAAAAAGTATGTCATCGTCGCCGGGTCGGCAAAACGCTGGCGGTACGATTGAAGCAAGGCGTTGAAGTCCATAGCCTTGACGTCCGCCTCGGTGTAGTTGTTGCAACGCTTTGAATTGCCGTAGAGGACGTATGTGGCTGTGTCAGAGAATGTTGACATCGGGTTTGCCTTGCGGTTGGCGACGTCGATGAGAAGTTTGTTCTTAAAAGTCTCGAACGCCTTTTGGTCGGTGCCGGGGTTGTTGAGGTAGAGATACACCATCTGAAGCATCGTCTCGATGTCTGACGGCGTGGAATGTCCGCGCAGGCCCTCGGTCTCGTTGCTGATTGAGGCGTTGACGTTGCATTGCTTGCCTTGAAGGGCTTTTTGAAGTTCGACGAACGAGAACGCGCCGAGGCCGTTGCTGTTGATTACATTGTCGGCGTAGCGGAATTTGAGGTAGTCGTCGGCGTCAAAATTGCTCGTGCCGCCAAGCCTCGTCGCCGTGAACATTATTTCGTCGTCCTTGAAGTCGGTCTTTTTGAGGACTATTTTCGCGCCGTTTTTGAGTGTGATGGTCTTTGCGTCAAGGACGGGGTCGTATTCTGATGATTTGATTTTCAGGGATTTGGGGTCTTTGAGCGTGAGAAGCGGCTCGTCCTTGGTATTGTCGATGAAAGGCTTGATGTCTTCGGCGCGGACTTCCTCGACGGCTTTGCGCATCTGAGAGGTCGTGAGGTATTGCGCGCCGTCTTTTTCCTGGACGAGCGAAAGGACGACGAGGTTGGTGTCGCAGTCGCCGATAAGGCTCTGAGCCATCATGTTAGCGGTCTCGAGGTCTATCTGTTGAAGTATCGACTGTTCCAACGAGTACGATTGCTCAATGCTCATCATCGGCTCGGCGTTGAGGAAGTGTTCGAGGCAACGCTGGACGTAGTAGCCGTTGGTCTGTTTGTTGCGGTTGGAATAGAGTTTTTCGCCGTATGAGAGCTCGGCGGTCTTTGCGCGGTCAAATTCGCCTTGGGTGAATCCGTGCCGCTTGATTCTCAGGGCTTCGCGCATCAGGCTTTTGAGGGTTTCGTATTCCATGCCCGACTTGGCTGCGCCCTCGAATGTGAAGGCGTTTTTGGTCTTTGAGACGATGTAGTTGGAATAGTAAGCCGATGCCGACGTGAAGGGCGCGTCGGGGTTTTGGGCGAGTTCAGAGAACCGGCTCGCAGCCATGTTGTTGACGATGTCTTGGAGTTCCTGTGTGGCGAAGTACTGGACGGTGCTTTTGAGGCTGTCGGGCCATACGTCGCTCTTGAAGTTGATGGATATTGCGTTGCGGGTCTGTTCCTTGTCTTTTTCGCTGACGTAGATTGCCTCGTCGTTGTCGGGGACGGGGTAGGTGATGAGCGCGGGCGCGTCGGCGGGCGCATGGTAGTGCGAGAAGTATTTTTTGATTTTGGATTCGATGGCGTCAACGTCAACGTCGCCCACCACGATAATCGCCTGGTGGTCAGGATGATACCATGTCTTGTAATAGTCTTTGAGGTCTTGGTACGGGAAGTTTTGCACGATGTCCATGAGGCCGATTGGCATGCGTCGGCCGTACTTGCTGCCCGGGTAGAGGGTCTCGATGCTGCGTTCCATCATCCGGTACCACGCGCCGGTGCGCATCCGCCATTCGCTGTGGATGACGCCGCGCTCGTTTTCGATTTCATTGTCGTCGAGGGTGAGCGCGCCCGACCAGTCGCTGAGTATCATCAGGCACGAATCCACGAGCCACGTGTTGCGGTTGGTGGGGACGTTGTCGATGTTATAGACCGTCTCGTCGAAGCTCGTGTAGGCGTTGAGCTCGCGGCCGAAACTTACGCCGTTTTCTTTCAACATTTCGATGAGGCGTTTGCCGGGGAAATGCTGGCTGCCGTTGAAGGCCATGTGTTCGAGGAAGTGCGCAAGGCCGCGCTGGTTTTCCTCTTCCTGCATCGAGCCGACTTTTTGCGCGATGTAGAAACAGGCTTGGTTTTCGGGTTTTTCGTTGTGTCGGATGTAATATGTGAGCCCGTTTTCGAGATGCCCGACGCGGGTGCCCGGGTCGGTGGGCGTAGGAATGTATTGTTGCGCCAATGCCGTCAGCGACAGCGAGATGGCAAGGATTATTAAAAGTATTTGTTTCATTGATGGTTTTTTATGATGTTTGTTATTTCGATGCAAAGTTGATGATTTTTTTGTGAAATTCCATAATTGTGATTGATTTTTTTTAATTTTGTGGGTGAGAAACAAAGATATTTTCCATACACTTGACAAATGGGCAGAGAGCGAGCGATTTTCAACCGTCAGAGCCTTCTCTTGGGCGACGACACGATGGCGGCGATTGGCGAAAAGAAGGTCATAATTTTTGGCGTGGGCGGCGTTGGCAGCTGGTGCGCCGAGAGCCTTGTGCGCAGCGGGATTCGGCATCTGACAATCGTCGATAGCGACCGCGTGTGCATCACTAATGTCAACCGCCAGCTTCAGGCGACCACTAAGACCGTGGGGCTTGTGAAGGTCGATGTGCTGAAAGACAGGCTGTTGGACATCAATCCCGATGCCGAAATCAACGCCGTGCAGGAAATCTATTCCCCCGAAAACGCCGACATGTTCCATCTCGACGACTACGACTACATCATCGACGCCATCGACAGCCTCGCCAACAAGGTCGATTTGATTTTGAGGGCGACGGAATGTAGGGGAAAACTTTTTTCGGCGATGGGCGCGGCTCTCAAATTGGACCCGACGAAGATACAAGTGGCTGAGTTTTGGAAGGTTCAAGGCTGTCCTTTGGCGCGGGCGGTGCGTCAGCGGTTCAAGCGCAACAAGACTTTCCCGAAGAAGAAATTTCTGTGCGTCTATTCGCCGGAACTTCTTGAAAACAAGGGCAAGGCATCGACCTGCGGCACGAGCGCGTGCATGTGTCCGAAGGCCATCATCGCCGCCGGCAACCCCGACCTCATCAACCACGAATGGTGTTCGTCAAAGGCTCAAATCAACGGCACTGTGGCGCACATGACGGCGATATTCGGGTTTATGATTGCGGGGATGGTGGTGAGGGATATAGTGGGGGAAATACAATAATTGTAATAATTTTTAATGCCAACATTTTGCTTGATTTGGCGCAGTGCCGCGACCATTACGATGCTGCGGTACGGAAATTGGATGCGGCATTTGATGGTAAGTGCCGTGTCTTTGCGTGTGCTTTGTCGTATGCAAATTTTTGCGGGATAGTTTTCAGTACGCATTGGATGTAATTGGTTAGGCTAATCCAATCATCCTTCACTCACCCCTCTATCACTTCCAGCTTCACCTCGTGCTTGGATTCTGTCTTGTTGTAGTCGAATGCCGACGCGATGTACTCGGCGTAGAGTTGTATGGTCTTGTCCAGGAGCGTCAGCGAGTTTGCCAACGCCTTCGAGAGCCAGCCCCAGCCGGCTTTTGCTATTGTGTTGCGGAATTCGCCCTTGACCTCGGTGTTTGGAATCATGACGCGGTACGTCTCGGGGTCGTATGAGAGGTAGCCGAGGTGGACGAGCAATGTGAACACGTCGTCGGCGTTCTCGATTTGGTTCATGTCGTTGCGGAAACTCGTTACCTCTATCGCCACTTGTCCGCCGTTGAGCATTTCCTCTATTTTGGGCCTGATGGTCTCGTCGTTGATGTGGATGTAAGGCTCTATGTATGTGTATGATGCGGATTTTTGCCAAAAACTTCCGTATGGGCGGTTTCGGATTGCTTTCATTACGGAATTTGGGTTGAACATGGATCTTTCGCCGCCGATGATGTAGCCGTCGTAGGCGTGTTTCATGAGGGTGAAGTCCATGTCGTTTTCCTCGCAGAGGCGGATTACCTCGGCTTCGGTGAACCCGTAATATTTGGCTGTGGGGCCGGGCGATATGACGCTGAACTCGTCAAAAAAGTCGTATGACCGTTTCAAGTCCGCGACAATCCTTTTTTGCGCGTCCTTGACGATGGTCTTGTGGTCGTATGTGGCGAATTTGTTCTGTTCCTGTTGAGGATTTTGAGCAACCCAGATTTGTCAACGAAGTTGCTGTTCCTGATGCGTCTGAAATCATAGTCGCCGTAGTCGATAAATTCGCTCATGATTGTTTCCCTTTTATTGTTTTGGACAAAGATAATTCGTTTTGGCGGTTTTTCCAAAATGTTTTGCAGTTATTTTCCCAAAAAATAAGCGGCACCGGAAGTCAATCCTTCCAGAGCCGCAGTCTTTTCGGTTAATGTCGTGGTGATGACAATTATCTGTACTCTGTGCGTTTGTAAGCTGTGAGGGGCATTACGATTAAGTGATGTGGCGCCCGCAGCCACGATAGTAGTTCCGCAAACTAAGCTTGTGAAATATAACTCTTTCACTGAGTTGACATTCACCCCGAAAAAACTTTTGTTGTCTTATTCCGCGAGGTCTGCCGTCCAATTGGTCTGCTGGAGGAGGTTGTCGAGAAGGCGGATGCGCTTGGCGGCATCGTCGGCGGCAGCCTGGATTTCCTTCACGTCAACTGCGCGTACTATCTTGATTTCGCTGCGTGTGGCGCGGCTTGTGATGTTGCTCGCGCTGCTGACGACGTTTTTGAGAATAGAATGTTTCTTTGTCAGCGAATCCTTCTCGGCGATGATTTCGGTGAGGGTCTTGCCGTCGGCCTTGACGGTGCAGTTGGTGAGGTTGATGCGGGCGACGAGGTATTCGAGGCGGCTGATTGCGTTGTCGAGTTCCTTCAGTAGTTCCGCCGGGTCTTCCGCCGTCTGCTCGCCTTCCTGGACGGTGGCGTTGCTTTCGAGGCGGTATCTGAGTTGGTCGATTTTCTTGCTCAAATCGGCGCGTTCTTGTAATGCTTCTGCTAATTTCATGGTGGTGTGTGTGTTGTTTGGGCAAATTTAGAAAGATTTTGTGAGATGGAAAAATATTTTTCCGAAAATACAATTCTTTCCGTATCTTTGCGCATAAAACTTTGTTTACATTATGCGACAATACAACTACCCAAAAGTGATATTGAAGACGGGCAAGGAAAGGTCTTTGCTGCGTCTGCACCCATGGATTTTTTCGGGCGCGGTCAAGAACGTGATTGGCAATGCCATCGACGGCGAGAATGTGGCGGTATATGACAGCAAAAACGCTTTCCTCGGCCTCGGCCATTACCAAAAAAACGGCTCGATTACGGTGAGGATGTTCACATTCGACGAGGTGGAACCCGACCGTGAATTTTGGAAACAGAAAATCCAAAACGCTGTCAATCTGCGCCGTGCGCTCGGCTATCTCGACGGCGGCGATACCAACGTCTGCCGCCTGATACATGGCGAGGGCGACGGATTCCCCGGCTTCATCTGCGACTATTATAATGGCATCGTCGTCTTCCAGGCGCACAGCCGTGGAATGTACTTGCAGGAAGAAATGTTCGCCGAGATTTTCCGCGAAATACTTGGCAGTCAGGTAACTGCAATCTACGACAAGAGCGACAAGACCGTCCCGAAAACCGACGGCGCACCGGCTGTCGAAAGCCGTTTCCTCTTTGGCTCCGAGGCCGAGAAGGAAGTCTTGGAATATGGGATGAAATTTTACGTCAATGTCGTTGAGGGGCAGAAGACTGGCTATTTCATCGACCAAAGGGAAAACCGCCATTTGCTCAGCCAGTATTCCAAAGGGCGCACGGTCTTGAACATGTTTTGCTACACGGGCGGATTTTCGGTGGCGGCATTGAAGGGCGGCGCGGGAAGCGTTACTTCAGTTGACTCGTCTCAAACGGCGATAGACCTGACAGTTAGGAACGGCGATATTAATGGTTTCAATGCCGGCGTGCATCAAGCAATAGCCACCGACGCTTTCGAGTATCTCGACAAGATGGAACCCAACAAATACGACCTCATCGTCCTCGACCCGCCGGCGTTTGCAAAGCACGTCAACGTCACCAACCAGGCCGTCAAGGGCTACACCCGCATCAACCGCGCCGCGATGGAACGCATTGCGCCGGGCGGAATCCTCTTTACGTTCTCGTGTTCGCAGGCGATTGACAAACAGACTTTCCGCATGGCGGTGATGGAAGCGTCGCTGCAAGCCAAGCGCAAAATCAGCATCCTTCACCAGTTGACGCAGCCCAACGACCACCCAATATCGATGTACCACCCCGAGGGCGAGTACCTCAAAGGCCTCGTGCTGTACGTCGAGTAGATTTTTTTCAACGCGAATTAAACGAATTAGAACGAATTAAAGCGAATTTTTTATCTTCTAATTCGTTTTGATTCGTTCTAATTCGTTTAATTTTTGTTTAAAAAAGACAGCCGCCGTAGGCGGTGTAAATTTTCGTTGAAAATGGAATATACAGAATCGTTGACTAATTATAAGAGGAACAGGACGGACGAGGTCGGGATTGGTAATGTCAAGATTGGCGGCGGCAACGACATCGCCGTGCAGACTATGTGCAATACTACAACTGACGACGTTGAAAAGACTGTCGCACAGATAATTGACGTTGTAAAAACAACCAACTGCAAAATCGTCCGCGTTACCGTGCCGTCGATGAAGGACGTTGATGCATTGAGGACAATTCACGAAAAAATCAACGGACAATGCGCCCTCGTCGCCGACGTGCATTTCAACGCCGCGATTGCGTTTGAGTGCGCCAAAATCGTCGAAAAAGTGCGCGTCAATCCCGGCAACTTCGGGCATCACTCGCTGCCATGTCTTACCGACGACGAGTTCAAGGCGGAAGGAAAATTGTTGGAAGACACGTTCCGCGACTTCCTGAAAGTTTGCCGAGAGCATGGGACAGCCGTCAGGATTGGAACTAACCACGGCTCGCTATCAAAAAGAATTTTAAACCGTTACGGCGACACACCTGAAGGAATGGTAGGAAGCGTGATGGAATTTCTGAGGGTGGCGAAGGCAGAGTATTTCAGGGACGTTGCGATTTCGTTGAAGTCGTCAAACCCGACGGTCGCGATCCGTGCGGCGCGCCTGATGGTCAGGACGATGAAGGACGAGGGGATGGATTATTGCCTGCATCTTGGCGTTACCGAGGCGGGCGAGGGCGACGACGGGCGCATCAAGTCAGCGTCGGGCATCTGTCCGCTCTTGAACGACGGCATCGGCGACACTATCCGTGTCTCGCTCACCGAGGACCCAAAATTTGAAATCCAGCCCGCCGAAGAAATCGTGGCGTATCGCAATTACATCGCGGGCGCGGCGAAGTTGCCCGAAATCCCATTTTTCTACGACCCGTACCATTATAATAGGCGCAAATCTTTCGCTGTCGGCAACGTCGGCGGCGACAATCCAGCTGCGGTGGCGATTGTGGTAGATTCCAAGATAATGTTTGCCGACGATAGCAAACGGCTTGAACACAAAGATATTAAAACACTCTACGTCAACGAAAACTCTAACTTCGACGCTTTCAACATCGACAACGAGACCGTCATAATCGCCGAACCTCAAAACCGCAACAAGACCGCCGCTATGAGGCTGATTTTCTATCAGTTGACATCAAGAAACATCCAAAATCCCGTCCTCTTGAAGCCCGACGGCGGCGAGAGGGACGAGAGGTTTAAGAAATTTGCCGCAGCCGCCGAATGTGCGGGCGTTTTCGTCGATGGATTTGGCGACGGCGTGTGCCTGGAAAGCGGCGACGACGCGGTCGCAGCCACCGAATTAGTGTTCAAGATATTGCAAATCAGCCGTTTGCGCATCACTGAGACCGAATACGTGTCGTGTCCGGGCTGCGGGCGCACGATGTACGACCTGCAAGGCACCGTAAAGCGCGTCAAGGAAGCCACGCGCAAGTACCGCAACGTCAAGATAGCCGTCATGGGCTGCATCGTCAACGGCCCGGGCGAGATGGCGGACGCTGACTTCGGCTACGTCGGCGAGGGCCGCGGCAAAATCTCGCTCTACAAGGCGGGCGAGGTCGTCAAGCGCGGCATCCCCGAGCAAAATGCCGTTGACGAACTTGTAAAATTAATTGACAATTCAAAATGATAAGTTAAAAAAAGTTTGTATATTTGGGCGATTTTTGCTGCTAATAATTAAGAACGTAATATCATGAGGAATAGATTGCTGAAAATCGCATTGATGCTGTTGATGGTCGCGGGCGTTGGATATTCCAGCGCAGCCAGGGAAATTAAGGTGGAAGGTATTTTCAAAGGTCAGAACATCTTTGTCACAAACCCTTTCGCTGCCTCTGGCGTGGGTTTTTGCATTTATGAGATTACCGTCAATGGCAAGGTCACCATGGACGAACTCAATAGATCCGGCTTTGAAATCGACCTTTCGCAGTACCATTTTGCGCAGGGCGATCCCGTCGTGGTCGTCATTAAACATAAGGACGGCTGCACCCCGAAGGTTCTTAATCCCGAGGTCTTGAAGCCGCAGAGCACGTACAGCATCGCCTCGTTCAAGGTCGACAAGACTGGCAGGCTTACTTTCAGCACCAAGGGCGAGAAAGGCGTGTTGCCGTTTGTAATAGAGCAGTTCAAGTGGAAAAAATGGGTGACAGTCGCGCAGGTCAATGGCAAAGGAACGCCAGCCCTCAACACGTATTCCGTCAACATTCCGCTACATTCAGGCGTTAACAAGTTAAGAATCAAGCAGGTGGACTGTACGAAAAAGCCACGCTATTCTTCCGAGATTACGTACAACAATCTCCTGCCGGAGGTCACGTTCAAGCCTGGCAATAATGGGCAGACCACCGGCACGATTACCTTCAGCAGGGTCACGGAGTATGAGATTTATGATTTTTATGGACAACGCATGGCTAAGGGACGCGCCTCGAGCGTGAACGTCTCGTCATACCCCCAAGGCACTTACTTCATCAATTACGACTGCAAGAGCGAGTCTTTTGAAAAGCGGTAGGGTGGGGGACTGGATTAGTGGCACCGGCTGTGGTTTAGTCGGTGTCCATTATGATTGAAAAGTACTTCTTTCGAATCTCGATGTATTGGATAATCAGGCTCACGGCGTCGCCTTCGGTGATTTTGTCCATGTTTAGCACAAGGTCGTAGTTGCGCGTGTCGTGGCGCGAAAGTCCAGTGTTGTCCATGACGTACATGTCGCGTTCCTTGGCTGTGTTGTCTATCGCGGCGACCGCATCTTCCCTTGAAATGCCCTCGCGCGACATCAGTTTTGAGATTCGGCTCTCCTCGGACGCGCAGATGAAGATGTTGATGTGGTTCGGGTAGTCCTTGAAGGTGAAGAAAGCCGTCGGGTTCGCCACGATGCACGACTCGTTCTGCGCAATGCTTTTCAGGATTGCGGACTGCTTGTCGGTCATGGTCTTGTTGTCTTCTATTTCCCGGTTGCCGTTGGAGGACGACAGGAGGGCGCGGATGTCTTTTTTCCACCACGGCGTCTTGTCGGACTTGTTGACGATTTCGGGTTCTGTTTCTACTCTGTCGGTCAACGCCTCTATGATTGGCAGGTCAAAATAACTGAGGTTCAGACGCTCCGCCAATAACTGACCCACGAGCCGTCCGCCTGCGCCAAGCTCGCGGCTGATTGTTACAATGTATGTGTCGTTCTTTTTCAGTTCTAAGGGTTCGTGGTAGTCGTCTTTCGCAGCCTTTGCCGACGGCTGCTCGTGTACGTCCTCGAATGAGGATATGACGAGAGGGACATTGACTATATGTGACATTTCGACACCGGCATCCTCCACGTCGCTGTCGCCGTTTTCATAAAGCCATACGACGCGGACTTCGTGACCGGCGTTGTACATGTCCTCGAGGCGCAGGAGGATTTCGAGAATCTGCTTTGCTGTCGCGGTGTTGTAGTAGCCCATCTTGAATACGAACTCGGTCTTCGGCAGCGGGTTGACGCTGTATTCGTCGAGCCATCGTAGTATCGGCCGGTAAAACTCAAGCGCGTTCTCCGGAATCGACCTTCCGGACATCTCGAAGATGTTGGCGTCGCGGTCGAGTATGACGGACGGCATGTCCTCTGTGTCTTTTATCCTTATTGCTTCCATTTTATGCTCTGTTCATTTGGGGTGAAGTTTGGCGTTAGCCTTTATTTATTGTTACAATTTTCTTGCCATTAGCAAAAAAATGTGTAATTTTACGGCGGTAAAAAAAATTATGGTCATGTCATATTATAATAGACTTGTTTTTTGGTTTTTAGTTGCATGTGCAATGCCGTTTTTTGCTTGCACTGGCAACGTCACACATGCGCCCCACGGCACGTACATGCGCGCGCAGGGCTATGCGCAGGGCACGACGTGGCATATCACGTACAAAAGTTTTGGCGGAGAGGACTTGACGCAGGAGTTCGACTCGATACTCCTGGCGTTTGACTTTTCGATTTCGGCGTATAACAAGGAGTCCCTGCTCACTAAGATTAACAACAACGAGGATGTCGAGCTTGACGGCATTATCCGCGAGGTCTTCATGCAGTCCAGGCGCATGTACGACCTTTCGGGCGGACTTTTTGACCCGACGTGCCGCCCGATAGTCAATGCGTGGGGATTCGCCAAGCACAACGACCTTCAAAAGCCGTCGCAGGAGGTATTGGATTCAGTGCTTGAGTTCGTCGGCATGGACAAGGTGCGCATCGTCGGCAACAAGATTGAGAAGGACGACCCGCGCCTGACGCTCAACTTTAACGCAAACGCGCAGGGCTACAGCGTCGATTTGGTGTGTGACTACTTGAAGGCAAACGGCTACACGGACTATCTTGTCGAGATTGGCGGCGAGACGAGGGGCATAGGGGTCAATCCGCATGGCGTGCCGTGGCGTGTGGCGATAGAAAGCCCAATCGACGGCTCGACGGAAGATGACCGTGAGATTAACACCGTCGTCGGACTCTCCGGCAAGTCGCTGTGCACGTCGGGCGACTACCGCAATTTTTTCAAGTCGGACGGCAAGAAGTACAGCCACGAGCTCAACCCCAAGACCGGCTACCCGAAGGACGACAGCCTTCTCTCGGTCTCGATAGTCACTGACCTTGCCATCGACGGCGACGCGCTCGCCACGGCTGTAATGGTCATGGGACTTGAACAGGGATACAAACTCGTAGATTCTCTGCCAGATACCGAAGGTTATTTCATTTATGCCGACAGCAAGGGCGGTTTTGGCGTGGTCAAGACAAAAGGCTTTTGATTTTTTTTATGCGGAATTGCCGAAATGTCGGTGCGAAATGAAACCTTTTGGCATCTTTTTCGTTGCAGAATTATGAATGGACTTTTTTATCAATGCGCTTGATATGAAACTGAACACAAAACTTAAGGCAGCGATACTTGCTGTGCTAATCCCGGTCGCAATAGCCGGCATGTATAATTTTTATAAGATTTTCGTCGTGAGCAATGACTTGAGCGTCCTTGTCGATGGTTATAATACCACCATCACGGACATCTCGTTCGTCATGAAGCACACCCTGTTCGCCGGACAGGCTGTCGAGGTGACGGTCAAGAAGGGCGACATGTCGAGCATGAGGGAGGCTTCTTCCCAAATCCGTCAAGGCGCGCAGTTTGCGGAGAGAGTCTCGTCGGCGGTCGGCAACCGTGACCTCGCCCTCGACGCTGAATATTCAAAATATCTTTCCGAGATAATAACCCAGTACAATAACGCCAATGCCAAGATTAACGCGCTCAACTCCCTTCAAACTCCGGAGGAAGTCGCGCAGGAGTTGCCGTCGTATTTTGGCATTGTGCAGACGATGCTGACGAGTGTCATAAACGCCAAGGAACGCTATAACCTCGTCACATCGTCTTCTCTTAGGTCTACCGGCAAGTGGCTCTTACATTCCCAAAACGAAATTTGGTGGGGGCTTGGAGGCTCGATATTGTGCATCCTTCTTGTCGGATTCCTCATGTCGAACAGGATTACCGCGCCCATACAGTCTGCCACTGAGGACATCGAGAGGATTGTGGACGGTGATATTTCGGAGCGGCACGACAAGGCTACCTTCGGCGAGTTCTCTAACCTTCAGACTGCGATAAAGGACTTTCGCCACCGTCTGCGGGACATCGTGGGCGCATTGACGGACACTTCACAGTCCATCGACAGCAGCAGCGCGTACATGAGCGGTGCGGCGGGTGGAATCAGCGAGAGCGCGGCTCTTCAGGCATCGTCGGCGGAGGAGATTTCGTCGTCGATGGAGGAGATGGCGGCTAATATCCAGCAGAACGCCCAGAATGCAAAGTCCACGGAGCAGATTTCCACCCAAGCCGCCCAAAATATCCGAGACTGCCACAATGCCGCCGTGAAGACCGTCAACGCCATGAACGTAATTGCAGAGAAGATTTCCATAATCGACACCATAGCCTTCCAGACCAATATCCTCGCGCTCAACGCCGCTGTCGAGGCTGCACGTGCCGGTGACGCGGGACATGGTTTTGCCGTGGTCGCCGCCGACATCCGCAAGCTCGCCGAGAAGTCCGCAAACGCCGCCAAGGATATTGACAAGATAAGCAAAGGGGGCATTGCGGCTGCCGCGCAGACCAACGAGGTCTTTGCCAAAATCCTGCCCGACATGGAGCATACGGCGCAGGTCGTGCAGGAGATTTCCGCAGTGTGTGACGAGCAGGCCACGGGCGGCGACAGCATTAACAACGCTGTCATGGAACTCAGCAATGTCGCCCAGCAGTTTGTCGCGATCGCCGAGGAGACTTCCGCAGCGTCACAGGACATCGCCACCCAAGCCGGCAGCGTCTCGCAGTTGATTAAGAGTTTTTCACTATAAACCACCACTAAAAATCTACAGGCATGAAGAATTGGACTCTGAAAAGCAAACTCATTCTGACGGGGCTGTTGGTTCTGTTCCCGATTTCGTTGATATGCTTTTATAACATATACAAGGTTCGTAAGTGCAACGCCGTGTGCGAGAATGTCGCGGAGTATGGCATTAATATCCTGACCGAGTGCGACAAACTCCTCTCCGTGTCGTTCAGTGTCCTCAGCGCGTACAATACGTCGTTTGAGGCGGGGACTATCGACGCGCTCGCTAATATCGGTGCCGAGATTAACGACATCGGCGCGAAGGTCGCCGAGATAGATGCCGACTGCCAGCACGTGGGCGTCGAAAAGGTGGCGCAAATCTCCGGCACGATGGTCCGGCAGTTCAACGCTCTGAAGGGCAACTACGCCGTCACGTCCGCCGAGGATATTCCGAGGGTGTTGGCGTTAGTCGCGCCGCTGCATAGTTCCATCGAGCAGCTACAGTCGACGATGTACGCTGTCAATAGTGAAAAGGTCGTCGAGTTAAGGTCATGGATCGAGATGTCGCGCATAGAGCAGATTGTGGGCTTCACCGCCTGCATCATAATCGCGCTTTTGGTCATTAATTATGTCAGCCGTGGCGTTGTCGGTTCGGTTGACACGGTAGTCGCTCAGGCTGAGACGATTACAGGCGGTGACTTGACGCATGAGATTAACACTTCCACTGTGGTCAATGAGACTGGAAAGCTGCAAAACTCCGTCGCCAACCTTTCAGAAAACATGAAGGATTTTGTGAGCACAGTCGTGGCGAGTGTCTCTCCGCTTAACAATTCGGTTTCCCAACTGAAGAACGCCGCTTATATCCTTAATGACAATGCCGAGCGTCAGGCGTCGTCGATGAGGATGCTTGACGGTGGCTGTAATAATCTCCTCAACCTCATCGACCAGAACGAAAAAAACACCGCCAAGGTCGAACGCCTTGCGTCCAGCATAACCCGCAACCTCAACGACTGTTCCACGGCGTCACAGACCACGGTCTCCGCGATGAGCCAGATTGCCGAGAAGATTTATGTCATAGACGACATCGCCTATCAGACTAACATTCTCGCGCTCAATGCGGCAGTCGAGGCCGCCCGTGCCGGTGAGCATGGAAAGGGTTTTGCCGTGGTCGCCGCCGAGGTTCGTAAACTTGCCGAAAAGTCGGCGGAGGCTGCCAAGGAGATCGACCGCGTGAGCAAGGAGGGCGTGGAGGCTGCGATTGCGACGGACGAGGTGTTTGCCAATGTCCTGCCGGAGATTGAGCGCACTGCCACGCTGATTCAGGAGATCGCCGTTTCATGCAAGGAGCAGGTTACTGGCGGCGCGCAGATAAGCACGGCTCTTGCGACGTTCAACAAGGCCATCCAGCATATTGTCGGCATTTCTGGCGACATGGTCGACAAGAGTGACGAGCTATACTCCGAGGCCGAAACCTTGCAGGAGATGATTAGCTACTTCAAGGTGTGACCCCCCTGCGCCGATGGTTTCATTTTTTTATCTTCACATTCGGCCTTGCGTTGCAACTATCTGTCCGAATATTGAACTTAATCTAAAAACTCTAACGCCATGAATGTAAAGACAAAAGTAGGTTTGATTTTCGCCGGTGGCATATTGCTCACTTTTGGCGGAATGGTCGCCGCCCTCGCATACGCCAACAAGATTTTGGGCGAAAAATCCTCGCCCGACCCCACGCCCGATTCCGGCAGCGGCCCCGTCAACGCCGAGGAGCCGGAAAACGTCAAGGCAGAGACGGTGAATTAGAAAAATGACGGACGAAATAAGAATCCCCAGTGGCGCAATGCCATTGGGGATTCTTATGTATTTGATGTGATAGGTGAAAAAGGTATTCAAGCATTTTCTTCGTTCATCAAAAACTTCCACAGCGGCACGACCTCGATTTTCCTGCCTGAATATTCCAGCGTGTATTCTTCGCTTTTGGTGACGATTGTCAGTCTGTCGCCCGAAAGGAAGTCGGCGGTCTTGATGAGAGAGTTGACTTCGCGTTTTTTTGTGTCTTCGTTTGCGAGCGAATACGACACCTGCACGAGGAGTTTGGCGGATGGGACGTAGAAGCCAGTCTCGACGTTCTTGTTGTAGTAATAAAGCTCGTTCCCGTACTTTTTGAAAAGGTGTATTGCAACGATGTTTTCCAACAATGCTGTGTCGGGGTTGACGAGAAACAGGTTGAGGATTCCGTTGTCGATGAAATAGTATTTTTTTGTGGTTTCTCTTTCAGAAAACGACGCGGCATAATTGTTCACCGAAAACAGCAATAGCGTTTCTTTGAGGTACGAGAAATATTGTATTACTGTGTTGATGCTGATTTTGTTGCCGGTGGAGGCAAGTATGTGGGTAATCTTGTTGAACGATACAGGCTGCATGACGCTTTCAGCCACTTTCCCTATCATTATGCGCAGGATGTTGGGGTTCTTGACTGCGTATCGGGAAATCAGGTCACCGAAGAATATCTTTTGGTACAAACTGCTGAGCCACTGTCGTTTGTCGTTGTAGATGTTGAGTTCAGGGAATCCGCCGTAGTAGAAATACGTGTCGGTTTTCCGCGACATTTCCGCCAAAATCTTGTTGTCGTATTCCCAATTTTTTGTGCCGATTTTCACCTTGTTGTATTCCAAAAATTCTTTGAGCGAGAATGGATATACGTCTTTCACCAAAAAGCGTCCACCGAGAGTGGTCATGATTTCGGAGCTGAGCATTTTGGCGTTGCTGCCGGTAACATACACGGTGTAATGCTGGTCGGCGAGGCGGCGCACAAATTTTTCCCATCCATCGACGATTTGGATTTCGTCGAGGAAGAATATTGGGTCCGCGTCGTAAAGTTCGTGGTAGGCGGTTTTGAGGTTTTCGAAATCCTCTGTCTTGAAATTTATCAGGCGGTCGTCCTCAAAGTTTATGTAGAGGATTTCCTCTTTTGAGACGCCTGATTTTAGCAACTCTTGCATCCGTTGATACATCAGGTACGATTTTCCCGCCCGCCTTATGCCTATGAAGACGTAGTTGCCGTGTGGCTCAAACTCAAACTTGCGGTACATAAGTTTCACGTTTTGAGCGAAATCCTGATTTTCTTTTATGATTTTTTTCAGCGTTGTATTGTCCATGATTCAAATGTTTTGTGCCGCAAATATACTAAAAGTTTTCAATACACTGAACAAAAACCGCAAATTTTATTCAGTTCACTGAACAAAAATCGTATTTTTTATTCAGTCAACTGAACAAAAATCGCCAATTTTATTCAGTACACTGAACAAAATCGGCGGTTTTGTATTGGGAAAATTGTTTCTTTATTTCTTCTTGTTGGCGGCGAGAAGGGTCTTCATCTGGTCGGCGAGGGCGGAGGCTTTTTCGGCGGCGCGGTCGGCGAAGTCGGGGGCGGAGGAGGCGTAGATGATGCCGCGCGAGGAGTTGACGAGGAGGCCGCAGTGGTCGTTCATGCCAAAGGTCGCAACGTCTTCAAGGCTGCCGCCTTGTGCGCCTACGCCGGGGACGAGGAGGAAGTTGTCGGGGGCGATTTTGCGGACTTGCTGGAGCTTGTAGGCCTGGGTGGCGCCGCAGACAAACATTATGTGGTCCTTGTCGCCCCAGTTCTGTCCGAATTTGAGGGTCTTTTCAAAGATGTATTCGCCGGATTCCTTCTCTTGGATTATCTGGTAGTCGGAGGCGGAGGGGTTGGAGGTCAGGGCGAGGATTATCGCCCATTTGTCTTTGTATTCGAGGAATGGGATTACGGAGTCGCGCCCCATGTAGGGCGAGAGCGTTACCGCGTCGAAGGGCATTTGGTCGAAGAATGTCTTTGCGTACATCTTGCAGGTGTTGCCGATGTCGCCGCGTTTGCAGTCGGCGATGAGGAAGATGCCCGGATAGGTCTTCTTGATGTATTCGGCGGTCTTTTGGAGCGATGTCCAGCCTTTTGCGCCCAACGATTCGTAGAAGGCGGTGTTTGGCTTGTAAGAAACGGCGTATTCCTGCGTGGCGTCGATTATCGCCTTGTTGAATGCAAAAATCGGGTCGTCCTCTTTGAGCAAAAACTCGGGTATCTTGGTGATGTCGGTGTCGAGGCCGACGCAGAGGAACGAGTTTTTCTTCTCTATCTTGGTGTATATGTCGCGGTAGTTCATAGTCGTCAATAATACAAAAATTAATAAAACTGTTGGTTTGCCGCCTGTTACATTCCGCTTGCTTTGAGGCGTTCGGCGTTTTCGGCGATTTGGAGTTTTTCGATGAGTTCGTCGATTTCGCCGTCCATCACTATCGGCAGGTTGTAGAGCGTGAGGTTGATGCGGTGGTCGGTAACACGCGATTGTGGATAGTTGTAGGTGCGGATTTTGGCGGAACGGTCGCCGGTGGAGACCATCGTCTTGCGCTGCGAACCCACTTTGTCCAAGTATTTTTGGTACTCGATGGCATAGAGGCGCGAGCGGAGTTCCTTCATCGCTTTTTCGAGGTTTTTGATTTGCGACTTTTCGTCTTGACACGTTACCACCAAGCCCGTGGGGATGTGCGTGAGGCGGATTGCGGAGTATGTGGTGTTGACGCTCTGACCTCCCGGTCCCGACGAACAGTAGGTGTCTTTGCGGATGTCGGACTCTTTGAGCTCCACATCAAATTCTCCGGCTTCAGGCAATACCACCACTGACGCCGCCGATGTGTGGATGCGGCCCTGCGTCTCGGTCTGTGGCACGCGCTGCACGCGGTGTACGCCCGATTCATATTTCAGGATGCCGTAAACGCCTTCTGTGTTGGACGATACGGTAAACACGATTTCCTTGTAGCCGCCCATTGTGCCTTCGGTCATTCGGGTGATTTCGATTTTCCAACGGCGTTTTTCGCAGTATTTGGAGTACATGCGGAATAGGTCGCCGGCAAAGATGGCCGCTTCGTCGCCGCCTGTGCCGCCACGGATTTCCACGATTGCGTTTTTGTCGTCCTCGGGGTCTTTGGGCAGGAGCATTAGCTTGATCTCCTCCTCGCGGGCGGGGAGGGCGTTTACGAGGCTGTCGAGTTCCTCTTTTGCCATTTCGCGCATTTCCTCGTCTTTTTCGTCGCGGAGTATTGCTTTGGCATCCTCGATGTTGGCAAGCATTGTCTTGTAGTCGTCGTAGGTCTTGATTAGCGGCTCCAAGTCCTTGAACTCCTTGTTGAGCGCGACGTATTTTTTCATGTCTGCCATCGCGTCGGGAGAGTTGACCTGTGCCGATACTTCTTCAAAACGTTGCTTGACGCCTTCGAGTTTGGTAAGTATAAGGTTTTCTGCCATTTGTATGGTGTTTTTTGTTATAATCAATAATTAAATTCGCCGTGCTCGCTCTTGACGGTAACACGCTTTGTATCAGATGTTTCGCAGCGTCCGATTATCTGCGCGTCCACGTTGAATGTCTTGGATATTTTGATGACTTCCTGCGCGGTATCTTGGTCGGTATAGACTTCAAAACGGTGTCCCATATTGAAGACTTTGTACATCTCGCGCCACGGCGTATGGCTCTGTTGCTGAATCATTTGGAAGAGCGGCGGAGTGGGGAAGAGGTTGTCTTTGACGACGTGTATGTTGTTGCCAATGAAGTTGATGACCTTGGTCTGCGCGCCGCCCGAACAGTGTATCATCGCGTGGATTTTGGAGCGGTGATGTTGAAGTATTTGTTTAACTATCGGCGCGTAAGTGCGTGTGGGGCTGAGTACAAGTTTGCCAGCTGTGATGCCGTCAAGACCAGACACTGGGTCGGTGAGGTTGTACCCGCCCGAATATACGAGGTTTTCGGGGATTGCGTGGTCGTATGTTTCGGGGTATTTGTTGGCGACGGTCTTGTTGAAGACGTCGTGGCGTGCCGATGTGAGGCCGTTGCTGCCCATTCCGCCGTTGTATTCGGTTTCGTAAGTGGCTTGTCCCGATGATGATAGTCCCACGATGACGTCGCCGGGCTTTATGTGGCACTCGATGACGTCGCTGCGTTTTATGCGGCAGGTTACTGTGCTATCGACGATAATTGTCCTCACGAGGTCGCCTACGTCCGCCGTCTCGCCGCCCGTGCCGTAGATTTCGATGCCGTGCTCGCGCAAGGTTGACATCAGGGAGTCGGTGGAGTTGATGAGTTCGGAGATTACGGAGCCGGGGATGAGGTTGGCGTTGCGTCCGATGGTGGAACTTACTAATATGTTGTCTGTTGCGCCCACGCAGATGAGGTCGTCAACGTTCATAATCAACGAATCCTGCGCGATGCCACGCCATACCGACATGTCGCCGGTCTCTTTCCAATATGCGTATGCGAGGGACGATTTGGTCCCCGCACCGTCGGCGTGCATTATGACGCAATATTCCGGGTCGCCGGCAAGGATGTCGGGGACGATTTTGCAAAAGGCGTTTGGAAACACGCCCTTGTCTATGTTTTTGATGGCGTTGTGGACGTCGGTCTTAGATGCCGATACGCCGCGCTGCCCGTACCGAAGGTTTTCTTCCATTTTCGAAAATGTGTTTTCTTATATAAGACGGCGCAAAGGTACGTTTTTTTGGGGAGATGTGCAAAAGTTTTTTTATTGGATTTGTAGGGGCGTACCTCGTGTACGTTCCGCAAAAAAAGGGCGGCGGGATGATGGTATGATGCGGAGCGTGGACGAGCACGCCCCTTACATACCGAGGGCTACTTCGGGCGAAATGTTCAATTTTTTACAGATGTTTCTTGTCAACGAAAGTGATGGCTCTGTTTTGCCACGCATAATGTTGTTCATTTGGGGTGTGCTAATCTCCAAAAGATTTGCGACATTTTGGATGCTAAGCCCCATTTCGTACATTCTAAGTTTGATTGAATCCATAAGCGACGGTTTGCCAATAGGATAATGGACGGCCTCGTACTCTTCCACAAGGTCTATCAACATATCGAGTTCCAAAGCGTTTGGGTCGTTTGGGGCAGTGTCGTCGTCAACAAAATCCTCCAAATATTCTATCCTTTTGAGTGCCGCATCGTATGCTGCCTCCGATTTAATCTTTGCCATAATATTACAGATTTTGAATGTCCTTAATTTTGTCGTATTCTTCGTGTGTCCCCACAAAACGTATCAAAACGTGGCTTATAGTGAATTTGATTAAAACTATGAGCCTGTAATCATTGCCCTTAATGTTGAATACATAACGATGGTTGCCCACGCTTGACACTGTTGCAAAGGTGTTTTGTATATCTGCAAAGTTTTTCCACTCGGCTTTGGATGTGGTTTCGTACCAACTTTCCAACGCCGATTTTGCTTTTGGATTTTTTGTATAATACTCCACGAGGGTTCTTTTGGCAATGATTCTCATTTTGCGTTCGTTTTGCCGTCAAAATTAAAAAACTATCTGCAAAAATCCAAATTTTTTTTCGGAGCGTGGACGAGCCACGCCCCTACGCCAACGCCCGGAATGTAAAATCACTCTGTGTGCAACAGGCTTTTTTGTAATCAAAACCATACAGGCGCATATACGCTTCCTTGACTTCTTCCACGCCGTTGTAAAACGGGGTTGGAGAAGTGCTGCTTGATGGTTACGGTCACTTTCATTTTGGGTGTAAGAACCGTGTTGTTGGTGCGCTTGATGCGCTTAGGGGTGATTTCGAAGACGCGC
>CAJOJG010000031.1 GCA_905234655.1 uncultured Bacteroidales bacterium
CGGTCCGGCGATTTACAAGCAAGAACGCATCGGACGTTTTGGCCGTCCGTTTTACATCTACAAGTTCCGCTCAATGCGTGTTGACGCCGAAAAAGAAGGTCCGGCACTCTATCATCAGGACGGCGACCCTCGGCTTACCAAAGTCGGCAAGTTTTTGCGCGAACACCACTTGGACGAACTGCCACAATTATGGAACGTGGTCAAAGGCGAGATGGCATTTATCGGCCCGCGTCCCGAGCGTCAATTCTACATCGACCAGATTTTGAAGGAAGACCAGCGGTACGTCTGCCTCTATCAAGTCCGCCCGGGCGTAACGTCGTATGCAACGCTGCACAACGGATACACAGACACCATCGAAAAAATGCTGCGACGGTTGCGCCTCGACCTTTTTTATTTGCAGCACCGCTCGCTCTTGTTCGACATGCGGATTCTCTTTATGACATTCCTCAACATCGTCTCTGGAAAAAAGTTTTAGATAATCAAAGACGCAAAAAAGGTCTGCCGCGAATTTACGGCAGACCTTTTTTGTTTGCATTCCTAAAAACTTACTCTTCCAACTTGAAATACTTGGCGTAAGTGTTCATGTCCTTGTCGCCGCGTCCCGAAACCGTCAGGACCACCGTCTCGTCCTTGCCAAAAGTCAGTTTGGGCAGCATCGCGAGGGCGTGAGCACTTTCGATGGCGGGTATGATGCCTTCGAGTTTGGTGAGTTCCAACGCCGCAGCCATCGCCTCTGCGTCAGTTACCGCCAACACCTTTGCGCGTCCAACTTTTGCGAGGAAAGCATGCATCGGACCCACGCCGGGATAGTCGAGACCCGCCGAAATGCTGTATGGCTCAACGATTTGACCGTCGTCGTCCATCATCACGAGCGAGCGGCTGCCGTGCAGGATTCCTTCGCGCCCGAGGTGGATTGTCGCCGCCGATTTTTCAGGGTCGGCAAGCCCAAGACCGGCGGCCTCGGCTGCGTAGAGGCGCACATTCTCGTTTTCGATGAAATGGTAGAACGTCCCCGCCGCGTTGCTGCCGCCGCCGATGCACGCCATCAGGTGGTCGGGATAGTCGCGCCCGGTCTGTTCGAGAAGTTGACGTTTGATTTCCTCGCTGATTACGCTCTGAAAACGCGCCACCATGTCGGGGTACGGGTCGGGGCCCACCACTGAGCCTATTATATAATGCGTGTTGGCGGGGTTGCAACACCAGTCGCGTATCGCCTCGTTGGTGGCGTCCTTCAAGGTCTTGTTGCCCGACATCACAGGCACAACCTTCGCGCCCAACATTCTCATCCTCTGCACATTGAGGAATTGACGCTTGACATCCGTCTCGCCCATATAGACTACGCACTCCATGTTCATCAAGGCGCAGACTGTCGCCGTAGCTACGCCGTGCTGACCCGCGCCTGTCTCGGCGACAATCCTCGTCTTGCCGAGGCGGCGCGCCAAGAGGATTTGACCGAGGGCGTTGTTGAGTTTGTGCGCGCCGGTGTGGCAGAGATCCTCGCGTTTGAGGAAGATTTTGGCGTTGTACTTTTCGCTCAGCCTTTTGGCGTGGTAGAGCGCGGTCGGTCGGCCGACATAGTCGTGCAAAAGTTTCTGGAAGTCAGCCTGAAAATCTGGGTTTTCCATTATTTGCAGGTAGTTGGCCTTGAGTTCGGTAACGTTCTTGCGGAGGATTTCGGGGACGTATGCGCCGCCAAACTGTCCGTAGTATCCGTTTTGGTCGATTGAATATTTGCTCATTTTGTATATTTTAGTTTTATTGTTGTCGGTCGCAAAAAAAGCCCGTCGTGAGTCCGACGGGCTTTTTTGTATCGTTTTGTTGTCGTTATGCTTTTCAAAGTCATTTCCCCAACATCTTTAATACGCATCAGCAGTGTGGCTCACAGATTAATCGTCCGTGTGCGCCACCAAAATGTGTATGTCAAAAATGTCGTCATGTCCTTTATGTACTTTAGCCGCCACAAATTTGGGAATGATTTTCTTTCCGTGCAAATTTTTTATGTGGATTTCAGTGTTTTTCGTACTTATAGTGCGATTATGACTATGAAATGCTATTTTTTAGCCACGTAAATCTTGTATTCCCACGGTTTCATGTAGAACTTTTCACGCGGGGAGAATGTGGCCTGGGAGCCGTCGAACCAGTCTGTGAAAGTTCCGCGCAGGAGTTCGCTTTCGGCGTAGAAGTCTATCGGCTCGTCGCTGATGTTGAAGAATCCGATGACCTTGTTGCCGTCTTTCACGCGGGCGACGACGTATGCTTTCCAGTTGTTTGTGGTCATTATCTTTGAGAACGAGCCGCCGAAGTCGCCGTTCCAAAGCGCGGGGTTCTGTGTCTTGAGGTCGTTGAGCTTCGTGTAGAAGTCGGCAAGCGGATAGTCGCCCCATTCGATGTCTATTTTCTCGAAGAGAGGCTGTGTGCGCTTGAACGCCGATTCCTGGCCGCTGTATATGAGCGGAATGCCCGGCAGGATGTATGTCAGGGCTGCGAGTGTCACTGCTCCGTTCCCGAAGCGGTCATATTCCGTGCCGTTCCATGCCGACTCGTCATGGTTTGTGGTGAAGGTCATGCGGTAGTTCTCGGGCTGGAACTTGTAGAGTTCGTAGCTGCGGTTGTGGTCGAGGTCGTAGACATTCTTCTCCTTGCGGACAATCTGCTTGAGGACATTGTGGAGTTCCCATGAATATGTGGCGTCGAATGCGGCGTGGATTGTTGGATCTTCCCATTCTGCAAGCCAGAAACAATCCTTGATCTTGTCGATTTCCTGGCGTGCCTTTACCCAGAACCATGTCGGCACAAGCCCTGCCATGTCGCACCTGTAGCCGTCGACGTCAAACTCCTTGACCCAGTAGGACAGCGCGTCAATCATTGAGTCCACGGTGTCGGGGTTGTTGTAGTTAAGGTGTGCAACGTCCGTCCAGTCGTCGTTCGGGGCGAGTATATTGCCGTTTTCGTCGCGGTAGTAGCGTTCGGGGTGTTCGTATATCCAGGGGTTGTCCCATGCGGTGTGGTTAGCCACCCAGTCGAGGATTACGCGCATTCCGAGGGCGTGTGCGTCCTTCACTAAGAGCGCGAAGTCGTCCTTAGTGCCGTAGTCGGGGTTGACGGACTTGTAGTCCTTTACGCTGTACGCGCTGCCGAGCGTGCCTTTGCGGTTTTTAACGCCGATTGGGAATATCGGCATTAGCCACAGTATGTCGACGCCCATTCCTTTCAGCCTTTTGAGGTGCTGGCGGAATCCGGCGATATTGCCTTGCGGTGTGAACTGCCTTATGTTCACTTCATAAAGATTGGCACTCTTAGTCCATTCTGGTGTCATTTTTTTAATTCATAATGCATAATTCATGATGCATGCTTGCATTCGGCAGAATGTTTTGCATTATGGATTATGCGTGGTTAATATTCTTTTGTTTGTGATGTGTATAATTCACAATTCTCAATCCCGGTCGTTCTGCCGCCGAATGGCAATTATGCATTATGAATTGTGAATTATGCATTGTTTTAGTCTTCGATGTTCCTGCTTGAGTACTCGAGCATTTCGCGGAGCGTCTTGTTGAGGTCGTCGGCGGCTAAGAGCTGTTCTGTGCTGACGTGGCAACGGTATCTCCAGTAGTGGTTGCGCTCCGAGGGGACGTTAATGCGCTCCTCGGCGGGTTTCTTTGCGCGGAGTTGCTCGTCGAGGCCGAGTATGTCCTGGATTGGGAATATCGCCCACATTGCCGGCGAGTTGAGGTGCTGGTTGAGGACATCTTTTACAATCCATGTCTCGCAGTAATACGGGGCCTCGCCGCTCTTTGAGAGTCCATAGTTGTAGAAACGCTGTGCCCTTGCGTGGTCTTCTTCCCACCATCCTCTCAGTGGCAGGGTGTCGTGGGAACTTGTCGTTGCGACCGAGAGGTACGGGTAGCCCGCCGGTCTGCCAAACTCCACTGACGGCTCTTTCGGCATACGCTGGATTTCAAGGCTGAGGATGTTGAGCTTGTGCATTACGTCAGGCACACACGCCGGAATCATGCCGAGGTCTTCGCCGCACACGAGCATTGAGGTCGCGTTTGTAAGTCCGGGCAACTTGACCTCCGCCTGGTTTTTCCAAAGGTTGTCGTTGCGGTGGTAGAAGTAGTCGTTGTAGAGGTCGCCGATGACCTGCTTTGCGTGCTGGTCAAGTTCCTTGTAGGAGTTTGTCTTGAAGAGCGAGTGGCGCGGATGGTATGCGTTGGGATTGGTCTTGTCCTTGAAGAACAGAACCTCTGACACTAAGTACAACAGGCTGTGCTTAATCTGCTGCATACGGAGCATTTCTTGTGGCGACGGCATTCCGAGTTTCTTATAATACTCCTCGATTTTAGCCTGTGTGTCGAACTCCGGCTTTAGCGTGTATACGCCTTCTGCGCCCTCAATTTCGTTGAGGTACGTGTGCTTGACATATCCTGTGTAGTCCTGGAACATCTCACGGACAATGTGTTCGCGGATATAGGGCTTGCAGAACCTGTCCTCGTCAAAGTGGAGCCCACGGTTCTCGAACTCCTCTTTCGCGATTGGGATTGCGGGGTCGAACACGCCCATCAGTCCGCGCGACTGAGTGCTCGGTATCGACCAAATCCTGAAGAAACCGAGTATGTGGTCGAGACGGTATGCGTCGAAATATTCGCTCATTTTCGTGAGCCGTGCTTTCCACCAGGCGTAGCCGTCCTTGGCCATCTCGTCCCAGTTGTACGTCGGGAAGCCCCAGTTCTGACCGTCGTCGGAGAAGTCGTCCGGCGGCGCGCCTGCCTGGCAGTCGAGGTTGTAGAGTCGTGGATTGACCCAGGCATCGACGCTGTGGCGGGCGATTCCGATGGGGATGTCGCCTTTAAGTATGATGCCGTTTTTACGGGCGTAGTCCGAGACTTTCTTGAGCTGGAGGTGGAGGTGGTATTGGATGAAGAAGTGGATTGCCACGTCGTCGAATGCTGTGTTTGACTCGTCGCAAAGGCTGTCCACTTTTTCCTGCGAGAACACCGAAAACTGTCCCCAACGGTCGTAGTCGGGCGTGTTGTAGAGGTCGCGGAGGTAGCTGAACACTGCGTATGGCTTGAGCCAGTGCTGGTTCTTTGCGTAGAACTCCTTGTATGCGCCCTCGGCGAGGAACTTGCGGTGGTTCTCGTCGTATATCGCCTTGTAGAAGCGCGATTTTGCGCGCATTACTTCCTCATAGTCAATCTTTTCGAGGTCGTTCAGCTTGCTCTTTATGTCCTGGAGGATTTCGCGTGTCTCCTCGCTTTCTATCTCCGCCATCTCGTCGATGCGCAGGTAGAGCGGGTGGAGCGCGAAGACGGACACACATTTATAAGGATACGAGTCCTTGTATGTGTGGGTAAGCACGGTGTCGTTGACTGGCAAAAGCTGTATCATCCTGAGGCCAACTGACTTTGCCCAGTCGATGAGCGGTATCAGGTCTGAGAACTCGCCGACGCCAAAGCCGTCCTTGCTGCGGAGCGAGAATACGGGAATCGCCACGCCTGCGCCCTTCCATGGCAAGCGTGGAAACTTAAATTCCTCGTCGTTAAGGATATAGAAGTCCTTGTCCTCCTCTGCCTTGAAATACCGCGTGACATACTCTTCGAGGTAGATTTTGTTGGTTTTCTTGTCACAGACGCAGTATTTGTATTCGGCGTACTGCTTGGGTTTCGGGATGAGACATTCGCCTTTCCATCTTGGGAAATCCTCGTCGGAAAGCTTTATGATGATGTCGTTTTCGGGCAGCGAGCCGAAGAATTTTGCGGCGACGCAACGGTCCGGCGGTACTCGTGTGAGCGGTACTGACAGCCTCATTGTGCACATGTCGTCCTCGCGTCTGTCCGCGCTGACGAAGGGCGTCCGCTTCTCGCGGTGGAAGATTACATCCTTGAATGCCGATGAGTAGTTCATCACGTTGGTGGCGGAGATGTTTGGTTTCCAAAAGTCACGGACAAGTATGTTTTCCGACTGGAGCGCTGGCAGGCGGAATGTCCTGTCGCCATACTCGTACAATGTCTGTGCGACATTGTTGTCTTTCATCAGGTACTTGTAGGTGAAACTCTTGTCGGCAAGGCTTTCGCCGTCGACCGTCAGTTCCCAGTCACCATTCTGTTTAGGTGTCATCGGTACTATTCCCTGTCCGGGAATGCTGTCTATCATAAGCTGCTGTCCATAGCAGGTCAGATAGTTGATTCTGAATGTAATTCTCATTATTTAGTTGTATATATATTCGCACGGGCTGTTGTATCGCAGCGTCCGTATTATGTCCGTGTTTTGCGTGCTAAAATTGCAAATTTTTTTTCAAATTCAGTACATGTTTTTTGAAAATTTTTAAAACTTAATATTGGCGATTGTTTAACATTGTGATTAAGTGACAGTTATAAAAATTTTCTTCAAAAAAATTTTTTTCTTTAATTTTGTTGTAACTTTTGTGGGCGGAGTCCGTCATATTGTCAAAAAAACAAAAGGACAACAAACACATAAATTGCATAAAGCCATGAAAAAGATACTATTGACATTTATTGCGCTGACGCTCGGCATCGTGTCCGCATCGGCGCAGATAGAAAAGCAAATCGAGGCCATAAAGGGCGAAGTCGCCACATACCGCAGCGAAATCGCCCGGATTGTCAACACAATCCCTGCCACCCAAAGTGCACGCGAGCGCGAGCAGATAGTCGACGACCTTGAGCGGCGGTTCGACGACCTTGAGGAGTTCATCAACAGGAAGATGGACGGCATCTCGGCGACGTCGGCAGTCACGAGGATGGTCAAGCAGGACGGCTTCGACATGTTCACCTCGCCGACAAAGGCATTGATAAAGTTTGACGATTTTGCGTTCTCGTCCTCGCCGGTCAACTACGAATATTATGACGGAGACATCGAGATAAAGACCACGCCAACCCGTCAGGCAGTCCACACGCAGGATTTCTCTTTCGAATCCACGCCAACCCGCTCGTCGTTCCGCACCCACGCCGCCACGGAAGCCGACACTCTCAAAGTCCGCGAAGGCAACCGCGCCAAGGTTTCGATCGTAGTCACCGACAATGGTTTCGACGACTCGACGACCGTCGTCACCTACAAGGGCGGCGAGCATTTCGAGTACAAGTCCCACAACTCCCGCCACAACAATCACCGACATGACGATTCGTCTGAGGAGTACGCATATATCGGCATTAACAATTTCATCAATGCCGACGGCGAGCTTGACCAGCCGGGCGGTTTCATGGAAGTGCGCGGCGGACGCAGCATCGAAATCGGCGTCGGAACCACGATACACACCTGGGACTTGGCAAAATTCTTGTCCTTGAATTTGGGCATCGACTACCGGCTCAACCATTATTCATTCGAACAGACCTTCAACATCGTGAAATCCAACGGAGTAGTGACCGCCGACTATGACAATGTCCCTGCGAAAAACTTTAAGCGTCATAATCTCCGCCTCCAGTATCTCTCGATACCGCTCATGACGGAATGGCGCATTGGAGGCGGCGACGACCCGATAGTAATCCGCGCCGGAATCGAAGGTTCGCTCAGGATTGGAGCGCGCGAAAAGCAGGTCTATAAAGTGGACGGCGACCGCAAAGTCAACCGCATCCGCAGCGATTTTGAGACAAACCTGCTGCGTTACAGCGCGACATTCGGCATCGGTTTCAATAGGTACGAAATCTACTGCCACTACTCGCCGGTGGAACTTTTCAAACACAACCACGGCCCGGAACTCTACCCGATTTCGATTGGATTTAGGTTCCTGGTGGACTGAAATCAATTCATAATTCATAATTCATAATTCATAATTGGGCATCCGCCGGACGGCAATTATGAATTATGCATTATGAATTATGCATTAAAAAGGCATTAAAAAGAAATGACAACAGCAGAATATAACGAATGTGTCACACTTTATGCCGACGGCGTCTACAGGTTTGTGTTGAAGAACCTGCGGGACACCGACGACAGTAAGGATATTGTGCAGGAGGCATTTGCGCGGCTGTGGGAGCGTCGTAAGGATGTAGATGGCAGTAAGGCAAAGTCATACATCTTTACGGCGGCTTACCATCTTATAGTCGACAAGTCGCGTAAAATCCACGAAACGCCGCTCATGGAGAGCCACGATGCTTTCCAGACGGTCTTCAGGCAATATTCCGACACGAAGGAAGTCCTCGAGGCCGCCGTCGCAAAGTTGCCCACAGACCAGCGCAGCGTGATCATGCTCCGTGACTATGAGGGCTACTCCTACGACGAGATAGCGGAGATAACAGGCATGACACTCAGCCAAGTTAAAGTATACATATTCAGAGGGCGCACGTTCCTGCGCCGACAGCTCGAGAACCAGGGCATTTATTCAGCAAACATGGAGGACGCGGTATGATAACGACAGACAATTATGAAGAATATTTCCTCGACTATATCGAGGGCAGGCTTGATGAAAATAGCCGCCGCGAGGTCATGCGTTTCGTGACCTCGCACCCGGAACTGCGTGCCGAATTGGAAGAATTTTTGGACAGCCCGGTCATCGAGGACGACGGTTGTGGAGTGCCGTCCGGCTTTTTGGACACACTGCGCCATACGAGCGACTATGACGAGCCGGATGTGCCATATTTTGACAGGCTCGCGGTTCTCAATCTTGAACACCTCGCCACGCCCGGCGAGCAGCTCGAATACAGCCGCATGAAGTATGAAAGCACAGAATGTAGCCGCATCGCCGCCCAGTATTCAGCGACAGTCCTCACGCCCGACGATGTCGAATACCCCGACAAACGCCGCTTGATTGTGCTTCCCTTGTGGCGGCGCGCGATTCCGTATGCAGCGGCGGCTGCGGTCGTCGGATTGATGGTCTTGTTGACTGTGGGGAGGTTCAATAACGGCACAGTGGACATCATGCCGGTTGCTATGCAGGACGAACATTCTGTCCATTCGCCGAGCGTTAGCGTGGCAGTGGGCGGAGCGGGGGAGGAGACCACTGTCAAGCCTGCCGACCACCAGCAAAAGGTTAATAATCATCGTCACGTAATTCGTCATGTGGTTGATGATGAAACGGACGAGGCGGTGGCAGTGCAAGATGACAAGGCGGACGAACAGACCATAATCCAAGTTGTAGCTGACGAGCCGTCAATAATCCAAGTGGAGATGTTGCCGTTTGATGATATTGATGACGATGGCACGGACGAGCCACAGAAAAAGCACCGCCGGAAGTTTTGGTTCGCGTGTGGGAAGGCTCTTAAGTTTGTCACGCGGCGCATTGTGCCGGATGTGCATGTGGACATTGACCATGACATTGACGGTAAGGTCTCGCGTGTGGCGTTCTGTTCCCAAAACAAGGTCTATGCCGTTGAGCGCAAGTAGAACGGCATGGCCGCCCACGAAACAAAAAGCAGACTTCAGTGACGGAGCCTGCTTTTTTGCTACTAATTTTTAACCTAAACCTAATATATGAAAAGACAATTATTATCTACGAGTAAGCGTGTGATTTTTTATTTTTCACACTGCAAAGTTAAGGCGGTCATCTGACATTATCATTAACCGAGTATTAAAATTTCGTGAAACAACAATGCCCCAGCGTTAACGAATTGTTTACTATGCACTTGGCACTGGCATGGCTTGGCGTGTGGAAAAATATATCAAAAAAATTAACCTTTTTGTGGCTAAAATCCAATAATTATATGTACTTTTGAAACTCAAAACGCATCGTAAATAATGGAACAGACAACAGTGCCGGAAATAGTAAGAATCAAGATAATAGCGACGAGCGACGTCCACGGGGCGATATTCCCCTACGATTTTATTGAAAACGAACCGCTCAACACGTCGTTGGCGCAGGTATATACGTACATCAAGGAACAGAGGGCGGTTGACAGCCAGGACGTTGTGCTTCTCGACAACGGCGACTTCCTGCAAGGCCAGCCAGTGGTGTATTATTCCAACTACGAGAATTACGACGGCACCCATATCTGCGCCGACGTGATGAATTTCATGGGCTACGACGCGGCGAGCGTCGGCAACCACGACATCGAGACCGGACACGAGGTCTATGACGCGCTCAAAAAAGACTTCAATTTCCCCTGGCTCGCCGCCAACGCCGTCCACAAGGACACAGGCGAGCCGTATTTCCAGCCATACACCATCATCGAGCGGCACGGCGTCAGGATTGGCGTAATAGGCCTCATCACGCCCTCGATACCCACATGGCTGCCCGAATACCTCTGGACGGGGATGGAATTTAAGGACATGGTGGAGACCGCCCGCAAGTGGGTGAAGGTGGTCCGCGAGGACGAAAAAGCCGACATCGTGGTGGGCCTTTTCCATTCGGGCGTTGACAGCACCTACAACAACCGTTCCGACCAAGATTTTATGAACGAGAACGCGTCGAGCCTTGTGGCGACCCAAGTGCCGGGCTTCGACCTCGTCTTTGCCGGGCACGACCATCAGGAAGCCAACATGGTGGTGCGCAACTGCGAGGGTCAGCGCGTCATAATCCTCGACCCAAAAAACTGCGCCCGCCTCGCCGCCGTCGCCTCAATCCAAGTCAAGAAGGACGGCGACAAGATAATCGACAAAAAAATCACCGGGCTCATCATGGAAATGAACTCGTGCGAGGCCGACCGCGAGATGATGCGCCGGTACAGCAAGTACATCCACATCGTCAAGGACTACGTCTCGAAGCCAATCGCAAAGTTCACGAGGACGGTAAGTTCGAGGGACGCGATGTTTGGCAACTCGGCTTTTGTCGATTTGATACACAGCATACAGTTGGAAGAGACCGGCGCCGACATTTCGTTTGCCGCGCCGCTGACGTTCGATTCCAAAGTCAACAAGGGCGTGGTCTGCGTCCGCGACATGTTCAAACTTTACAAATTCGAGAACCTTCTCTACACGATGCGCCTCACCGGCCGCGAAATCCTCAACTACCTTGAATATTCGTATTCGTCGTGGTTCAACGAGATGAGCGACCGCAAGGACCACCTCGTCCTCTTTGAAGTGGACGAGAAGGGCAACAACCGCACCGCCGGCAAGTTTTATAATTATTCGTCCGCGTCGGGCATACGCTACACTGTGGATTTGCAGAAGCCCGCCGGCGAAAAAATCACCATCCACGGTTTTATGGACGGCCGCCCCTTCGACCTCGACACCTTTTATACTGTCGCCATCAATTCGTACCGTGGCAACGGCGGCGGCGGGCACCTCACCGAAGGCGCGGGCATTCCCCACGAGCAACTCGTAGGCCGCATCGTCGCCTCGTCGGTCAAGGACCTTCGCTATATTATAATGAAGCACATCGAAGACAAGCGCATCGTCTCGCCCCACGCCCTCGGCAACTGGAAGGCCGTCCCGCAAGAATTTTGGACACGCGGCCGGAAAAAGGACTACCAGTTGATGTATGATTAATTTTTTTTCAATGCATAATTCATAATGCATAATTCATAATTGCCATCCGGGGGGCGGGGGGATATTGTAGAATCCTTTTCAATTGACACGGTACAGGCCGTTGAAACAGGTTTTGTTCAGGAAAATGAACAACGCCGCCTTTTCGATGTCAAAAGCGTTGCTGTCGTTGATTTTCAGCGCGTTGAACCTTTCGCGTTTTTCAAAATTTTTACGACTAATCACGGAAATGTAAATATACCTCGCATCGCCTTACGCCGCCAAATTTTGTAGAGACGTTTCATGAAACGTCTCTATCGGGTGGTGCGTCCAAAAACCGTTAGCAAATGCCACGGGGGCTTGACGGCAGTCCCAGAAGGCGATTATTGTTACAATATCGTCCTCGACGTAATAGACCAATTTGTCCATGCCGTTGACGATGACACTTCTGTACGCTTTTGCTCGGTCAGAAAACAATGGATCCAATGCGCCCATATACGGATTAGTACTCAATAGTTGCTTGACGTGGCGAATTTCTTGTCCCATCTTGTCTTCATACCGCTTCTGCAAGTTCAACAAATTCTTCTTCGGCGAGTTCCTCGTCAATCCAGCGGTCAACTTCCTCGTCGGTGTGGTATATCCCGGCGGCAATTCTCTCTTCCGCCTCGTCGAGCATTGCGTTCACCTCGTCCATTGTGTAGGACTTGAAACGATGGTCGTCTTTGGTTTTTATCAACGCCTTTGCCGATGCGAGCATCGATTTCAAAAAGTTTTCGTCGTCAAGGTACGGATTGAGCGTCGAGAACAATTCCGCCCTTAAATTTGTTACGTTCATGGTGTTGTCGGTTTTTGATTGTTGATATAATTACCAAATATCCACCCTGTCGTCCGGGGCGATGTACATCTTGGCGGATGGGGCGATGCCGAATGCGTCGTACCATTCCTGGTCGTGGGGCAGTTGGCCGTTGACGCGAAGTTTCATGGGCGAGTGGGGGTCGGTCTTGATGCGGTTGCGGACGTTTTCGTCGGTGATGCGGCCCGCCCAGATGAAGCCGTATGAGATGAAGAAGCGTTGCTCGGGCGTGAAGCCGTTTTCTGTCTGCAAGGGGTTGGTTTTCATTGAGTTGTGAAGCGCATCGAGGGCTACGCGGATGCCGCCATGGTCGGCGATGTTTTCGCCGAGGGTGAGTTCGCCGTTTACCTTTTCGCCGGGAAGGGCGTCGAGGCTCGAGAAAAATTCTTTCATCACGTCGGCGCGTTTTTCAAATTCTTGGCTGTCGGCCTCTGTCCACCAGTCGTGGAAGTTGCCGTTTTTGTCGTATTTGCGGCCCTGGTCGTCGAAGCCGTGGGTCATCTCGTGTCCGATGACGCAGCCTATGCCGCCGTAGTTGGCCGCCGGGTCGCCCGTGGGGGCGAAGAACGGGGGCTGCAAAATCGCCGCCGGGAAGGTGATTTCGTTGGTGGTGGGATTATAATAGGCGTTGACGGTCTGAGGGGTCATGTGCCATTCGTTGGGATCGGCGGGCTTGTTGAGTTTGCGGTCTATCGAGCGGCGGAATTTGTATTGGCAGATGGCTTTGTAATTGTCCCAGAGCGACTTGCCCTTGTCTATCGTGAGCGGCGTGTAGTCCTGCCACTCGTCGGGGTAGCCGATTTTGATGTGGAATTTTTCGAGTTTTTCGATTGCCTGCGCCTTGGTTTCCGCGCTCATCCATTTGAGGTTTGTGATGCGGGCGCGCAGTGCGTCCTGGATGTTGATTACCATGTCGAGCGCGGCTTTTTTGGACGATGCGGGGAAGTATTTTTCGACGTAATATTTGCCGACCGCCATGCCGAAGTCGCTGTTGACTTCCGCAATTGCCTTCTGCCAGCGCGGCTTGTCGGCGGCGGCGCCGTACAGGGCTTGTGAGAGTTTGAAGTCTTCGGCGATGAAGTCGTCTGACAGGAACGTGGCGGCGGTGTTGATGGTCTTGAATAGCATGTACGACTTGAGGTCGTCGAGGCTTTGGGTGTTGATTATTTTTGAGACGTTGGCTATCGCTTCGGGCTGCGCGACGTTGACGTATTGGAAGCCCTCGATGCCCTGCAATGCATAGAACCGTAGCCAGTCGGCGTCGGGGTAGGTCTTTTTGAGTTCGGCGGGGGTCATCTTGTGGTAGTTGGCCATGTCGTCGCGCAGTTTGTTGTTGGAATAGTTGGCGCGGGCGATTTGCGTCTCGATGTCGAGCACCGCTTTGGCGTGTGCCTGTGCCTTTGCGTCGTCGTATCCGGCGAGGCGGAAGATGTTGCGGATGTAGTCGGTGTAGGCGTCGCGGATTTTCAGGGTGGTCTCTTTGTCTTCGAGGTAGTATTCGCGTGTGCCGAGCGAGAGGCCGCCTTGGTAGAGCGTTACGATGTTTTCGGTGGATTTCATCATGTCCGCCCACAGCCCGGTGTATATGAAGAGGCCGCTGATGCCTTCTTGTTGAAGGCGGGCGCAGTGTTCGAAGTATGCTTTGCGGTCCTTGATGTTTTCGATGTCGCGCAGCATTGGCTGGATGGGCGACGCGCCTTCGGTGTTGAGCCGCGCGCTGTCCATGTAGAGCGCGTGGAAGTCGCAGATTTTCTGTTCTATCGTTCCGGTTTCGGGCTGTTTTTTGACGATTTCTTCGATGATGCCCTTGATGCGTTCTTCGTTTTGCTCGCCGAGTATGTCAAACTGGCAGTAGCGCGAGTATTCCGGTTTTTCGGGCAGGTTTTGGATCCAACGTCCCGATGCGTATTGGTAGAAGTCGTCGCCGGGGTTCGCCGAGAGGTCCATGCGGTCGTTTTGGGCGGCGGAATCGTTTTTTGACGTGCCACATCCGGCGAGGCCTGTCGCGCCTGCGATGGCGGCTATTGCTGTGATTCGGTATAGTATGCTCTTGTGGTTCATTGTCTTACAGGTTTTTGGATAAAATGTTTGCCATTGTCGGCTTAGGTTGCAAATATAAGTGTTTTTTTTGAATACCTTCAATTTACGCGGCGATTTTTTTTGTGTGGAACGAAAAATGCGCTATATTTGCGGCGTTAATGAATAAAAAACGAAACGAATATGGCATACAAAGCGTTAGACATAGCGAAGAAACTTATCCGTGTCGCCGACCTCGAATCTGCAAGCGGTGGTGACGGCATGACTAATCAAAAATTTTTGGATTGTTTTTTTGGATTTACAAAAAAATAATACAATCTTGCCCCAACCTCGCAAAAAAACAATTATCTTTGCACCCAGAAATCATTAACACACATATAATAAAATGAAAGTAGCCATTGTAGGCGCGAGTGGGGCTGTGGGACAAGAGTTCCTGCGCATACTCGCCGAGAGAAATTTCCCGATTGACGAACTGGTGCTTTTTGGTTCTCAGCGCAGTGCCGGCACCAAATATACGTTCCGTGGCAAGGAATACGAAGTGAAGTTGCTTCAGCACAACGACGACTTCAAGGGCGTTGACATCGCCTTCACGTCGGCCGGCGCGGGCACGTCGAAAGAGTACGCCGCCGACATCACAAAATACGGCGCGGTGATGATTGACAATTCGAGTGCGTTCCGCATGGACGAGGACGTGCCGCTCGTAGTGCCGGAATGTAACGCCGCGGACGCGCTCACACGTCCGCGCGGCATCATCGCAAACCCAAACTGCACCACGATAATGATGGTAGTGGTACTTCAGCCGCTCGAACAGCTTTCCCACATCAAGCGCATCCGCGTGTCGAGTTACCAGAGCGCGTCGGGCGCGGGCGCAGCGGCAATGGCGGAATTGGAACAGCAATACAAGCAAATCGTCAACGGCGAGCCTGTAACGGTCAAGAAGTTCCCGCACCAGCTGGCGTACAACGTAATCCCGCAGATTGACGTTTTCCAGCCCAACGGCTACACCAAAGAAGAGATGAAGATGTACAACGAGACGCGCAAGATAATGCACACCGACGCCAAATGTTCGGCGACGTGCGTGAGGGTCTCGTCGCTCAGAAGCCATTCCGAATCGGTATGGATAGAGACCGAGAAGCCCATCAGCGTCGAGGAAGCGCAGAAGGCGATAGCCGCCGCGCCGGGCTGCACGCTCGTTGACGACCCCGCAAACCTCGTCTATCCGATGCCGCTCGAGACCGCCGGCAAGGACGATGTGTTCGTAGGGCGTGTCCGCAAGGACCTCGCCGACGACAACGGCCTGACGCTCTGGCTTTCCGGCGACCAAATCCGCAAAGGCGCAGCCCTCAACGCCGTCCAGATCGCCGAATATCTCATAAAAGTCGGAAACGTAAAATAAAACGACAATCCCGCGCCATGCGGCACGGTTTTTTCTAAACAAAAATTAAACGAATTATTACGAATTAAAACGAATTTTTTTGTAAAGAAATTCGTTTTAATTCATTTCAATTCGTTTAAATTTTTGTTTAAAAAAGGATAACGCCGTAAGGCGTTATGTTCGTGTTAGACAGATTTTTATGGGACTACTGATAACATATCTTTTGGCGGCGTTGCTCATTTCGTTCATGTGCTCGTTGATGGAAAGCGTGCTACTCAGCGCGACGCCGACGTTCGTCAAAATCAACGAAAACTCTGACAAAAAGGGCGTCCGGCTCTTGGCGCGGTTCAAGGGCAACGTTGACAAGCCGCTCGCCGCAATCCTCTCGCTCAACACAATCGCCAACACGGCCGGCGCGGCGATGGTGGGCGCACAGGCGGCGAAAGTGTTGGGTTCGGACGCGTTGGGCGTGGTGTCGGCGATATTGACGGTCTTGATACTCATCTTTTCCGAAATCCTGCCCAAGACCTTGGGTTCCAACAACTGGCAGCGTCTCGCCGGGCTTGTCGGCCACCTCATACACTTCACCTATATAATTACATACCCGCTCGTGATGATGTCGCAGGTATTGACGCGCCTGTTGAAACGCAGCGACACCGGCCACACCACCTCGCGCGAGGAAATCTCAGCCCTCGCCAACATCGGCACCGAGGAAGGCATTTTTAAGGAAAAGGAAAACGCCATCATCCAAAACCTCATGAAACTCAAAAACTTGCGCGTGTCAGACATCATGACGCCGCGAGTAGTGGTTTCCATCGCCGACGAGGGGATGAGGCTCAGCGAATTTTTGGACAACAAGGGCTACCTGCGGTTTTCGCGTATTCCCATCTACAAGGACAACGACGAAAACATCACCGGCTACGTCTTCCGCCAGCAAGTGATGGAAAGCCTTGCCGAAGACCACGACACTATGCGCCTGCGCGACCTACGCCGCGACATTGTGATAGTCCCCAACACCAAGCCCGTTTTCTCGATGTGGGAAGATTTGCTGATGAAAAAAGAGCAAATTGCCCTCGTCGTTGACGAATACGGCGGCATGGACGGCATTGTAACGATGGAAGACATCATCGAGACCCTTCTCGGCTTCGAAATCCTCGACGAAAAAGACACCGTCGCCGACATGCAGCAATACGCCCGCGAGCGTTGGCAGCAACGTCAGAGCAAGTACAAGTTTATGATGCACAATGCGTGATTCAATGCATAATTCATAATGCATAATTCATAATTGCCATTCGGGGTGCGCCTTCCTCATTCCTCATTCCTCATTCCTAATCCCGATTCCGTCGTAGATGGCTTGGCAGACTTTTTGGCGGATTTTTAGGGTTGTGATTTTCTTATTGTTGGAGTCGGGGTGGACGCGGTTACTGAGGAACACGACCACAATTTTGTTGTCCGGGTCTGCCCATGCGCATCCGCCAGTAAAGCCAGTGTGTCCGTATGTGTTTGGGCTTGCGGTGATGGCGGTGAAATTGTTGGGTGCCATGTCAAAACCGAGGGCGCGGCTTGTGTTTGGCTGGCGGTTCGTGAAAAGTTCTATGGTTTCCTTCTTGAGGTAACGCCGACCGCCATATTCGCCGCCGTTAAGCAGCATTTGGAACAATATGCCGACATTATGCGCTGTGGAAAACAGCCCGGCGTTTCCGGCAATTCCGCCCAATAACGCCGCCGCTGGGTCGTGGACGTCGCCTTGCAGCATCTTGCCAGTCCACGGCTGGATTTCTGTGGGCGCGATTTCGCTCGATGAGAATTTGTAGCGGAGCGGCGTGTAGGTTGTGCGCGTCATTCCGAGTGGGCGGTAGAAAGTGCGGTTCAGGAAACTGTCAGCGCGGCATTTGAGCGTCTCTTCCTCAGCCCATTGGAGCAGGATCATGTTCACGTCGGAGTATTGGTACTTCTTGTTTTTCTTGACGCTCAACTGCATGTAGAATTTTCTCAGTGAATCCTTGTAAGCGTCGCGCAACCATAGGCTGTCGGCGACACGGGTAGTCGCACTGTCCTTTTTGAATGATGGCGAATAGATTTCGTTGTATGCGACTTTGGCGAGGGCGTTGAGCGGCAGGGTGTCGATGCCGAGAACCTTGCCGACGCGCCGCCATCCGTTTGCGTTGTTTACAAAGCGGATTATGGGCGGGTAGGCGTATATGCCGCTGCGGTGTTGGAGTATTGCTTTTACGCTCACATCCAAGACGTTATGGCGGACAGAATCGTCGTAGTGGAGATAATCGCCAAGCGGTTTTTCAGGATCCATCATGCCCTGGTCGTTGAGGTACATCGCCATCAACGTCGTGGCAGTTACTTTTGTGAGCGAGGCTATGTCGTAGAGGTCGGAGGTTGTCGCGCTGCGTTGGAGTGTGTCGTATGAAAGGTGGCCGTAAGCCTTGTCAATCAGGATTTTGCCATCCTTTGCGGCAAACACCTGGCATCCCGGGAAGCATCCTTCTTGGATTGCGTTTCGGATTATCGAGTCGAGTGTGTCTTTATAAGCAATGTTAAAGCCTGTCTCTTTCAAAATGCAGTATTTCAGTTTGTTGGCTTTTATCTTTACGTCGCCCTTGATGTCCAAACTGCCGAACACAGCCCGCGCCGCCATCTGGGATGAGGCGGTGTTGTTGCCGATTTGCTGGATTAGGCATTTTGAAGCGATATGCGGGATGTTCTCTTGGTTGTCAAAATTAATTACGCAAGTTTTTGTCGCCGTCGCGGCTTTGTTAATGGCGGATATGATTTCTGAGTCGCTGATTGTGGTGTTGATTAGGATTATGCACTTGCGGTTTTTGTGGCGGCTTTTTAGCGCGTCATTGACACTTTCGACGGTCGCCAGCGAGTGCTTGAAAGAATAGTCGCCGTATGTCGCGGCTTGAGTGGTGAAGCCTGCGAGTGGAAGTCCGCCGATTTGGATTATGTCGATTGGCGCGCCTGTCTGTAGGGGCAACATCTTGTTGTCGTTACGAAGGCAGTTGATGGTTTTCATTGCGCAAATCGCGGCGGCCTCGGTGTGTGGGGTTTTGACGCGGGAGGGCGGCGTGGGGTGTGGCAGTGCATATTTGATGCGCAGGATTTGGTGTGCCTTGTAGTCGACCGCCTCAGCGAGTTCGGGGTGGTCTTTGAGCGATTTTTGGGCTCTGACGAGGAACATTTCGGGCGTTATCGTGCCGACAATCAGCGAATTGTCCGATTCGAGCGCGGTCTTTACGCTTGACTCGGGCGTCATGGCGAATGTCGAGAGTGTGTCGGTGGCGTTGATGATGCTAAGGCGGCGGGCGTGCTTGTGGTCGGGGTGTGCGCCATAGTTTGTGGCTGTAAGTCCCATCGTGGCGTTAAAGCCGATTGCCATTAGCGTGTCCTCCAAGTTTTCGGTCACAATGCGCCTTACGAGCGAGTCGTGGCGGCTTGCGGCGACTGCGTGTGGGTTCATGTAGTTCGGAGTGGCGGGTATCGGGCCGTCTATGTCCACCGCCACAATCTCCGGCGCGCCGTTCCATGTGCCAAGGCTTTCGATTTGCTTGCGCATTATGTATGATGTCGATACTTTAAGCAATACGCCACCCGGCACGGGCCCGGACTGCAATATGTAATTTGTGCCGGAGGCTGGCGCGTAGATGTATAGTTGCATTACGCGCTCGTCTTGCGTCATTGCGTTGAATGCGGAGTCGGCAAGCCTTTCGCTGTCGTTGGAGAATGGCGTGGTGTCGTTTGGCGCGGTCCCGGCACAACATTGAATCGCCAGCGCAAGCAACACGGTCAGATAATAGATTTTCAATTTCATTGTTCACTCTTTATGTCTGTAATGTAAATTTTACATTCATATTTCGTGCCAATTCTCTTTGGGAGCTTTTTTCACAATTTTTTTGTCGCATCGCGAGAAATCATTCAAATTTGTTTCAAGTCAAACAAATACACAGTTATTTGACTTTTAGATAGCAACTATCCCCGTAGCTCAGAAACCTGAATCCGTGTCCCATCGCGTACTCGTAAATCTTCTTCCAGTCGTCGCCGACGGCGGCAGAGACCAAGAGGAGCAACGTGCTTTGGGGTTGGTGGAAGTTTGTGATGATTCGGCTGGCGATGCGGTAGCGGTATCCGGGGCAAATCATAATGCCAGTGGAGGCTTTGAAAGCGTCCAAGTTATTGGTGTCGAGGTAGTTGAGGATGGCGCGGATAGCCGTGTCGGGCGATGTGCCGGTGTCGTCGGACTCATAACATTCCCACTGCGAGAGGTGGTCGAGCGGCTCGTGGCGCATGGCCTTAAGCCCTAACCAGTACAACGATTCGAGGGTGCGCACGGACGTTGTGCCGACGGCGGCGACGCGCCCGGGGTGGGAGAGGAGCGATTGGAGGAGCGTCCGCGAGACGCTGAAAAACTCGCGGTGCATCTCATGTTCGCCGATTGTCTCGGACTTCACTGGCTTGAAAGTTCCTGCGCCGACGTGGAGCGTCAGGCGTTGGATTTCGCAAGGGAGCGATTCGAACAGTTCGGGGCTGAAATGCAGCCCGGCGGTTGGCGCGGCGACAGAGCCCTTGTATTGCGAATACACTGTCTGATAGTCAGTAGAGTCGGATTCCTCGGCTTTGCGGTTGAGGTATGGCGGGATAGGGATGCTTCCGGCGGCGTCGATTATTTCGGAGAATGGGCGGTCGCCGTCCCAAGAGAACCGCGCGATGATTTCGCCGCCAGAAACTTCCATCTTTTCGACTTCGAGGTTCACCGTAGAGCCGTCGGGGCAGGGCAGGGCGCGGCGGAGATTGAAATCCTTCCATCGTTTGAGGTTGCCGGCGAGGCATTTCCACTGGCACTCGTGGCGCGATGCAAAATTGCTGTCGTAATCCGCCGGAAGGTGCGGCTCGAGGCAGAAAATCTCTATCCTCGCGCCGTTTGGCGTGAAAAACTCCAGGCGCGCGGGGATTACCTTTGTGTCGTTGATGACCATCAGCATATCCGCCGAAAGCAGCTTGGCGACATCCGAAAAAATGCCTTCGGAAATTTGTTCGTCTTTGTAAATCAATAGTTTGCACTTGTCCCTGTCCTTCATCGGGTACTTGGCGATGCGCTCGTCGGGCAGGTCGTAGTTATAGTCCGCAATCCTTATGTTTTTGGGTGTTGACATTTTTATTTTTATTTTTTGCACAATTATTCTTTTAAATTGTTGCAAAAATAACTAACTTTGACGCAATAAAAAAGCAAAAAACGAAATGAATTTTAAGAAAGGCGACAAAGTGAAGTTCCTCAATGAGGACGACCATGGCACTGTCACCCGCGTAACGGGCGACGGGATGGTCTATGTGCTTAATAGTGATGACTTTGAGGTGCCGGTATTGGCGCGTGAACTGATTTTGGACCCGGATTCCATGCCGGTCGAGCGCAAGCCGTCCAAGCCCGAGCCTATTGTGCAGCCGTCGATTCCGGTGGACCAGCCGCGACGCATTGTCCTGCACAATGCCACTCCAAAACCGCCGAAGAAGGACACGATTGACCTTTTTGCGGCGTTTGTCCCGGCGGACGGCAAGCCATTCGACAAGTGCGACTTGGAGTTTTACCTCGTCAACGACAGCGAGTACAATCTTTGTTACAACTATCTCCGCCCCACATTCGGCCGTCCGGGCTACCTGTCGGCGATGGGCGTTCTCGAACCCGACACAAAGGAGTACATCGAGACCTTCCGCCGCGAGGACATTGGCGAGGTCGGCTCGATAAAGCTCCAACTCCTTTCTTACCGCACTGGCGACACTGCCACGCGAAAGCCATTGGAGGCTGAGGTCAGGGTCCATGCGCCTAAATTCTACCAGTCGTCTTATTATAAGGAAAACGACTTTTTCGACTCGAAGGCATACGTCGTCTCCGTCCTCGACGACGACAAGATGAACGATGCCATCGACACCCTCAAAAGTGGCAAAATCCCCAACAAGGATGCCCAAAACAAGCCGTCCGGGTCTCAAAAGCCACTTCGCCGCCCCGAAAAGGTGGTCATCGACCTCCACCTCTCGGAACTCCTCGACAATGACGCCGGAATGTCGCCCAAGGACATGCTCGACTACCAGATGAAGGTCTTCCGCGAAAAACTTGACGAGTGCATCGCCGACCCGCACGTCAAGAAGGCGGTCTTCATCCACGGCAAGGGCAATGGCAGCCTGAAACTCGAACTCCGCAAGTGCCTCGACCGCAATTACAAACGGTGCCAGTACCAGGACGCGTCGTTTGAGGAATACGGCGGCGGCGCGACTTTGGTATATGTTAAATAACACTTTGATAAAAACAAGATGGGAATTTCAAAAGGAATCAGATATATGCTCTGTGCGGTGTTGTGCGGCGTTTTGGCTGGCTGCGCCGGCACTGCCACCAACAATGGCAACGCCACCTCGTCCGACACCACCGCCAAGTCGGCCTCCGACCCGCAGCTCGACCCCACGCGCTCGGCTTTGGTGAAGGTCAACAACAGGCTTTTCAACGTGCCGTCGCCGATGCAGCTCGCCGGAATCCTTAAAGGCTTCGACCTGCCGTACCGAAAGGACATCCTCAACGACGTGCAGCGACGCTCCGACTATACCACGACATTCAAGCAGGCTCTTAACGTGGGCGTGTACGGTGCGGATTTGGGCTACATCAACGCCTACGACCAACTTCCCGACGCGACGTCCTACTTCGGCGCGGTGAGGTCGTTGACGTCTGAACTCGGCGTGCTGAACACCTTCAACGAGCAGACCATGCAGCGCATCGAGAAAAACAGCGGCGACAAGGATTCGCTGCTATACATCGCGTCGTTGATATACCGAGAGTCGGACGCATACCTTATGAACAGCGAGCGCAACGAGGTTGGCGCGTTGATTATAGCCGGTGGATGGGTAGAGGGGCTTTACCTGCTGACCCACCTGTGCAGCGTCGACGACATGAACCATGGACACTACCAGGTAATCGGCCAGCAGAAACACCCGCTCAACAACCTCATCGAGCTCCTCCGCCCCTATTATGGCTCGGCGGGCAGGGACTATGACTCCCTCCTCGAAAAACTCTCCGAGGTGGCGAGCATCTACGACGCAATCAACATCAAATATACCTACAAGCCGGCGCAGACCGACGAGGACGGCAAGATTACGGTCATCAACAGCGAGTCGCAGGTGATGATCGAGAAAGCCCACGTCAAGGCCATCGCAGACAAGGTGGCGGCTATCAGAAACATGATTATAAAGTAGTTTTTACCCAAACTCAAAGCGGACAAGCAAGATGAAAAAGTTAACTGCATATATTATGATGGTTGTGGCGGTCGTGTTGGCGTTGACGACGAAAGCCGAAGCGCAGGCCGACACGCTGCTCAATTTTTGTGCGCGTCACATACCGTCGTCCTACATCAGCGACGGCCAGGTCTACCAGACGCCAATATCCTCCGACGAGACCGCCGAGTTCCACGTGACGTTCTATGGCGGAAGTACATACCGGCTTGCGGCGTGCAGCGGACTCGAGGACGGCAATCTCGTCTACACAGTGTACGACTCGGAGCGCAACGAGCTTTTCTGTAACGCCGACCATAAGGACGCGCCGTACTGGGACTTCCGTTTCGGCTCCACGGTCGATTGCGTCATAGAGGCGCGGCTCGGCGACAAAGCGCCGGAAAGCGGGTTCGCTATTTTGCTAATCGGCTTTAAGAACTGACATACAAATAACCACCTCACCCTTACAACATCTTAAGAGAACACTATGAGCGAAAGTATCCTGAAGGCCCTGATGCAGTTGTTTGCCATAATCGCGGCATCGAAGGAAGGAAACCCACAAAAGACACATTCCATCGTTGAGAGTTTCCTCATGCACGAATTGCGCCAAGACCTCGTGGGCGGCTACATGAAATTGTACAATTCGCTCTTTGACCAGCTCGTGACGCGCAAGTCGACGGGCGGAAAGACGATGAAAGTGCTTTCGTCGAGCAGCACGAAGGTGCTGGTCATCTGCGATGCCATTAATAAGGAACTCGTTCAGCGTCAGAAGATTGTGCTGTTGGTGAGGATGATGGAGTTTGTGAGGACAGACAGCGAGGGCGGCGTGTCGCCGTTACAACTCGACTTTTTACAGTCCATCGCCCGTGGCTTTAATGTCACCGACGAGGAGTTCGAGGGGCTGAAAGATTTTGTGTTGCTCTCGTCGACGTTCCAGATGCCGGAGAGCGACCGCCTTCTCGTCATCGACAGCGACTACGGCTTCAGCAGCGACAAGGTCAAGCACATATACAGTGAAAACCTCGGCGGACAGATTCTGTTTTATAAGGTTGTGTCGGTGGGCATGTTCCTTTTTACCTTTATGACAGGGCAGGAGATTACCATGAACGGCACAGTCCTCAATCCCGACCGTGTCCATGTCATGTCGCTCGGCTCGTCGTTGCGCGGGCCTAAGTTCAAGCGGCCGATCTATTACAGCGACATCGTCAGCACCTACAATTTTGACAAGACGAGGGGGCGCATAGTCTTTGAAGTCGACAAGATTGAGTACAAGTTCCCAAACGGCGCGTATGGACTCCATTCCATGAGTTTCATGGAAAAAAGCGGCAAACTCGTGGGCATCATGGGTTCGTCGGGCGCGGGAAAGACCACACTCCTCAATGTCCTCAACGGTGTCCAAAAGCCCGCCGCCGGCCATGTTTGGATTAACGGCATCGACCTCCACGACAATAATGGCGAACTCGACGGCTTGATTGGCTACGTGTCGCAGGACGACCTGTTGATTGAGGAACTGACTGTGTTCCAGAACCTTTATTACAGCGCGAAACAGTGTTTCAGCAATTACACCCGCCCACAGCTTTACCGCAAAGTCCTGAAACTCTTGAAGTCGCTCGGGCTTTACGAAATCCGCAACATGCAGGTCGGCAACCCTCTGAACAAGCGCATCTCCGGCGGTCAGCGTAAGCGTCTTAATATCGCCATGGAACTTATCCGCGAGCCGTCAATCCTTTTCCTCGACGAGCCCACGTCGGGCCTCTCGTCGCGTGATTCTGAAAATATCCTCGACCTCCTCCGCGAGCTTACCAACAAGGGCAAACTCGTCTTCTTGGTCATCCACCAGCCGTCGAGCGAGATTTTTAAGATGTTCGATTCGCTCATAATACTTGACACTGGCGGCTACCTCGTCTATAAAGGCGACCCGGTGGAGGGCATCACGTACTTCAAGTCGCGAATCCGCCAGGCTAACTGGAACGATTCGGAGTGCCAGACGTGCGGCAACGTGAACCCCGAGCAGATTTTCAACATCTTGGAGAGCCACGTCATCGACGAATACGGTAATGTCACCCAGCAGCGCAAAATCCCGCCGCATGAGTGGAACGAGTATTTTATAAAGGTGTCGAGCGCGGAAAAACGCCGCTCCATGTTTGTCAAGCACTTGCCGCAAGTGGGCTTTAAAATTCCCGACAAACTCGGGCAGTTCATGATTTTTATGAAGCGCGACGTATTGGCTAAGTTCAGCAATATGCAGTACGTCCTCATCAACCTGCTCGAAACGCCGCTGATTGCGTTGTTGCTCACATATATTATAAAGTACCGCAATATTTCCCGCGATTCGGGTGGCGAGTACATCTTCTTGAATAACAGCAACTTGCCTGTGTATATCTTCATGTCGGTCATCATCGCCATTTTCGTCGGGTTGACCGTCAGCGCGCAGGAAATCATCAAAGACCGCGCTGTGCGGAAGCGTGAGCAGTTCCTTAATCTCAGTAACGGCGCGTACATGTTGTCCAAGGTTGTGATTTTGCTGTTCATGTCTGCGTATCAGGCGTTTACGTTTGTGGCGATTGGCAATTCGATACTCGAAATCCACGGCATGTACTTCAAGTATTGGCTCATGCTGTTTGCCGTCTGGGTCAACGCCAACATCATGGGACTTAACATCTCCGACGCTTTCAAGACTACTGTAACTATCTATATCCTAATACCTTTCCTGATAATCCCGCAGATAATGCTGACGGGTGTCCTTGTAAGTTTTGACAAACTCAACCCCACAATCTCGCGCCCGGGCGTTGTGCCGATGTACGGCGACATATTCGTTGCGCGGTGGGCATACGAGGGCTTGGCTGTGGAACAGTTTGTCGGCAACGACTACGAGAGGCCAATCTACCAGTACGAAAAACGTATGCAGGTCGCGATAATGAAGCGTGACTTTTGGCTCAAGCATTTGGAGAACAAAATCAATGATTATCCGCGGCTTATCGGCGATTCCGCCAATTACAGTACCATAAAGAACGACCTCCTGACCCTCCGCAACGAGATTCTTCAGGAGATGGAGGACATCGTCGAGGTAACGCCCGGTTTCAGCCCCGACAGCCTTCAGTTCGACCTCTGCGACCAAGATTTGATAGACCGCGTGCATGAATATTTTGACGACCTGAGACGGTATTACATCCGTGAGTTCAAGGAGGCGAGCCGCATGCGCGACGATTATATCTCCGAGCAGCAGGACACGCCCGAGCACCGCGACGAGTACCTCAATCTCAAGCGCGACTACCACAACGAGTCGCTCGCCGATTTTGTCACTAATAACAGCGAGACCGAGCGCATCATGGAGTATGACAACCGCATTTACCAAAAGGCGATGCCCGTCTATCTCGATCCCCACAACAAGTACCTCCGCGCCCACTTCTACGCACCGCGCAAGCGCATTGCAAATTGGTACGTCGAGACTTATTGGCTCAACCTTGCCGTTGTATGGGGACAGAGCCTTGTGCTGTACCTTTTGCTGTACTTCCGTGTGTTCCAGAAAGTCCTCAACAAGTTTGGCGAACTTGCCGAGGAGCGAAAGCGCATCCGCGAGAAGAAGGTCATCAGCCGTGGCACCGACGAGTCCAAGAACGCCCGAAAACGTCGTAAGGCGTTCCAGGATATGAAGATATGGAGATAAAATAGATTACAAATCAAGCACATTCCGAAGTTTTGTATCGGTGAATGTTCGCCAAATATTCAGGCGGATTGGTTTGTAGTCATCGTGTAGTTGCGCAATATACTCAATTTCAAAAGCCAGTCGCAAGTCGTTTTCATCTGCATCAGTCACAAATTCATGTTTGGGTGCAATCCGAGCGACCTTGATTTGATAAAGGTCGCGAATACCTTTGCCTTTGGTGTATGGCATAAAGTAGTAGAGTTTGTTGAGAGCAACAGTAGAAGGAAACTTTTTACCAGAAAAATAGACTTTGGCATCTCTATTTGTATATGGAACGATGTATTTGTCAGGTACAAGACATATAAGTACATTCTTTGTACCGTCAAGTTTACTTATGTTTACACGGTTCTTTTTTGCGTACTGATTGCAAACTATTTTTTCAGGGTATTCCTCTTTGACGGCAAACATGTTTATTTCAAACAATTTTGGCGGCAACATTCCTTGCGCTATTTTGTTGGCTTCTTCCCAATGGCTTTCTTCGGGCATCTGAGCGTCGATGTCGTTGAAAAGGCGAATTAAAGAACGTCCAATAGCAAATGCAAGATTTACAGGAACTGCATTTCCTATCTGTTTGTATTGTTCTGTCATATTACCTTCGAAAAGCCAATCATCGGGGAATGTTTGAATACGTGCATATTCGCGCACTGTCAAAGGTCGTGTTTCCGTAGGATGGCAACGTTCGGTCTGTTTCTGAGCTGGAGCACAGGTAAGAGTTAGGCTCGGTTCGTCCATGGCAAGACGACGAGCCATGCCTGTTTTTCCACCGCCAAGATAGTAACTACCACCCATGTAGTCTTTTTGTTCGTTTTCAGGTAGGTCGCGCCAGTCGCCTCCTTCAGGAACCATTGCCATAACTCGGGCTTTTTTGGGTGGATATTGTTGACCTTCAGATTTTGGTACGTCGTTTTCAAACAATTCTCCGCAAAAAAACGCATCTCGCAAGGTCATCACACGTCTATATGGGTCGGGCCATTTAAACTGTACATGTCCAGCAATATCGTTGCGAATTGCTATAAGAATTAGTCGTTCTCGTTTTTGTGGCACTTGATACATTATTGCTTTTAATACACGTGGCTCAATTAACGTATAACCCAATTCAGCAATTGCGTTGCGAATAATTTGTAGTGTTCTGCCATTGTCGTGAGACAATAGTCCTTTCACGTTTTCGCCCATAAAAACTTTCGGTTGTATCTCTTTGACCGCTCTTGCAAGTTCAAAGAACAACGTGCCACGTGTATCATTCAGTCCACCTTTTTTCCCTGCATACGAAAATGCCTGACAAGGAAATCCTCCCGATAGGAAATCGACATGACCACGTAATGGGGTGAAATCAATATTATGAATGTCGCCTTCAAGTACATTCCATTCAGGGTGATTGCGCCGTAAGGTTTGACAAGCCATTGCGTCAATTTCATTAAGTAGTACATGACGAAAGCCTGCCATGTGCATTCCAAGTGCCAGACCGCCCGCCCCCGCGAACAACTCTACCGATGTAAAGGCACGCAGAGGTGCGACATGCAATTCGTCCTTCCATCGTGTTCGGAGCATCATTCTTACAGGTTCAACGTCAGTAAGTTCTTCCATATAGAAGCCTTCTTGCCCTTTTTCGTTTTTATGGTAGGGGTATATGCCATTTTCGCCCCATTTATGTGCGGTGGCGATGGACGTCCCAGTAAGGTCCGCCAGATTATTGGCTGATAAAAATGTATGCATTATGTTAGAAATTGTCAAAACCGTCGTAATGTCTAAATGCAAGAAGATAAAGGCTTTTCATTATATCAGGCGACAAGGATGCAAGTTCTGCAAAAACAGTGTTCTGATTGTTTTCGTGATCCATGTTTCCAATCACGTCATCAAGTATATCGGGAAGAGCTTTGCATAATTTGGCAAATGCCTGCGGGTCGCCAAAAACAATCTCATAAAACTTGTCCATTGATACACGGCGGATGTGGTCGTTGTTAAATTGTTCTCCATCAACAGATACAATCCAAGTTCTATTCTGAGAGCTTGTGGCAATTGCTTCAACAAGCATACACGTTGCATGGCTATCGCGAACTATTTTATTCTGCATTTTCATATATGTTTTCTGTGAAGCAGCCGCGTTCATAGTGTTATGTTTGTTTTTCATTTCAACGAAAATATGCTGTTGTTCGTTCACCACGTCAAATCCTTCTGTCGGTACAATCCAGCCATTACCAGCATATCGGAATAGGTTTTGATGAAAGTAGCCGATGTGGTTGTTGTTTGATTTATCCATTTGACGGATACACTCCGACGCCACTACTTCCTCCATTGTGCGACCATAGACTTTGGCATCAAAAGTCAGTTTGATGGGGTCGATGATATTTTTGTTAAACGCTTTCAAATCAATATTCGCGCTATAACGCATCACCGTTTCACGCACGTGATTATATATGTTTTCGTCGGATATGAATCCCAAATTATAATTTCTCATAGTGTTTTTCTTGTTGATAATCGATTGCAAATTTATGAATTTTTCTGATGAAAATCTAATACTTAATTATTTTTTTTATGTCAAAATTCAAAGAACAATGTGGTTAAAACAATATTGGAAACTTTATTTGCTTGTCTATCATACTTAATTTTCTTAACCTTTTCTTAACACTGCGTTATCGTTTTCTTAGTTTTTAATTTTTACCTTTGTGCCGAAAATAATAATTAGTTCGGAAATTACAGAACCAACAAATGCAAGAACAGTTAAGCGACGTAGAAAGGATACAGAAGCAGCGCGAACTCGTGGAGGCAATGGGACGGCTCACCAATAGGGGAGGCGGCACAACGCTTTCTGGTAGGATTATAGGCTTGCTGTCATTCTTCGACAAAGAGGAGTTTACATTCGAGGAAATCGTAGAAGAACTCAAAATCTCCAAATCTTCGGTCTCCACCACCATCAACCATCTCATCGAGACCGACAAAATCGAATACATAACATACCCAGGCGACCGCAAAAGGTATTTCAGAATCAAAATCAACAATCGCAGGAAGTTTTTGCAGGACATGCGCCGTCATGTGGAAAAAATGCAAAAAATCAACCGTCTCGCCCTCGAACTCAAGCAGGACAAGGAATCCCGCACCGCCAAGAGCATCAGCGCGATGCTCGAAAGCCTTGCCTTTTTTATGGAGCAGATGGACAATTATGAAAAGAAGTTCCTTGCCGACGAGGTATGATTAATCCAACTGTCCGTTATTTACGGATAGTTGAATATACAAGAATAATTAAACAATACATCAATCATAAAAATGAATTTCAAAAAATCTCTAATGCTGATACTTGCGGCGGGAATGTCGCTGTGTGCAACGGCGCAGACCGACACCTCAGCCAGCGCAGGGCCGCTGATTCTTACGTTGGATTCGGCGAAAGCATACGCCGTGCAGCATTCCAAGACGATGCGCACCGCCGACCTCAACATCCAGAAAGCCGAATGGGCTAAATGGCAGGCGATTTCCAATATGCTCCTCAACGTGGACGGAACATTGAGTTACACGACCATGTTTGGCTACGTGATGAACCTCGGCTCGTTCTCCATTCCGAGCAACGACGTCGGCACTCTTGGAATCTCGGCGTCTGCCGCCGTCAACGGCCAGATGATTGTGGGCGTGCAAATCTCCAAACTCGCCATTGAGATGCAGAAACTCGCGATGCAGGGCAGTGAAAACGACGTGAAAGCCGCAGCCACAACCTCATATCTTTCGGTGCTCATCGCGCAGGAAAGCAAAAAGACCATCGAAGACAGCCGCAAAAACCTCGAAAAATCATACAACAACATCGTGCAGCTCGCCAAAGTGGGCATGGCCGAGCAGACCGACGCCGACCAATTGAAAGTGCAGTTGATGGTTTTGGACAACAACCTTCGCGCCGCCGACCGCAACATCCAACTTGCCAAAAGCGCGCTCATCACAGCCCTCGGCGCACCGCCAACGACGGAAATCCAACTCACCGAAAACCTCGATTATTTCTTTGAAAACGAGCAAATTGCAGAGCCGTCAGGTTCGGTGGAAGGCAACATCACCATGCAGCAACTCGACATGAGCATCGACCTCGCAAAAAAGCAGTGGACTTTGAGCCGCTGGGCATACGGGCCGACATTCGCAATCCAGTACAATTACAGCGGAAGGACGTATTTCGGCAAGGACGCGGGCATGAAGCAAGCACCTAACAACATGACATTTGCGCTCTCGATTCCGATTTTCTCGTCAGGCAACCGCTACTCGCAGTGCAAACAGTCGAAGATAGACATCGACATTGCGCAGACCCAACGCGACCAGACCTTGGAACAGTTGCAGGTGCAGGAAATCCAACTCAAATACAACCTCTCGAACGCTATCGAGACCTACAACAGCAGCAAGGAATCGTTGGAACTCTACCAAAAGATTTTCAAAAACTCTTTGCAAAAATACAACGTCGGCACAATCTCGTCCAGCGACCTCATCACCGTCAACAACAACCTGTTGAACGCGCAAGGCACTTACATTCAGAGCCTTTACTCGGTAATGACCGCCCAGACCGACTTGCTGAAACTGTATAACAACTTATAATTGACAATTGACAGTTGATAATTGGAAAGATAATTAATAATGACGATTGCGAAAGCCAAATTGTCAATTGTCAATTGTCAACTGTCAATTAATCACGAATAAACACTTTACAAAAATGATAAAAATAAAATACTATCCGGTAATTTTGGCGGCGGCTGCGATGCTGTTGCCCTCGTGCGGCGGCAGCGACAAGGCGGCCGATTCCGCCACCCAGACCGAAGAGCAGAAAGTCGAGGCCGTTTCGACCCAACAACTCAAAAAGCAGGAAATCATGCGCGTCCTCACGTTCTCTAACGTCTTGCAACCGTATGAAAAAGTGTCAGTTGCGCCCGCTCTTCAAGGCCGCATCACCAACCTTTACGTAGAGGTGGGCGACCGTGTGCAAAAAGGTCAGATGCTCGCTAAGATGGACGAGACCCAGTACCTGTCCACCAAACTCAACTACGAGAACACCAAGACTGACTTCAACCGCATCAAAATCCTCAACGACAGCAACAACATCGCCAAGCAGACCTACGACCAAGCAAAATCGGGTCTCGAAGTGTTGGAAACTTCGCTCAAAAACCTCGAGCAAAACACCTACCTTCGCGCACCGTTTGCAGGCGTGATTTCGGCAAGGAACTACGAGCCGGGCGAACTTTTCAGCGGCCAGGCCATCTACGAGTTGGTGCAGATAAACACCCTCAAAGCCCTCGTCGAAGTGCCTGAAACATACTTCCCGCTCGTAAAGCAAGGCATGAAACTCAACATCAAGACCGACACCTACTCGGGCGAGGTTTTCCCCGCCACAATCGAGGTCGTTTACCCGACGATTGATTCCAAGTCGCACACCTTCTCAATCAAACTCAAAGTGCCAAACGCAAACCAGAAGTTGCGTCCCGGAATGTACGTCAGCACCACCCTCGAAATGGGCAAGGAACAGACTTTGGTCGCCCCTTACAACGCCGTTCAGAAGTTGCAGGGCAGCGACGAGCGTTATGTTTTCTTGGCTGACGGCAACAAGGCCAAACGTGTTGTGGTCAAGTTGGGTCAGCGTTTTGACGACAACGTTGAAATCATCGCCGACGAAATCCACGAAGGCGTGTCCCTCATCACCCAAGGTGTCGCAAAACTTCACGACGGAACACCGATTCAAATAAAAAATTAATTATAATAATGGACAATTGACAATTGACAATTGACAATGCCGTCCGGCAGAAAAATCAATTGTCAGTTGCTACCGCCGTATGCCAAAATTGTCAATTGTCAATTGTCAATTTTCAATTAAATAAATATGAGTATTTACAAAACCGCGATAGACAAGCCCGTTACCACCTCGTTGATTTTTGTGGCGGTGATTATCATCGGCTTGTTTGCACTTTCAAAACTGCCTATCGACCAATACCCCGAGATGGAACCGCCTTACGTGTCCGTCATGTGTACGTATGCGGGCAACACGGGTTCAGAAATCGAGACCAACCTCACCAAACTGTTGGAAAACAGCCTTAATTCCATCGAAGGCCTTGACGAAATGACCTCTACCTCTAAGGACAACATCGCCCTCGTCTCTATGAAATTCCAGTGGGGACAGGACATGGACGAGACCGTCAACGACGTGCGAAGTGCCTTGGACATGGTGTCCGACAACCTGCCTGACGGTGCCGGAAAGCCGATTGTGTTCAAGTTCAATACGTCAATGATGCCTATCTTGATGTACGCCGTTACCGCTGACGAGAGTTACGCCGGCCTCGACAAAATCCTTGAGGAAAATGTTACCAACGTCCTCAACCGTGTGGACGGCATCGGTAACCTTTCCGTTTCCGGTGCGCCTGAGCGTTACGTGTATGTTGACGTTGACCAGACCAAAATCGACGCCTACGGAATCAGCCTCGAACAGGTGGCCAACGCCGTGGGTTCCAACAACTTGGACGTCTCGTCAGGTACGGTCAAGATGGGCAAGGAACAGTACGGACTGCGTGTCAAGAGCGAATTTAAGGAAAGTTCCGAAATCAACAACCTTGTCGTAACCACCACGCCCCAAGGCAAAAAGGTGTTTATCAAGGACATAGCCGTTGTACGCGACACAATCAAAGACCTTTTCCTCGATTCCAAAATCAACGGCCGCGAGGGTTGCCGCCTTATAATAATGAAACAGACCGGCGCAAACACCGTTCAGATTTGTAAGGACGTCAGGAAAATGATGGTTGACATCCAAAAGACCCTGCCGCCGGACATCAAGTTCGAGATTATCAACGACTCGTCAGAGACCATCCAAAACTCAATCAACTCGCTTGCCGAATCCGTGTTCTACGCGCTTCTGTTTGTGGTTTTGGTGGTCTTGTTCTTCCTCGGGCAGTGGCGCGCCACAATCATCATCGCCATCTGTATCCCGATTTCGCTCATCGTGTCGTTCATATATCTGTTGGCGACGGATTCGTCCCTCAACATCATTTCGCTTTCGTCCCTGACTGTCGCAATCGGTATGGTGGTTGACGATGCCATTGTGGTCTTGGAAAACATCGACAAGCATATCCAGCGAGGCTCGTCGCCGCGTGAGGCCGCCATTTATGCGACAAACGAGGTTTGGGTTTCCGTTATCGCGACAACGCTCGTAACGTGCGCCGTTTTCGTACCGCTGACCATGTTGACCGGTATCGCCGGCATCCTGTTCAAAGAATTGGGCTGGATTGTAACGATTTGCGTTTGTACGTCCACTACGGTCGCCATTTCGCTTACCCCGATGCTCTCGTCAAAAATGCTCAAAGCCCGCGCAATCATCATGGAAAAACTCGGTCAGTCCAAGGGCAAAAAAGAGGGCAAGTCGCTCTACCAGCGCACCGTTTTGCGCGGTCTTGACTGGCTCGACCTTCAATATTCCAAACTTTTGGCCATCGCATTGAGGCACAAGGTGATAACGATTCTTGCCATTGTGGGATTCTTTGTATTGTCGCTGATTCCGGTATTCATGGGCAAAATCGGTATGGACTTCATGCCGCAGTCAGACGAGGGCAGATTGGTGATAACCTTTGAACTTCAACGCGGTACACGTATCGAGGAAGCCGCCAAGATTGCCCGCCGCATCGAGGGCGAGATGGCAGCCAACAATCCCGAACTGAGGATTATTTCCACGACATTGGGTTCCGACGAGGACGCTGGTATCTCGGCATTGTTCTCATCTACAAGCAATTACAAAGGCCAGATGTATATCCGCGCCACCAAGAAGTGGGAACGCGAGCGCACGATTTTCCAGATTGCCAACTCTATCCGCGACCAGTTTGACAACACCCCCGAAATCGTAACTTACAAGGTCAGCACATCGGGCGGCGGCGGCATGAGCAACAACTCTGTTGACGTTGAAATCTACGGCTACGACTTCGACGTCACCAACCGCATCGCCGAGGAAGTCAAGGAAAAACTCAAAATGGTGGAAGGCGCAAAAGACATCAGCATCAGCCGCGAGGCCGACCGCGCCGAGTTGCAACTCGTTTTCAACAAGGAAAAACTTGCTGAACACGGCCTCAACACCGCCACGATGGGTTCGTATATCCGCAACAAAATCAACGGCTACACCGCCGGCTACCTCAAAGAGGACGGCGACGAATACTATATCCGCGTGCGCCTTCGCGAGGAAGACCGCAACTCGATGGACAAGATTAACGAACTGACTATCAACACCCCAACGGGTGCCCAGGTCAAAGTCAAAGAACTTGCCGAAATCAAAGAATACTGGGCGCCGCCGCAGATCGACCGCAAGACCCGTCAGCGTATCAACACCGTTTCAGTAACGCCCGACGACGTTGCGCTCACCGACTTGGCGGAAGACGTGCAGAAAATCCTCGACCAAATCGACACGCCGTCAGACGTTAAAATCGTAATCGGCGGCGACCTCGAAGACCAGCAGGAATCCTCGCGCGACATGACGATGCTTTTCGGGCTTATCGTGATTTTGGTTTACATCGTGATGGCATCGCAGTTTGAATCGCTGTCCAAGCCGTTCATCATCATGATGAGTATCCCGTTTGCGATTTCGGGTGTGATATTCGCGCTATTGCTCACGGGAACTACGCTCAACATGGTGGGCATGCTCGGCGTGATAATGTTGGCGGGTATCGTTGTTAAGAACGGTATCGTGCTTGTGGACTACATCAACCTCATGCGCGACCGCAACTACGAACTCAACGAGGCCATCGTACTTTCAGGCCGCTCTCGTCTGCGCCCGGTATTGATGACCGCCGCCACCACAATCCTCGGTATGATACCGATGGCAGTGTCAAGCGGCGAAGGTGCCGAGATTTGGGCGCCGATGGGTGTCGTTGTGATTGGCGGTCTGATAGTTTCGACGGTAATCACCCTCGTCATCGTCCCCGTCCTCTACGCGATATTCTCTAAACACGGCGAGCGCGACAAGCAGGAAGCCGTTAAGCAGAGTTTCGTCTTCTACGACATGGACGACGACGTAGTGTTCGATTCAAGGAAACCGTTAGATGATTAATCAACAATGGACAGTTGATAATTGACAATTGACAATGCCTTCCGGCGGAAATTAATTGTCAATTGTCAACTGTCAATTATCAATTATAAAAAATGAAAGCAGTATTTATAGTATTCAATCAGTCCAACACCGAGCGTGTTGAATATATGTTGGAACGTCTTGAAATCCGGGGCTACACGATGTGGGAACAAGTTTTCGGACAAGGCACCAACGACGGCGACCCCCGCCGTGGCAACCACACTTGGCCCGAACTCAACTCGTCGCTCTTGACCATTATCCCCGACGACAAGGTTGACGAACTTCTCGCCAAATGCAAGAAACTCGACAACCGCAACCTCGAAATGGGTGTCCGTGCATTCGTCTGGAACGTGGAAAAGATGATGTAAGAGAATGATAATCCGCCTTAAAACTCAGCGAATTTGACGAATTTTTCGCCGATTTCGCTGGTTTTTTTTATCTAATCGGAGCCGGTTTTAAAATAATAAAAGCCGTTGGTTGTCCCACCGGCGGCTTTTACTGATGTTTCAAAGGCTTGTCGCGTACTTGTAAATGTTTTCGGCGGATGCTTTTATTTGCTGACGTCTGCCGTATGGGTCGGTGCGGATGTCGTTGACAAGGCTCTTGGCGAGTTTCTCCATTCGGTAGCGGTCGAAGGCATCTTGTTGTTTGAGCCATAGGCGGGCTGGAATTTGGGTATATTTTTCCAAAATTGCCGCATACTTTGGGTTGACGTCAGTTTTACATGCCACGATTCCGTTTACAATGTCTATGTCAAGTCCGGATACCTTGGCGAACTCGACATTTGTAAGACCCATTTCCTGAAGTTTTTCCTCAAGGGTCTCGCCGGGATGAAAGTATATGGCCAGTTTCAATTCTTTTTCCATGATTTTATTTACCGTGATAGTTCGTGATTTCTATTATCTCAACGTCTTTAATCTCAATCCAAAGGTATTTGCCATCCTTGTCGGTTGGTATTGGGGTTTCTAAGGGTGTGAAGATTAGCCGGTACGGTTGGTCTAAGTCGCAAGCCCATTGCCCCTTACGGTCTCCAACTAACTCGTGGAAATTACCTGGGTAATGCCTGGCTTCTTCGAGGGTGTCTGCGTTTTGAAGCACACCCAACCGTTTTAAGAATGCGGCGTAGCGTCTGGAACCGAGTTTTTTCAGTCCATGTTTCTCATTGGTGGCGCATTTCTCCAAATCCTTGTCTTTGAATGTGATTTTCATTATGACGTTGCTTTTGGGTGCAAAGAAAAGATATTTTTTTCGTGTTTCCAAAATTTTTTTCAAAAACTTGTTAGGGTATCGGCGGAGTTGCGTGTTATAGTAGTGGAAACGGTCATGAAAAAAAAATTTTTGATAAAAAGATTTTTTTATGACGCAAAATAAATATAACTTTGCACCGTTTTTAAAAACGTATTGCATCAAACACAAATAAATAAATACTAACTAAAAACAAAACAAACAAATGAAGAAAATTTTCAGAATGGCGGCATTCATGCTCGCACTCGGTTCGATGACCGC